>JAKSOT010000034.1 GCA_024405455.1 Akkermansia sp. | reverse complement strand
GTTGCGGATGGCGCGCAGCTGGCGGTCCACATCGCCGCGGATGGCCTCGTGCAGGGCGGGGATGGAAGCGCCCGCGATGGCGGAGGCCAGCTTGTCGGCATCCGCGCGGCGGGAGGACACCAGGTGGTCCAGGCCGTCCAGGGCCTTGGCCAAATCCGGGTACTGGTCGCGGTTGAGCTGGGGAGAAAGCTCGAAGTAGGCCTCGCTGGCCATCTGGGCGCCCTTGCCGGCATTGCCGTCGGTGATTTCCGGATAGTGGTTGTCACCCATGGATTTGATGTTGATCCAGAGGTTGCCGTCCCTCTCCTCCAGTTCACCGTCGAGGTGCTCGCGGCGGAGGTTGGAGCGGGCGTCGCTGGAAAGCGTGCAGCTCTCGGCGGCGGTGATGCCGCATCCGGCAATGAGCTCATAGTCACCGGCGAGTTCCGGCACCTCATCCAAGCCCAGGGTGATGGTGGTGATGTCCTCGCTGTAGTTGACCAGGCGGTTCACGTACACCATGGGCGCGGCGGCGGACGGTGCGGAGGTGAACACGATGGTGTCCGTGATGAGGTCGCCGAAGACGTTGCCCGTGCTGGAGAGAGCCACGGCGGGCGCGGTGAGGTTGCCGCCGTTGGCCACCTTCTTGTCAAAGATGAGCGAGCGGTTGGAAACCAGGTCGCCGCCGCTGCTGAAGGTGCCGTGGATTTCCGTCCACAGGTACTCCTGCGGCAGCACGTCCGCAATGCCCTTGAAGTGCCCTGTGGGCACGAGCGGGGAGTCCGTGGCGCCGAAGCGCAGGCTGGCGCCGTCCGCGATGCTCAGATTCTGCAGGTCGTAGCCGGGGTTGTCCACCTCCGCATAGCCGTCCGTGAGGTGGAGCGAGCCGCCGCCGTTGAGGTTCTGGATGTTGGAACTGTCGCCCATATAGAGGGAGCCGGAGTTGCCGTTGACGGTATAGGCCACCAGCTTGGAGAAGGCGTTGTTGCCGGCGGTGAGGTTGAGCGTGCCGGCGTTCATCTCGCCGCCCTGTGTGGTTTCCTGCAACAGGGTGAGACTGGCGGAGCGCACGTTCACGGCACCGCCGTTGTCCAGGTAGCCGATGCGGGAATCCTTGGCCAGGTTCAGGTGGCCGCCCGCCGCGATGGTAATGTCACCCGCCTGGGCCTGGGTGTCGGCGTTGCCCACGATAGCGCTCACGGACGCGGTTTCCAGCGTGATGGAGCCGGAGTTGCGGATGATGGCGCCGGCGGCGCTGATATCACGCACGCGCACCTGCCCGTCGTTGGAGATGGCCACGGTGTTGCCGACGGCGGAGATGCTGTCGGCGGTCAGTCTGGTGTTATCGGTCACGGTGAGCGAGCCGCGGGTCCCGATGGACACGGTTTTCTCCACCTCGACCCTGAGCTGGCGCTCGCCGTCGCCTATGGTGTGGTAGCCGCCATTCACGTTGATATCCTGCGTAGCCAGCGTGCCTTCGCCCTCCAGGGTATAGTTCTTGTTGACGGATTCCAGGAGGATGGACTTCACGGTGCGGTCGCCGTTGATATCCACGATGGGGGTTCCCTCACCCAGGAAGCCGACGGGAGTGGCGGGGGTGGGCTCCGTGAATTCGGAGCCGTTGGCATCCCAGTCGCGGAAGCTGCTCCACACGCCGTCCTCGCTCACCCACTGCAGGGTGTCGATGACGCTGATGTTGAGCACCACGTCCCCGTTCCCGTTCTGGGCGATGCGGGCCACATGGTCCTTGCCGTCGTTGAGCTCGTAGAAGCTGGCGCCGCCGGTGAGGGTGAGGTTGGAAACCATGCTGGGAGCCTCGCTGATGTTGCGCAGCAGGTAGATGGTGTCACCGCTCAGGAAGCCGAAGGACTTCACGCTCTCCCAGGCCGCAACCGTGGGGCGGAACTCCATGGACGGGCTGGTGAGGGTGGCGGCATAGTACTGCGGGGAATCGAAGGTGGTGATGGAGGCAACCTCCAGCTGGGCGGCGTTCAGCTCGCCCGTGACGGTCAGCACCGCGCCGTCCGCCGGCTTGATGTATCCGGCGGTGAGGTTGGTGATGGTGCTGGTGGTATCCAGGGAGAATTCCCCATCCACGGTGAGCGTGGAGGTGTAATGGGTCTCGCCCGTGAGGTGCAGGGAGCCGAGGGCGTGGATGCTGCCGGGGCCCTGGATGGTGCTCAGGGTGCTGGTGCCGTCCGTGGTGAGCGTCACGCTGCCCTCTGCATCCCGCGCCTGCAGGATGCCGCCCGCCACGGAGCCGATGACGGAATTGCCGCCGGCGCGCAGCACGCCCGCCGTGCCGGAATAGGAGACGGAGCCGTCCACATGCAGCTCATCGAAGGCGTTGTCGGAGCCGGAGGCCAGGGTCAGGTCCTTGCCCACATGCACGTACCCGCCGTTCTCCACGCCGGAGCGCAGCGCCAGGCTGCCCGCGGCAATGTCGATGGCGCCCTCGTTCTCCAGGGTCCAGAGGGTGAGCGTGTCGTCACCCGTCATGGTGAAGGAGCTGCCCGCCTCCACAATCAGCGGAATGTTGGCGCCCTGCGGGGCCTTGTCCACCACCATGGTGCCGCCGTTGGCCACCACAATGCGCTTGGAGGGCACCACCTTGTCCGCGCCGGTGAAGTGGTATTCCGCGCCGGAGACGTTCCACTCCGTGAGGTTGATTTCCTCACCCACGGTGATGTTGGTCACGCCGGAGCCGCCCTCGAAATGTGCGGCGTAGTAGTTGCTGTCGTAGAAGGAGGTGGGAGCTCCGCCCCTCTCTTCCGCCCAGACGATGTTGTCCTCCGCCTTGTTCCAGGTGCCGGAGGCGCCGCCGGCCCAGTACCTGGCGAGCCCCTTGGTGAAGACCAGGTTGAGCGTGCCGCCCGCCACGGAGAGCACGGCATCGTACGTGTCGATGTCCGGGATGCTCACGCTGGTCACCAGCAGGTTCTCCGGGTTGGGCACGCTCAGGCTGCCCGTGGTGCTAATCAGCTTGTACGCCTGGCCCATGACCACGGTATGGGTTTCGGTGTCCTCAAAGTTCACGCGGATGAGGCCGTTCACGGACACATCGCCGTTGGCGGCAAGCAGGGTGGAGGTGAGCTGCTGCTGGGTGACGCTGAGGCTCAGGGAGGCATCCGCGCCGATGGTGAGGGAGGGGGCGTTCACCGCGGTTCCCCGCATCACGGCCACCTCACCGCCCGTGGCGGTGATGCTGCCGGAGATATCCGCATAGCCACCGTCGAACACGAGCGAGCCGCCCTCCACGGCAACGTTGGAATCACCGCCCAGCCTGGAGTCGGTGCCCAGGACAAGCTTGCCGCCCTTCACCTGCAGCTCCGGGCTGAAGAGGTCGGTGTTGGTGAAGGTGGCGCTGCCCGCGCCTTCCTTCACCAGCCTCTCCGCGCGCAGGTTGTTTGTTCCCGCGCCGTCGAACACGTAGTCCACGGCGGCGTTGTTGATAGTCATTTCCGGCACGGTGAGAGTCGTGCCCAGGTTCACCCGGCCCTCGTACGTGCTGCCGGCCGCGGCATCCGTGAAGGCCACGCTGCGGCCGTCCGTGTAGGCGGCGGCATAGGTCTCGCCGTTCACGGGAATCATCCAGCCGCCGTCCGCCGTGGGCAGGGCCACATCCGGGTCCTGCGCGGCGGCGGGTTTCCAGGAGGAGGCGGTGCCGCTCCAGGTGAGCTGGCCGTGGTTGTACTGGTTGGCGAGCTCCTTGAGCGCCTGCGGGGTGGGAATGAACTCAACCTCGTCCATGGACCAGGTGAGGTCCACGCCGCGCTCGTCCTGCCCGTAGGTCCACAGCGTGGTATGGCCCTCATCCTCGAACAGGAAGATCTTGCCGTCCTGCATCCCGGTGTACAGGGTGAACGTGCGGTACTCCATGTCGTCGGAGTTCGCAAAGAGGATGGACTTGAGCGTGCCGTCCGGGTTTGTCTCGAATCCGTAGGAGGTCATGGCGTGGCCCGCGCCGTCCGGGGAGACAATGCCGATGAAGGCAATCTGGCCCTCCGCGGTGTGGGAGTAGGTGCCGTCGCCGTTGTCCACCGCGCCGAACGCATCAATCAACGCATCGGCGGCCGCCTTCAAGTCCGGCAGATTCCCATCCATATCCCGGTACATCTTGACGGTGGCATCGAAATTGTTCTTCGGGAACCACTGGGAGAAATAGCCGCCCTTGGTGGAATCGTTGCGCAGCACGGAATACGGCCCGCCGATGCTCGTGTATTCATGGTTGTCCGCCAGGTACCACGGCGCAATCATCATGAAGTCGCCGCCGGCGGCTTCCTGCCCGTTGTAGTTGGTCCAGGTGTCGTAGAAGAGCATGTCCACGCGCAGGGACTGCGTGCCGCCCAGGTCGTCCAGGTACTGCTTGTCGTACGTGTAGCCGTACGGCAGGGTTCGGGAGGAATCCGCGAAAACGCCGTAGACGGACTCCCAGTAGGTGAACACGTTGGCGGAGACGTTGTACCAGCAGGTGTTCTCATCGTCCAGCAGCGGGGCGAAGGTTTCCAGGCTCATGGTGTTGCCGCGCAGGCGCCGCTGAAGCTCGCCCATGAAGGAGAAGTTGCCGAACTGGTTGAAGAGCTGGCCTGCGCCGCGCCAGGGCTGCTGGCCCATGGCCTGCCAGTAGTAGCCCTTGCCGTTGTCGAAGAAGCGGGTGGAGCTGGTGATGTTATTGGGGTTCACGCCGTTTGCCACGAGCGTGGTTGCGTTGGACACGGGGAATGCCGCCAGGCATGCCAGCACGGCGGCGCGGAGAAGATGCGGGAGGTGTAATTTCATAGAAAGATTAGCTCTAATCACCCCTAAGCCTACAGTATTCCCAATACTTATGCAAGCAAAAAATCGCAAAAAAATGTTGGACGGCAAACGCCAAACTTATACAAATCATTTATTCTGCGAATTTTATCAGCCGGCCCAACCAAGGGATGCCAAGGGAGAGGAAGGCACTCCCGCCGGGGGACGCCACGCGCGGACCTTAACCCAACATTTACCGCAATGCATTGTATTTACGCAGCGTGTGCGGCGTCAAAAGAACTACAGTATTGGGAATACTGTAGTCTCTTTTTCAGCGGGTTTTGGGGGGTGTCTGGTTCCCCCTCCGAACGCTCGCGCCAGAATCATCAATCCATCCATGAAACTTCATCTTCCCCATCGCCTCAGGAAGTCCGTGGTGGCATGCCTTGCCGCCGTCTCCCTCACCCTTGCCTCCGGTTTCACCGCGCAAACATGCGCGGGCGCGGAAATCGAATACAACCCGGTGTCCGGGATTCCGGAGGCCACCTGGACCTCCTCCTCCCTCGGTGAGTACGCATTCACGTCCGGCGACAGTGTTTCCTTCTACAAAACAGCCATCATCACATTGGGAAACAACATTCAGGCCGGCGTGGTGAACGTGCGGGAGCACTCGGAGCTGGCTCTGATTGGCGGCGGCCGCACGCTGAGTGCCGGCCTGGGCATTGACCTGGGGATGGACACCGTGCTCACCCTGAGGGACAACGCGCTGGCCGCCGCGACGGCCCTCACGCAATCCAGCGGGGCGCTGCTGCGGTTCGACTGGGGCGGCACCACCGCCAGCTTCGATTCCCACCTGACCCAGTACCGCGGAGCAATTGCCGTGCGCAATGCCACGCTCAACACCACCCCCGGCACGGCCAACGCGTGGGACCGCCTCGTCATGGAGGGCACCTCCACCCTGCAGCTGGGGAACAACACTGAATTGACTGCCCCCATCACCCTCATGGGAGACCATGTCATCCAGGTGGCCAGCGGCACCGCTGTGCTGGAGGGTGAAATCTCCGGCTACGGCACCATCACCAAGACCGGCACGGGCACCCTCTACCTGGGCCCCAACGACGAGGTCCATTCCGGTGAGCTTATCATCAATGCCGGCACCGTGCAGTGGGGAGCCAAGGTGGCCGACGGCAGCAAGCAGTACCAAGACAACACCCTGGCTTTCAACCGGATTGTCGTGAATGCCGGAACCACGTTTGAGGACAGCCACATGGGCATCAACCTGGAGGATGTCACCGACGTGGTGCTCAACAACGGTGGCAAGATGATGGCCTACGACATGCAGAACCCCAGAAACACAAACCAATACTATGGTTTGATGGAGAACGTGTACCGTTCCCTGACCGTCAATGGCTCCGGCACGTTGGATTTCCAGTTCAAGGGAGCCCGCCGCTTCCTCACCCTCACCGGCTCCGGCACCCTCACCGTCAACAACGGCACACAGCAGACGCATACACGGTTCAACCTCATCAAGGATTTTGCGGGCACCATCAACGGCGAGGCCAAGAACGACACCAACCGTCTTGTTATCGACAAGGTGGATTTGGCCGAGGGCATCACCTTGAACATCACACAGAACCTTTTTGCAAACACGATTACCAAGGTGGGAGTCGGCACCCTGAATGTCACCGGAACCCTTACAGCGGACGGCGACCTGAAGGTCATTGACAATAAGCTCATGACAGTCAGCGGCGTGACCACGGTCGCCAACGCCATCTATATTGGTTGCGAAAATTACACCAACCAGAGCAACTTCACCTCCCGCGGCTATTTCTTCGAGTATGGTTCGCACGTTACCATCAGCGGAGCTCTGACCACTGGATGCAATGATGTCACCGCCTTCGATTTGATGACGGCCTACACCGATGTCAGCGACCCAGACAATCCTTTCCTGAACAACAGGCACTATGGCAAATCCCCCGCGCTGGAGCTGATTGGCAGCTCCCTTTACGTTGGAGGCACGACCACCGCGACAGGAATCATCCATATCGCCGACAACAGCACCGCCCAGTTCAACAGCAACCTCACTGCCCAGCGCTACGGCACCGCCGGCATCAATTATGCATCCGACCTCCGCATCGAGGGAAACTCGAATGTCTCCGTCGGTGGCAACCTCATGCTGGGCAGCATCAGCATGTCCACCAATTCAACCCTGGACGTCACGGGCACCGTCACTGTGCGCCGTGATGTTTCGCTTGCATCCGACAGCAAACTCACCGCCCACGCAACTGCAACCATAGGCGAAGCCCTGACCCTTACAGGCGGCTCGATTTTCGAGGCGACCGGCGCCCTGAGCGCCAGCTCGATTTCCGTTGACGGCTCTTTGTCGGCTGCTTCCATCACCACGGACGCCCTTGACCTGGTCAACGGCAGCATTTCCACCCCCGGGGTCCTCACTGTTCGCAAGATGCTCACCATGGACTACACGGGAGAGCTACAGTACGACAAGGGCAAGCTTGTTCTGGGCAAAGACGCCTCGGACAACAAGGACATTGTGCTCTCCTACGCCTCCGGCCGGGATGAGGTGCTGAATTTGACCGCGGAGGAGCTGGCCGGGCAAAACGTCATCTACGTGGATGTCTCCAGGGTCTCGGAAGAGGACCTGCACGAGGGCATCGACCTGGGCATCAGCAAATCCGCCAAGGACAAGCTCAGCATCGCCCAGCTTGCCGACTACACCCTTGACGACAGCGGCAGCACGCTCGTCCTGAAGGCCGACGGCAGGCAGCCCGTATTGGCATGGGACGCCAACTGGGGCATCGTGGAGATGGCCTCGGCGCCCGCGACAATCAAGTCGGAAAGCTGGGACCTCATCGCCGAGAAGGAGGGCTTGTACAAATCCCAATACTACGACAACAACTCCTACCTGATAGCGGCCAACGCCACCACGGGAGAGATTACTTCTCCCACCGCGCTGCGCCGCAGCTATCTCCTGTTCGGCGGGGCGTACGGCACCCAGCCCGTGGATGCTGAAGGCGGCAACATCTACCGCGACATCTGGCTGAACATTGCCGGCGGCAAGTTCACCATGGTGACGGGCGGCAGCGCATGCGAGCCATACGTCAACACCACTTCTGGATCCATCTATCCCTGGAACATTGTGGGCGACACCCACATCCAGGTCACCAAGGACATCGACACCATCGGTACGGTTATCGGCAGCAACTTCCTGGATGGCAACAACCCCACCCATACCGGCGACAGCTACATTTCCATCCACTCGAGCAACGTGGCCGGTTCCATTATTGGTTCCGGCACCCATGTCACATGGAACCGGACGTACTACGGCATCACCGTTCCCACCAACGGGCGCATCACGCATAACGGCAACACCAACATCTTTATCTACACCAACCTGCCGTTGGCGCAGGACACCGATGTATACGACCGTTCGCTGACGGAGGTGAGCGAAGGACTCATTTCCAGCATCTGCGCCAGAGCCGTCATCGGCGGCACCCACTCCAGTTACGACACCCAGACCTCCATCATCAACGGCAACACCAACGTCACTTTCGACTTCGCCGATTTCCAGACTCCCGGCAGTATTACCGTCAAGAGCGCCGTGGCGGGGCATTGGGGCGCTGCCACGCAGCAGCAGACAGGCGATTCCAACATGACTTTCCGCAACGTGTTGAAAGGCGCCTCTTTCAGCGGCGTTGTCTATAGCGCGGGCCACTACATTTGCTCCACAAACCAGCAGCGCATCCGTGATTTGGGGGAAACCGGCAATTTCGAGCGCGTCAACCAAACCCAGACGGGCGATGGCAATTTCGTCGTCACCGACTCGCACGGCGTGCGGTTCGGCGGCATTGTCGTGGGGGGGCATAGCGTCAGGGGAGATCATCACCAAACCCAAACAGCAGGAACGCAAACGCGCCTTGGCAATACCCTTTTGACAGTTAGCGATAGCGATACTACAGGTTTTGGCAATACCGTGTCGGCAGGGCACTATTGGCGTGGCAATGAAACGGAAGCTGGCGAAGTTGGCGATACAATCACCCAAACGATAACTCAAAGCCGCACTGGCAACACAACGCTGTTGTTGAACAAGGCGCCGCAGACAAGCTTCTCGGGTGATACCGTATCTGGCGGCCACTATGCCTACCTAGCCTCAGATGACACTTCCACCCTGACACAGCAGGACACGGGAAAGATAGAGTATCTAATCCTTGATTCCCCAGGCACCAGTTCATCCTCTGTCATGGTTGGGGCTCACTATATCTTCGATAACATTGATGAGCCGGCGGCAGATCCGCGCCAGGTCCAAGGGCGTACAACGTTGGTGCAAAACCATGCGGGTGATACGCTCATGAGTATCGTCGGCTCCACGAGCTCGTACAGCAACAACATCGTGGCTGGCAACTACGCCACCGGCAATAGGGCTGAAGACCGCATTACCGATCTTCAGGTCACCCAGTCGCAGACCGGCGACACTTACATAAACATTCTCGACTGCGGGGATATCCGCTTTAGCGGAGAATGGTTTGTTGGCGGCCACTACACAGATGCGCATGTGCAGAACTCCGTTACGCAGACGCACTCGAACGGCAGCATCTTCATGACCTTCAACTGCGGCATCTACAACAACACCGTGGTGGGTGGCGACGTGCTGGCCTACGATGCCATTCAGCAGACTTGGATATCCACTTTCACGGGTGACATCAACCTGGACTTTAGCAACGCATCATTCCATAGCAAGATTGTAGGCGGCTCCTATAACGACAGCGGAACCAGGAACACCTTTGTAAACGATATCAACATCAAAATAGAAGACAGCAGCCTCGGCGCGCGCGACAACGTTTCCCTTGTGGGTGGCGACGATATCACGGGCAACGGCTATTCCTCCATCCGCGACATCACCATCCTCCTCAGTAGGGACAATGTTGCCGGTGACATATACGGCGGCACGTGGATAAGGGGAGGCACAACACCTCTGGGCATCAATCAGGGTGACGTCAAGATCAAGATTGAGGATAGCCACATCAACAAAAACATCTACGCCGCGGGCCGTCAGGATGGCGAGCAGAGCGGCGGGTATTCCACCATTGTCACCTCCAGCACTCGCGTGGACTTGGATGACAAGAGCGTGTTTGCCAAGGTAACCGTAAGCGGCGGGTACCTGTCCCAGACGGGGTACCGCCAGGGTTCCATTGTCACGGGAGACCGCACGCTGGCGTTCAGCAGCGCGGGATCCACATACGAAAACATCAAGAACGTGACCTTCATCTACTTCGACACGGTGGAGGTGACAGAGGAGGACACCACGGTGACGCTGAACGAGAACCTGCAGCTGCTGGACAACTCCGTGACAAAGACGGGCAAGGGCACGCTGGACATCTACCACACGAACGACCTGGACACGGTGATTGTGCGGGAGGGGCGCCTGCGCCTGGCCGGAAACTGCGTGAAGACCAACATGATTGAGCACCTGCACGTGGCAGAGGGCGGCATTTTGGATATCACCAAGGGCAACAGCGGCATCAACGGCATCGTCACCCTGGCGGAAGGCTCCACCCTGGCCTGCACCGTGAACCAGTACGCACCCACCGTCACCAACGTCGACTGGCAGGGCAAGGTGAACCTGGAGGTGGCGGGCGTCACGCCTGCCATTACGGAAGGCGGCTACACCATAGCCCTGTTCCAGGCCGATGAGACACACGGCCTGTACCAGGCCGACATAACCGGGCTGACGCTGGGCGTGGTGAGCGGCATAGAAGGGCTCGCCACCCGCGCAGACGCCTATGTGAACTCCGTGACGGACGGCTTCTCCACGGATGGAGCCTACCTGGTGCTGCGCGACAACACGCTGTACCTGACGAACCAGGAAGCGCCTGCCCGCTACTGGCTGGGGCCGAGCGGCCACTGGAACGACACGGACAAGGTGTGGTCCCAGGGTTCCACCGACACCGGCAGCTACACCACCTACGAGACCGGCGCGCGCACCTTCTTCATCGGCCGGGATTCCTCACCCGTCACCGTGACGCTGGACAAGGACGAGAACGCGTTCAGCGTGACAGTGCGCGACGGCGTGTTCACCATTGCCGAGGGTGCGGGAGAGAAAATCACCCTGGAGCGCGGCGACCTGGTGGTGCAGAACGGCGAGGCGCACATCCACCCGGAGGTGGTGTTCGCCGAATACAGCGGCATCACCGTGGATGACGGCAGCGTGCTGACCATGGACGGCAACAACGCCGTGACCGTGTACAACCTGAGCAACGGCGGCACCATCGATGTAGGCGCGGCCATACCGCTCACCGTCAAGAACATCATGCAGAACTCCGGCAGCATCACCGCCGGCAACACCGTGCTCGGCCACGGCACGGCGCAGGGCGGCACCCTGCACGTGAAAGACCTCAAGCTGGGCGGCGAGACCACGTTCACGCAACTTGAGGCCGACGACGTGACAGGCAACCTGGGACACACGCTCACCGTCAACGGCGACGCAGCCAGCAGCATCGGCTCGCTGGACGGCGGCAGCCTGTCCCTGCAGAACGGCTCCCTGGCCATCACCACCACGGCATCCACCGCCCTGGAATCCCTGCAGGGCAACGGCTCACTCACCACCTCCGGCGCGCTTTCCATCGCTGCCGCCGGCACCATCGGGGATCTGACCGCCCCGGAACTGGCCGTGGGAACCAGCCTGGTTGTCACCAACAACCTCGCCGCGGACAGCATCACGCTGGGCTCCGTCTACCTGGACGCGCCCACCGTGCACAGCGGCAGCCTGGATGCCGCCACGGACGGCCACACCGTGGATGTCTTTGCGGATTCCTCCCTCTTCACGGGGCTGTATCCCATGGACGGCAAATCGTACTACATCGTCAAGTCGGACACCGACGCCGCCTCCCCCCTGACCATCAACGGGCATGAGGACTCGGAAACCGTGTACGCCAACCGCTACGCCTACACGCTCACCGTGAAGGACGACGGTATCGAGATGAAGGGAGCGCTCGCCAACACCGGCTACTATGAGGACAACGCCACCACCTACAACGGGCGCGCCGGCGCCGCCATGCTGGACAAGCTCTTCTTTGCCGATGAGTTCGAGAAGCTGCAGAGCGATGCGCCCAACGGCACGGTGATGCAGATCCTGCACCGCATGGACGAGCTGGCCCTGAACAAGGCTCACGGCGAACTGGACCGCCTGGCGGCATCCGCCGCCGGTTCATCCATCGCCACGATGGGCCTGGCCTTCAACGAGGACATCGGCCGCCAGCTGCGCGCCATGCGCAACCGTTCCACCGTGATGGGGCTTCCCCCCTGCGAGGTCCACAACGACCTCCCCTACGTCAACGCCTGGATCAACGCGGAGGGCAACTTCAACAACCTGAGCGACGACACCACGCAATGCGGCTATGAGCTCAAGAGCTGGGGCGGCACCGTGGGCATGGATGTCGATTGCACCTCCGCCTTCACCGCAGCCCTGGCTGTGACAGCCCTGCACGGCGACTACAGCACCTCCGGTGCGGCAGACACGCTGGACGGCGACATGGACACCTTGTATGTGAGCCTGCTGGGGCGCTACGCCCGCAAGGCGTGGTCCCACACCTTCGCGGCCTCCGTCGGCTTCGCCAGTTTCGATGTGGATCGCAGCGTCAACAAGTCCGGCATAGCGTACGGGACCAGGGGCGACACCAACGGCACGGGCTTCGGCTTCATGTACGAGTTGGGCTACGCCTGCTCCCTGGGCGCGAATTCATCCATCCAGCCCGTGCTGAACCTCTCCTACGTGCACGGCGGAGTGAGCGGATACACGGAATCCGGCAGCGAGGCCGCCCTGCGCGTCAACGACATGGACTGCAACACCTTCACGGTTGCCGCCGGCGTGCGTGTGCAAAAGGCCACGGAAGCGGATGCCTACGACCGCAGCATCCTGCTGGAGGGCCGCGTCCTGGGCAAGGTGGTGACCGGCGACACGGAAGCGGAAGCCGAAACCGCCCTGATGGCGGCACCGGCATGCAAAGCCAACGTGAAGTCCGCGGAAGCCGGGAACCTGGGCCTGGAAATCGGCGGCGGCATCAGCATACCGGTCGGCAACGAGAGCTCCTTCATCTTTGTGGATGTATCAGCCGAAATCCGCCGCGGCTACACCAACGCCAACGGCACCGTGGGTTATCGGATCAACTTCTGACCTTGGGGAAAAAGGCCAGCGATATACAGTGACGCCCCGCAACTGCATAGTTGCGGGGCGATCATTGTTTGCACGAGGTCACGCGCGGGAGGCCAGGTCTTCCAGCAGGGCGGTGCAGGAGGCGCGCAGGAGGGTGACCACGCGGTCGAAACCGCCCGCGCCGCCGTAGTAGGGGTCCGGCACCTCCGTCAACCCGCATTCCGGCGGGAACCAGCGGCTCATGGGCACCACCTTGGCGGCATCCGCGGGCGTGCGGGCCTGGTAGAGCACGTCGCCGCGGTTTTCCTCGTCCTGCGGGATGATGAGGTCGAAGGCGTGGAAATCCGCCTGTTGGAACTGCCGTGCGCGGTGTCCGTTGTAGGGGATGCCGGCGCGGCGGAGGGCGGCGAGCATGCGGGAATCGGGGTTCTGGCCGACGTGGTAGGCGGCCACGCCGCAGGAATCGCAGCGGAAGCGGTGCTGCAGGCCGCGCTCGGCCAGCAGGGCGCTGAAAACCAGCTCCGCGGCGGGAGAGCGGCAGATGTTGCCCAAGCACACGAAGAGCACGCGGAAGGGGACCCCGTGCGGAGCTGTTTGCGGTTGACCGCCGCCCGTGTTTCTGGTATGACCGTTCACGCAAGCAGCATACCACGCAGAGATGAACATTGCACGCCTCAATTCCGCGCCGGAAATCTTCCGCTCCATCCAGGGTGAGGGCACGCGCATGGGCGCGCCGTCCGTGTTCCTGCGCCTGGCCGGCTGCAACCTGCATTGCTCGTGGTGCGACACCAAGCACTCCTGGCCCAGGGGCGTAGACTGCGCGGAGGAGGAGGTGGCGCGCCTCATCCTCTCCCACAACTGCCCGGCGCTGGTGGTGACGGGCGGGGAGCCCCTGTTGCAGCAGGCCGCGCTGGTGCGCCTGCTGGCACTGCTGCCGCCGAGAGAACAATTTTTCATCGAGGTGGAGACCAACGGCACCCTGCCCCCCTGCCCCGACCTGGCGCAGCGCGTGGACCAGTGGAACGTGTCGCCCAAGCTGGCGCACTCCGGCAACGCCGCGCAGGCCGCCATACGCCCGGAGGTGCTGGCGCGCTTCGCCGCCATGCCCAACGCGTGGTTCAAGTTCGTGGTCACCGCGGAGGCGGACTGGGACGCCATCGAGGCCCTGCAGCTGCCGCGGGAGCGCATCATCCTGATGCCCTGCGCCGCCACCCGCGCCGAGCTGCAGGCCGCGCAACCCGCCGTGGCGGAGATTTGCGCGCGCCACGGCGTGCTCCTTGGCCGCCGCCTGCAGATTGAACTGTGGGACGACAGGAAGGGAGTTTAGGGGACGCCGCCACCGGCGGCGAATTAAGATTAAGATTAGGATTAGAATTAGGACGTATCCAGGTCAGAACGCCCGCCGACACAAAACAAAACCTAATCCTAATCTTAATCCTAATCCTAATTTTTCCCCGTGCTTGACTTTTGGCGCGGGCTGGCGTATGCTGCCGCGCAACATGGAACCTGCACCCCGCATCACCTTTGAGCAGCAGAGCATCGGCCTCCAGGGCGTGGCCAACGCCCGCGAGCTCGGCGGCTACGTGATGGCGGACGGGCGGCGCATCCGCCGCGGCAGGCTCCTGCGCAGCGGCAACCTCTTCAAGGCAACGGACGCCGACTTGGAGCGCCTGGCCAACGTGTACCATGTGCGGCACATTGTGGATTTCCGCACCAAGGGTGAGGCGGACCGCTCGCCGGACCGCCCGCTGGCGGGGGCGGACTACCTGCTGCTGCCCACGGTGGATCCCTCCAAGGACGAGTTCACGGGCGCGGTGGGCCGCGCGCTGATGCGCGCCGCGGAACGCAGCGGGGAGATGCGCGCCGTCAAGGAAAAGGCCGCGGCGGACAGCAACTTCATTTTCATGGAGCTTGCCCGCAACCATGAAGGCCAGGCGATGGCGCGCGGCATGTACCCCACCCTGCTCTTCTCCGAGTTCACCCAGCTGCAGTACACCACCTTCTTCAACCGCGTGCTCGCCACCGGGGATGGCGCGGTGCTCTGGCACTGCGCGCAGGGCAAGGACCGCACGGGGCTCGGCTCCGCCCTGCTGCTGGCCGCCCTCGGTGCCGACACCGAGCTGATAATCGAAGACTTCGCCCTCTCCAACATCTTCTACGAGGAACTGCTGGCCAAGCTGTCCGACCAAATGCGCGCGGAGGGGTGCGACGCCGCCGCGCTGGACGCCCTGCTCTCCTTCGTGGGCGTGAACACGCCGCGTTTCGCCAAGGCGCTGCAGCTGGTGGAGCACGAGTACGGCTCCCTGCAGGACTACCTGCTCAACCAGATCTGCCTTTCCGAGGACGACATCGCGCAGCTGCGCGACATGTTCCTGGAGGCGTGAAGCGCGCAAAAAACCGCACCGCGTATTGGGCGGTGCGGTTGAAAGGGTGATGGCAAGCCCGGGCTTATGCGCCGAGCTGGAAGCGCTGGAATGCCACCACGGTGATGGTGTCGCCCAGCTTCTTGCCGGTTTCGGCCACAAGCTTCTCCACGGAGATGGAGGGGTCCTTCACGAACTCCTGGCTCAGCAGGCAGCTCTGCTTGTAGAGGGCCTTCAGCTTGCCGGGGAGAATCTTCTCCAGCAGCGCCTCGGGCTTGCCCTCGGCCAGCAGCTGGGCCTTGGCAATCTCCTGCTCCTCCGCCACGAACGCCGGATCCAGCGAGCTGGAGTCCACGCTCTTGGGAGCGCAGGCGGCAATGTGCAGCGTGAGATCCTTGCACATGGTGAGGAACTCCTCGTTGGAGGCGGTGGCGGCGCTGCCGCAGGACACCTGCAGGAGCACGCCCACCTTGCCGCCCATGTGGATGTAGGAGGCCAGGGTGCCCTCGCCGCCCATGGTGTAGCGGGCGAACTTGCGGAACTTCATGTTCTCGCCGATGGCGGCGCACTGCTCGGCCAGGTACTTCTCCACCGTGGTGCCGTTGATGGCCACCTGCTGGGCGGCCTCCACCGTCGTCACGTCGGACGCCTTGAGGGCGGCGCCGATTTCCGCGACGAGGTTCTTGAACTTGTCGCCCTTGGCGCAGAAGTCGGTCTCGCAGTTGATTTCGTAGATGATGCCGTCCTTGCCCTCCACGATGGTGGCGACGATGCCTTCCTTGGCCTCGCGGTCAGCCTTCTTGGCGGCCTTGGCAATGCCCTTCTCGCGGAGGTACTTGACGGCTTCGTCCATGTTGCCGCCGCACTCCACGAGGGCGTTCTTGCAGTCCATCATGCCGGCGTCGGTCATGACGCGCAGCTCCTTGACCATTGCGGGTGTAATGTCAGCCATGGTTCGTATGTCAGGTTAGGCTTTGACTTCGGCGGGCTTGGCCTTGTTGATGGCCTCCACCAGCACGGAGAGGATGAGGCGCACGGAGCGCACGGCGTCGTCGTTGCCGGGAATCGGGTAGTCCACGGAATCCGGGTCGGCGTTCGTATCGGTCAGCACAATCACCGGGATGCCCAGCTTGTGGGCCTCGCGGATGGCGATGTCCTCGTGGTCGGCGCCGATGGCCACCACCACGTCGGGCGCGCCGCCCATGTTGCGGATGCCCTGCAGGTTGCGCAGCAGCTTCTCACGCTCGCGGGAGAGGGCGGCCAGCTCCTTCTTGGACATGGACTTGTACTCGGGCTGCTTGTCGAGGTTCTCGAGGTAGTCGAGACGTGCGATGCTCTTCTTGATGGTGGCCATGTTGGTGAGCATGCCGCCCAGCCAACGGAAGTTGACGTAGTACTGGCCGGTGGCCTCGGCGGCGTCCTTCACGGCCTCCTGGGCCTGGCGCTTGCAGCCGACGAAGAGGATCTTCTTGTTCTTAGCGGCCAAATCGGAGAGGAAGGCGCATGCCTTGTCGAGGCACTTTTCCGTTTCCTCCAGATTCACGATGTGAATGCCATTCTTCTGGGTGAGAATGTACTTCTTCATGTTGGGGTGCCACTTGCGGGTCTGGTGACCGAAGTGCACGCCGGCTTCCACCATCTTGGTGATGAGTTCGTCGATCATTGTATTTTCTTTGTTGTGCGCCCCTTGTATCAGGTGGCGCGGGTTTGTGGAAGGTGCTGCGCTTTGGCCCCCAGCCTTCCGTTGTTGGTATGGCAGCATCAGCGGGGACGCGCAGGATACACCCGCGCGAGGCCGTTGTCAACCTTTTTCACAGGAAATTTGCAAAACCGCGTCAGGAGCGAATGAGAAAGAAGGCCTCTGCGCTTTGCTCGGCGCCCAAGTCCTCATTCTCGATGGTGCAGGTTGCGTAGCCGGCATTATGGAAGTCGAAATGGACGTTCAACGTATCCGGGGTGATTCCCTCGCCGTCCCATGCCTCCTGCGTGTACGAGAGTTCAAAAACGGCATCCGCCTTGTCGGAGGAGGTGGGCCGGTAGATGATGGATGCCGGGGCGATGGTGAAAGCCCGCGCGCCGTCGCGGGTGGTGGAAACCCCGCTGCACGAGCCGTCCGCGGCACTAAAATCAAACACAATGGAGGTGGAGCCGTTTCTCAACTCCAGATGGCGGCCCTTCAGCAGCATACCATCCGATTGTGACTTTGGGTCGTCTGAGCCGGGATGGTAGCTCCAATTCTTGTCGGTGCTGCTGCCGCCGCTGCTGCTGCCGCCACCGCCGCCACCACCACCGCCGCCGCATGCGCAGAGGGTGGCGGCCACGGTGATACCTGCCAGCAGTTTGATGATGCGGGATGTCTTCATTTCGTGTAAATCCTTTCTGTGGTTGATGGTGGTCAGAAGCGGAAGGTGGCGCCCACGCCCGCGTTGTGGCTGTTGTTGTGCTTCACGCCTTCAAAGGTGTAGGATGCGTTCACGCTCCAGTGTGCATTGATGGCATACGCGCCGCCCACGGAGATGCTGCCGCCTATGCGGCCCGGATTCGCACCGCGGTAGCCCGCGCCCAGGTCCGCCTGCGGGTTGTGCCGCACCATGTCGCCCAGCAGGGCCGCTTCCGCGTACACCATGCCGCGCCCCACGGTGCGGGTCACTCCCGCGCCCAGCTCGCCGCGCAGGTTCTGCACGGAACCGGAGCGCAGGGAGTCGAAGGTGCCGCTGTCGGTGGCAATGTATTCCAGGCCGGCGAAGAAGTTGACGGCACTCTCTCCGCTCACCTGCCACACATCGTTGGCGTGCAGGTTGAGCGTGCAGCCGTTCTGGGTCCAGCGCTCGCGCGCAGCGCCCAGCGCGCCGCGGGATTCGGTCTTGCCGTAGGCGGCGGAAGCCTCCAGCCAAAGGTTGTTGGCGCCTTGGGAGGCGAGTCTGGCGCGGGCGAAGGCGCCGGCGTGCTGGGAATCCTGTTTCACGCGGTTCATGCCAAAGGTGTTCACGCGGTTCCATGAGTGGCCGATGGCCAGCCCGGCGGCGCCGTGCGCCCCGGCGTTGAACTCCACGCCGAAGACGCCGCCGTACAGGTCGTGGTCAGCCCCGGCGTGGCCGTGGGCGGAGCTTTGGCGGGTGCGGGAGCCCATGGCGTTCACCCACACGGCGCTCTTGCCGTTGCAGATGGCGCGCAGGCTCTGGTGGCGGCCGTTGAGCGTGCCGGCAAAGGCCCGCCCGGCGTGCACAGTGCCCCAATCCGCCTGCACCAGGGTTTCCGCCACGCCCTGCACCAGGGTTTCCGTAACGGGAGCCTCCACCGCCTCGCCGCCCATGGCGGGAACGGTGCTGCCCGCCAGGCTCTGCAGCGCGGCGGCTTTGGCGCCGGCCTTCTTCTGCAGGGTGATGCTTGTCTTTGTGGCGGTCAGCGTGTAGTTTGTCTGCGCCAGGTTGAAGAAGGTGTTGAGGTTCTTGTTGCCAGTCTCTACGGATGTGGCCTGAATGATGGTGTAGGGGCCGCCCACTGCCCAGTTTCCGGTGATGGAGGTGTTGCTCTGGAGAGTGAGCGTGCCGTCCACCGCAAGCGTTGCGCTCGCGCTTCCGTATACAATGTTGCCGCCGCCGAGCGAGACGTTGCCGGATACGGTCAATGCCGCGCCTCCGGCGCCCAGGGTGACGGACGCCCCGCTTGCAGTGGAGAGGCTGCCGCGGAATTCAGCCCCATACGCCGTCAGCTCGCGGCCGAGCGTATAGGCCGAGCCCGGGCGCAGGCGGATGGTGGCTCCGCCCTGCAACGCGATGTCGCCGGCCACCTTCACTTTCTTGTCGATAAGCAGGGCGGCCCCATTGTACACGGTGACATCTGCACTCAAGCCGCTGCCGTGAAGCAGGGCCAGGGAACCCTCTTTGACTGCAACGCCGCCGGTGAACGTGGTTTCCCCGCCCAGCTCCACCCGCGTGTCGGCGCCCTCTTTCACCAGCTTCGCTCCCATAGCCCCTTCCAAGTCACAGCCCACGTAGCCATGCCGGACAACGGCGCTGCCGGTCACCTTGATGATGCCGTCGCCCACAATATCTCCCTGTTCAAGGGTAAAGCTCCCGACGTTCAATGTCCCGCCCAGCGTCAGCTCGTCTGCAAAGTACAGCTCGCCGTTCTGGCCGCTCGTGCCTCCGGTGCGAACCGCCAGATCGCGCACCTTGCCGCCGGCTCCGGCCTCCACCGTTGAGGGGCCGGTCGCCACAACGTCGCATTGCGAGATGTCTTTGCCGTTGACGTTGAGCGTTCCGCCCTCCAATGTGACGGTGCTGTATTCGAGTGCGCCGGCTTTGGGAACGGTCAGGAGACCTCCTTCCACCAGGGTGATTTCCCCGCCGGATACATTGACCTTGTCGGTGGTGGCGTCCACCGTGAGTGTGCCGCCCGGAACCGTGATGCCGTTCAGCGTGGCGCCGTGCTCCTTCGCCGCTTTTTCAATGTCGCTCACGCTCGCCGTGTCCGTCCCCGTCAGCAGGTAGGTGGAGTAGTCCACAGAACCTTGTCCCGTGGTGGCCCTGCCGTCCGAACCGAGGGTCAGCGTCTCCCCGGGCTTGAGCCCGCTGTGGGTGATGGTGGCGTCACGGCCGATGGTGGTGCCGCCGCTCACAATGGTGACGCTGCGCCCACCGGTTCTGGAGAACCCGCTGGCCCCGGTTTTGCCCTTCACATCCACATGGGTGGTCACGCCGTCCGAGAGCGCGAGGGCGGAGGCGTTGAACTCGCCCTTCAGCGTTAGCGTACCCGTATTGGATATGGCGTTTTTCAGCGTGAGAGTGTTGCCGGAGGTGACGGTGATGGCGCTGTTGGCGGAGGCGGAGATGGTGTTGGAGAAGCCGCTCGCGGCCACCTCCAGTGTACCGCCGGAGAGTTGCACGGCGCCCGTTCCCAGGGCGGCCTTGTTGCCGATGCGCAGCGTGCCGCCGGAAATGGTGGTGCCTCCGGTGTAGGTGTTGGCGGTGTTGATGGTGAGCGTGCCGCTGCCTGTCTTGACGAGCGTGGCGGCACCGGCCACGGTGCCGCTGCCGCTCCAGGTGGTGCCGCTGCCGCTCCAGGTGGTTCCGCTGCCGCCCTGCACGGTCATCCCGCCCGGGATCACGGTGCCAACCACCGTCACCGTACCGCAATTCGTGAAGGTGACGAAATCGCCGTCATTGTAGTTGCCGGCGCCGTTGGCCCAGGTGCCGCCGGCAGGGAAATCGATTTCTTCCGGGGCGCGGGTGTACGTGTAGTACAGGGTTCCCTCCTGCCAGCGGAAATCATCTCGCCCGGCAGACATCCCGCTGATGGTGACATAGTTCCAGTTCCAGCTGGAAGGGGTGTCGCCGCTTCCCAGCGTCAGCAGGCGGTATTCGCTCCCCGCCTTCAGGGTGCCGTCGCCGGCAAGGCTCAGGGTTATCTTCCCGCTGCGCACCAAGTCCCCGTCCAGGTACAGGCAGGATGCATTCAGGTTCTCGCTTCCCACCACGAACGAAAGGCGGCTTCCCCCCTGCAGGTTCAGCGTGGAGGCCGTGATGTCGTTCACGCCCTGCAGCTCCAGCGTGGTGCCGCTGGCCAGGGACACGGCGTAGCCCGCCTGATTGAGCGTGCCGTTGGCCAGGCGCAGCGTGGCGTTGGATCCACCCGCCACGTTGATGCCGTTGCCCTTGTACACGGCACCGTCCTCAATGCGCAGGCGCCCGCCGTACAGGTTGGTGGTGCCGTACACCTCCGAAGTGAGGGATGCCTCCAGCTCCTCCTGAGTGTAGTAGCGTTTCAGGGCCCGCAGGTCCTGCTCCGCGTACTTGCCGCTGAACACAATGTCGCCCGTGGCCTCGCGCAGCACGTTGCCCTTGTCGCGGTAGTCCGCGTTGAAGGACACCTGCAGCGCGCCGTTGGCGGATTTCGCGTACAGCGCATCGTAGAACGTGATGTCCTGCCCCGCCCCGGCGGCCAGCACCAGATCGTCGCCCTCCACGCACAGGCCCATCAGGCGGTACGTGTCGCCGGAGGATATCCAGTTGTTGCGGAACTCCACATGGTCGTTGCCCTCAATCCGCACGCTGCCGCCCTGCGGCACATAGACCGCACCGCCGCCGTAGAGCAGCGGCGTGGTGTCATCCATGCCGCTCGATGCCGCCATCAGATACGATGCGGCGTTCTTCTTGCTGATGAAGAAGTTGGCGTTCATCACGGAGCGGGTCCAGGCGTCAAAGGTGATATACTCGCCCAAGGGGTCCGGGTAGTTGATGGTGACCGTGCCCTGGATGCTGGAGAGCACCTGGCATTCCAGCGTGGTGAAGTTGAACTGGATTTCTACCGCGGAGCCCACAAGGCCGCTGCCCTGGGGGTCCTGGCCGAGCGCGGCGAGCGTGGACGGGGAGGACGTGGGGTCCAGGCTGTCGAAGGTGATGTAGAGCCATCCCATGGCGGGTTCTCCGTTCTCATGGTAGAGCTCGTCCGTGCGGTACATGAAGGTGCAGTCGCACTCCAGGCCTGCGAAATTGGCGTAGCCCTTGCAGTACACGGAGTTCTCCAGTGCGCCGTCAGCCTGGGGCAGGTTGTATTCGGGAACGATGACGGATTCTGCCAGGCCCATGATGTGGAATTCCTTCTTGCCCTTGCGGAAATCGTCTAGGGTGACCACGAAATCGCCGTACTGCTCGCCCGCCGCCGAGTTCCCGCTGAACACCACGCTGCCGTTGTTGGCGATGGCGATGTCCGCGCCGTATACGGCACCGCCGCGCTGCGTCGCTGTGTTTTCGGCAAACTCCACGGACGAATTTCCCCGCAGGGCGATGGATGCGGTGTCCCATCCGTAAATGGCGCCGCCGTTCTCATACGACCAGTTTGTGCTGAAGCTCACGGAGCCGTTGTTGGCGATATCGATGGCTTCCCCGCCGTAGATGGCGCCGGCCTGGTCGTTTTCGGCAAAGGTGACGCTGTCGTTGGCTTCAATCCCTATGTTCTCCGCATAGATGGCACCCGGTGCGTTCCGCAGGAAAGAAACCTCACCGTTGCCGTGCAGCGAAACCGTGCTGCCGTAGCCGCCGTAGATGGCGCCGCCGACCTGCTGCGCGCTGTTTCCATCGAACACCACGCTGCCGTTGCCTGTCACGGAGACCAGGCAATTGTCATACACGGCTATGGCGCCGCCGTTCTCCCCGGCGGTGTTTTGGATGAAGGACACGGTCGGATTGCCGGAGATGGTGATGGTTGAACCGTTCTCGCCGAAGATGGCACCGCCGTCGTTGGCAGCATTGTTGTTGGAGAATTCCACGATGTCGTTCCCCTCAACCAGCAGGCTGCCGCCCTGCGGCACATAGACCGCACCGCCGCCGTAGAGCAGCGGCGCGGTGTCATCCATGCCGCTCGATGCCGCCAGCATGAGTGAAGAACCCCTCTTGCTTACATAGAAGTTGGCGTTCAGCACGGAGCGCACCCAGGCGTCAAAGGTGATATACTCGCCCTGGGGGTCCGGGTAGTTGATGGTGACCGTGCCCTGGATGCTGGAGAGCACCTGGCAT
>JAKSOT010000033.1 GCA_024405455.1 Akkermansia sp. | reverse complement strand
GAGAGTCCCGCCGCGTTGCGGCGGGGCGTATGAGCGCCAAGGGTGGCTCCTCTCCGAGCGTTTTTATGGGATGGCAATGATTGTCAATTGTAAATCGGCTCGCCAAAAGCGTGCGCATGGTATAGACTGGTGGCTATGAAGGCATATTGGATGATACCGCTGGCGGCGATGGCGCTGGGTTCGTGCGTGGCGGAGCCGGGTGGGCAGCCCGTGCGCGGCGCGGCCGCGGGCGTGGGCGCGAATGTGGACACGGCGTGGCTGGGGCGCAAGATATGGGCGAACGAGTGCGCGGGCACGGTGCCGGGGCTGGTGTCGTGGAACGCGGGGGAGGCGTTTCCCTCGCTGGGCATCGGGCATTTCATCTGGTACCCCGCCGGGGTGCAGGAGCGTTTTGACGAGAGTTTCCCCAAGTTCGTGGCGTACGCGCGGCGCAGCGGCGTGCAGGTGCCGGTGTTCTTCAACGGCCCCGCCCCGTGGGCCAACAAGGCCGCGTTCCTGGCAGACCGCAGCGGCCTGGCGGACCACATGCGGCAATGGCTGGCGCAGCATGTGGAGCTGCAGACGCGCTTCATCATGGCGCGCTCCCGCGCGGCGCTCGGCACCATGGCCCGCATGAGCCGCAATCCGCAGGCCGTGGCGGCGCACTACAACGCGCTGGCCGCCACCACACAGGGTATGTACTGCCTGGTGGACTACGTGAACTTCAAGGGCGAGGGCGTGAAGGAGTCCGAACGCTACAACGGCCAGGGCTGGGGGCTGCTCCAGGTGCTGGAGGAGATGCGCGGCAACCCGCAGGGACGCGCCGCCACGGCGGAATTCTCCCGTGCCGCCTCCGTGGTGCTCACGCGCCGCGTCAACAACTCCCCCGCCGAGCGCGGCGAGCGCCGCTGGCTCCCCGGCTGGCTCAACCGCTGCGCCACATACCGCTGATTTCCTAATCCTAATCCTAATCCTAATCTTAATCTTAATCTTAATCCGCCAGGATGTTCGGCTCGTTTCCATTGTGCCTCGCCCCCATGGCTGGCGTGACCGACCCCATCTTCCGCACGCTGTGCAAGGAGGAGGGGGCGGACGTGATGGAGACGGAATTCGTCTCTGCGGAGGGTGTGCTGCAATGCTGGGAACGCAACCGCCGCTACGTGGAGTTTGAGGATGCACACCGCCCGCTGGGTATCCAGCTCTTCGGCTCCGTGCCGGAGCACATGGCCGCCGCCGCACGCATCATCTGGGATGCCACGCACCCGGACTTCATCGACATCAACGCGGGCTGCCCCGTGCCCAAGGTGGTGGGCAAGAACGGCGGCTCATCCCTGCTGAAAGATTTGCCGCTGCTGCAGAAAATCGCGCAGGCGCTGGTCAATGAAATGGGCGCCGACTGCCCCGTGACCGCCAAGATACGCATCGGCTGGGATGCGGAGCACATCTGCGCCCTGGAGGCTGTGCAGCGGCTGGAGGACGCCGGCGTGCGCGCCGTCACCATCCACGGCCGGACTCGCTCCCAGCAGTACGGCGGAAAGGCGGACTGGGGCGTCATCGACGCCTGCGCGCGGCAGGCCGGAATCCCCGTCATCGGCAACGGCGACCTCGCCACGCCGGAGGACATCCGCCGCGTCAAGGAAACCACCGCCGTATCGGGCGTGGCCATCGGCCGCGCGGCCATGGCGGCACCGTGGATATTCCGCCAGGCCAAGGCGTATCTGCAGAGCGGGGAAATACCGCCGCCGCCCACGCCGCGGGAGCGCATCGAATTCGTGCTGCGGCACGCGCGCATGGCCGTGGAGAGCCGCCATTACGGGGACGAGCTGCCCACCATGCGCGCCATGCGGGCGCGTCTGCTGGCCTACGCCAAGGGCATCCCCGGCACCAAGCCGCTGCGCCCGCGGCTCTCCCGCGTGGCATCGTTCGCAGAACTCCAAGACATCCTCTCACCCCTCCATGAACAAGCCTGAACTGCTGGCCCCCGCGGGCAACTGGGACTGCGTGCGCGCCGCCGTGGCCAACGGCGCCGATGCCGTCTATTTCGGGCTGGACCGCTTCAACGCGCGCATGCGGGCCGACAATTTTTCCGTGGATGATTTATCTGCGCTCATGCCGTTCCTGCACGCGCACGGCGTGCGCGGGTACGTGACGCTCAACGTGCTCATCTTCCCGGACGAGATGCAGGCCGCCGCGGAATACATCCACGCGCTGGAGCGGGCGCGCGTGGATGCCGTGATTGTGCAGGACACGGGGCTGGCCGCGTACGTGGCGCAGCAGCGCCGCGCGGGAAACATCCGCCACCTGGAGCTGCACCTCTCCACGCAGATGACCCTCACCTGCCCGGAGGCTGTTCGCCTGGTGGACGAGTTGTTCGACCCGCAGCAGATTGTGCTGGCGCGCGAGCTTTCCCTGCGCGAGATCGAGTCCTGCGCCAAGGCCACGCGGAAGCCGGTTGAGGTCTTCTGCCACGGCGCGCTGTGCGTGGCGTACTCCGGCCAGTGCCTCACCAGCGAGAGCCTCGGCCAGCGCAGCGCCAACCGCGGCGAGTGCGCACAGGCCTGCCGCATGCCCTACCGACTGGAGGTGGACGGCCGCATGCGCGACCTCGGCGAGCGCCGATACCTCTTCTCCCCGCAGGACCTCTGCACGCTGGACCGCATCCCGCAGATGCTCACCGCGGGCGTGCACAGCTTCAAGGTGGAGGGCCGCCTCAAATCCCCGGAATACGTGGCCGCCACCACGCGCGCCTACCGCCGCGCCATCGATGCCGCGCTGAAAGGGCAGGGGGTGTCCCCCAAGCTGCACGCGGCGGATCTGTACGCGCTGCAGATGGCCTTCTCGCGCGGCTTCTCCACGGGCTGGCTGGACGGCACGGACCACCCGCTGCTCACGCACGGGCGCTTCGGCAAGAAGCGCGGCGCGCTCGCCGGGCGCATTGCGCGCTGCGGCAACGGATGGGTGGAATTGGACGGCCCTCCCGCGCTGCCCGTTTCCCCCGGCGACGGCTTCGTCATTGATGCCGGGGAGGACCGCAACGAGGAGCAGGGCGGCCGCATCTGGAAAATAGACGGTGCGCGCCTGTTCTTCCACGGCAAGGCCAGCCGCATCGACTGGCACCGCGTGCGCCCCGGCAACCTGCTGTGGAAAACCGCGGACCCCGCGCTGGACAAAACGCTGCACGCCACCTGGTGCAACTTCGCCCGCAACGCCGCGGAGGCGGGCGGCTCCGCGCTGGATATTGCTTTCACGGGACGCGCGGGAGAACCGCTTCGCGCCGCATGCCGCGGCATCATCGTGGAAAGCGCGCAACCCCTGCAGCGCGCGGAGAAGCGCCCGCTCCCGGAGGAATCCGTCCGCGCGCCGTTCGCGCGCCTGGGCGGCACGGGATTCACGCTCGGCAACTGCACCTTTGATGTGGAGGACGGCCTCATCCTGCCCGTTTCCGAGCTGAACCGCATGCGCCGCGAGCTGGTGGCGCGCGTGCCGCAGGATGATGCCGCGCCCGCCGCACCCGTCGCGCCGTGGGTGGCGGATTTCCCGCCCCTGCGCGCCGCGGACGCCAGGGACGCGCTGCTCTCCGTGCTCTGCCGCACGCCGGAGCAGGCCCACGCCGCCGCGGAGGCCGGAATCAAGCGCGTGTACCTGGATTTCAAGGACCTCAAGCTCCTGCAGCCCGCGGTGGAGCAACTGCGCGCGCAGTTCCCGGAAACGGAATACTGGATTGCCACCCTGCGCATCATGAAACCGCACGAGGGCGGCTTCTTCAAGTACATCCTCGCCGCGCAGCCGGACGGCGTGCTCGTGCGCAACATCGGCGCCGCGCAGTTCTTCAAGGACAGGAAAATCCGCATGGCCGGCGACTTCTCGCTCAACGCCGCCAACCCCGCCTCCGTCCGCCTCTGGCGGGAATTCGGCATGGAAACATCCACCGCGTCGTACGACCTCGACGCGCGGCAGCTCGCAGACTTGCTGGCCGCCGGATGCGGGCCGTGGCTGGAGCTCACGCTCCACCAGCACATCCCCATGTTCCATTCCGAGCACTGCGTGTTCTGCACCTTCCTCTCGCAGGGCCACAGTTTCAAGGATTGCGGCCAGCCCTGCGAGCACCACCGCGTGCGCGTGATGGACCGCACACACGCCATGCACTACCTCCACAGCGACGAGGGCTGCCGCAACACCCTCTTCAACGGACAGGCGCAGAGCGCCGCGCGACACCTCCACTCCATCATCTGCTGCGGCCTCTCCCGCTTCCGTATCGAGCTGCTGGAGGAATCACCCGACAAGGCCGCGGAAATCATTGCCGCCTACCAGCGCCTGCTGCGCGGCTCCCTCTCCCCCCAGGATCTCCTGCAGCAGCTCAACCTCATCGACCGCATCGGCGTCACCGAGACGGTGTAGGACGGCTTTTTCTGGTTGACGCGCGCGCCCGCGTGTGCCATGATACACGGGTTATGTTAAAAGGCATTTCCCCCGTTGTTTCCCCCGATATGCTCAAGGTGCTCTGCGAGATGGGCCATGGCGATGAAATCGTCATCTCCGACGCCCATTTCCCCGGCCACACGTTCAACGACAAGGTGCTGCGGGCCGACGGCCTGGGCGCGGACGCCCTGCTGGCGGGGTTCCGTCCCCTGCTGGAGCTGGACAGCTACGCCACGCCGGTTATCATGATGGACGCCGTGCCGGGCGACACGCTGGATCCCGCCGTGGAGGCCAAGTACCGCAAGGCGCTCGGCTACGACGGCGAAATCGAGCGCATGGAGCGCTACGCCTTCTACGAGCGCGCCAAGAAGGCATACGCCGTCATCATCAGCGGTGAAACCGCCAAGTACGGCAACATTATCCTGAAAAAAGGCGTGACGCCCATCAGTTGACGGGATTTACAATTTACGATTTACAATTTACAATTTGGAAATTCGGCGGCTTCGCCGCATTCCAAGCTGACGCATCATGTACCGAATATGCAAGCGGATTGAGCTGGAGAGCGGGCATTTGCTCTCCAAGCACCCCGGCAACTGCCAGTTCCCGCACGGGCACACCCGCAGCGTGGAGCTGGTCTTTGCCGCGGACACCCTGGATTCCCACGAGATGGTGGTGGATTTCAAGGCCGTGCAGGAGATGGTGGGCGCGTTCCTGCAGCAGTTCGACCACGCCCTCTGCATGAACACGGACGACCCCAACTACGCGCAGTTCCGCGCCGTGTACGGGGATCGCATCATCCCGTTCGAGCATTCCGACCCCACCAGCGAGGCCATGGCCAAGACCGTGTTCGACCACGCCCAGCGCGCGTTGGAACGCGCCAAGCAGGGTGCCGGCTCCTTCCCGGTGCGGGATTGCGTGCGCCTGGAGCGCGTGCGCGTGTGGGAGACCAGCTCGTCCTGGGCGGAATACGCGGAAGCCTGATTTTCATTTTCCGTATGCGCCTGAAAGCCCTTGCCGCGTGCATCCTGCCCTGCCTGGCCGCCACCCTGGCGGTCGCGGCGGCACCGCAGGCCGCACCCAGCATGGAGGACGCGCGCAGCATGTTCGCCCAGGCCAACGCCATGCTGGTGGACACCCGCAACAGCAACGTGGACCAGGTGACCGAGATGCTGGAACAGGCCGCCCCGGTGTACATACCCGCCGCCTACAAGCTGCTGGATGTGTACGAGGGCCGCTTCAAGGGCCTGCCGGAGCAGCCGGAGAAGGCGGTGGCGCTGGCGCGCAGCCTCGCGGAGCGGGACGACGAGGGCAACCCGCTGTCCGCCTCCCTGCGCCCCAACGCCATGTTCCTGCTGGCGGGTTTCCTGGAGCGCGGGTACGGCTGCGAGCCGAATGTCCTGCAGGCGGTGCAGTGGTTGAAGCGCGCGGCGGAGGCCGGGCTGGACGAGGCCAAGGTGGAGCTGGCGCGCTGCATCATGCTCGGCAAGGGCGTGAAGCAAAACGAGCGCCTGGCGTGGAAGATGCTCATGGACGTGGCGCGCCGCGCGCCCGACACCCCGAAGGTCTACTACTACCTCGGCTACATGTGCTACAAGGGGCTCGGCCACCGCGTGGACCCCTACAACGCCGCGCGCCTTTTCCGTGAGGGCGTGAAGCACGGCGATGCCGCATGCATGAACAACCTGGGCGTCATGTTCGAGCACGGCCAGGGCATCCACCGCAACGCGCAGGGTGCCGCGGAGCTCTACCGCCGCGCCGCGGAGCTCGGCAACCGCGAGGCTTCCTCCAACCTGCAGCGCCTTTCTTTCAAGGAGAACGCCAAGGCCCTCCAGAACGCCGCCACGCCCGCCGGTGAGCGCATCCGCAACGCCGTGCTGCGCCTGGTGGATTCCCTCCCGCTCGCGGAACCCTGGCCGGAGCGGCTCAGAAAGGCCGTCACCGGACAGGACGCATCATGAGCGCGGCCTTCCAGGCGCTGGAGTACGCCGCGCGCGAGCTCGGATTTTCCGCCGTGGGCGCCGCGCCCGCGGATGCCGACCAGGGAGGGCGTCTGAAGCAATGGCTGGCGGAGGGCATGCACGCCGGCATGGAGTGGATGGAACGCCACCTTCCCGCGCGCCTCGACCCGCAGCTGGTGTTGCCCGGCGCGCGCAGCGTCGTCATCCTCACCTACGAATACGCGCGGGAGGACGCACGCACGCAGCCCGGTGCCGTGGCGCGCTACGCGCAGGGGGAGGACTACCACAAGCTGCTGGCGGGCAAGCTGGCGGATTTGGACGAGACGCTGCAGATGTACGGCGGCGTGCAGCGCTGCTTCACGGATTCCGGCCCCGTGAGCGAGCGCTTTTTTGCGTGGCGCGCGGGGTTGGGATGGATTGGCCGCAACGGCCTGCTCATCCGCCCCGGGCGCGGCTCGTACTGCTTCCTGGCGTCCATCCTCACCACGCTGGAGCTGCCGTACGGCACGCCCATGGAAAGCCATTGCGGCAACTGCCGCCGCTGTGAGGAAGCATGCCCCGCGCACGCCCTGCACAACGGCGTATGCGATGCCAGGAAATGCCTCTCCTACTGGACCATCGAGGCAAAGGAACCCATGCCCCCGGAAACCGCCACCGCCCTCGGCAACCGTCTCTACGGCTGCGACACCTGCCAGGAGGCATGCCCGTGGAACGCATCCGCCAAGCCCGCACGCATCGACCCCCACCTGCTCATGCCCGCGCACCTGCGGAACATACCCCTGTCCGACATCGCCAACCTGTCGGATGATGCCTTTGCCGACCTCTTTGCCGGGTCGCCCATCCGCCGCATCGGCGCGGCGCACCTGGCCGCCAACGCCCGCGCCGTTGCCGCTCCCACCATTCCCGATTGAAAAAGGCCCATCTGGCATCCTGCCAGATGGGCCTTGATAATCTTGTGCCAACGGCACCTAACTTACTAAATAGTACCTAGTACTTAGTACCTAGTAAATTATTAGTGCTTGCGGCGCCTTGCCGCCAGGGCGGCAAGCGCAAGCAAGCTGAGGGTGCCCGTGGTCGGTTCCGGGACGTTGCTGAACTTCACAATGCCGAAGTTGCCGTTCTCCAGCAGCTGGACGTTGTAGTCGCCGGCAAGGGAGGTCTCAACACCCTGTGCATTGGTGTAGGTGCGGGAGAACACGCCGTCGAACCAAGCGTCGCCGTCGTAGCCAAGGGTGCCGGGTTCACCGCCGTTCAGGACGAGCTCCAGGTATTCGCCCCTGTCCCCAAGGGCGGCAATGGCCTGCATGGTCTCGTTATCCAGCTGGATGAGGCCGCTCTGCGTGTCGAGCGTCAGCACGCTGCCCAGCGTGAGCGCGTTCTCTCCGGCACCGTTGAGGTCCCAGTAGAGCAGCTGCTCGCCTTCATGCCCCTCCAGTGTCAGGTTGGCGTACAGCTTGCCGCCGCCGGCCGTCAGGGACTCAGTGATGGTCACCGTGCCCTCGGCCGCTGCGGTTTCATCCGTATAGACAGCCACCGTGGAGCCTTCGCCGATGGTCATGGACTTGAGCTCCAGGTCCACCGCGTTGTCCAGCGTGAGCACATGGCCGGTGGTGTTCACCACCTCGTCAATGTCAAGCTGGTTGGAAACGGTCACATCGGTGTCGGCGGTCATCGTCATCGTGTCGGCAGCCACCTCGAGAGCCTTCTGGCTTGTGGAGTACTGGACGGCGGAGCCTTCCTCATTGGTGTTCGTGATGACAGTCGCAACAGCATCATTGAAGGTCACGCCACCTTCCGTTGCAACTTCAGCATCGAGGATAGAGGAGGCGCCGGCTGCCATTGAAACGCTCTCGGGCGTCATCTGGGAGCCGGTGATGAAACCGCCGCCCCGCACTACAATGGTCTTGCCGGTGACCGCCTCGTCCAACGTCAGCACAGCCCAGTCGGTCACCACGATGGTGTTCAGCTGGTCGTAATTGCCGCTGTGAATCAGGGCGCTGGAATCCATTTCCGTTGTCACGTAGAAGGTGTCGTACTTCACGCTGCCTTGACCCACGATGATGCGGCCGGTGTTCTCAGAGAGGTTGTAGGACTTGTCCTTCCACTGGATGCCGGTACCGGTGCTGGTGCCGCCGTCCACCACCTGCACGTAGGTCGTTGCCGTACCTTCGTAGTGGTTCTGGTCCTCGGTGGTGACATTGCCATCGATATCGTAGTAGGCGCTGCCATCCGTCTGCTCGGAGAAGCCGCCACCCAGCGTGATGCCGGTGAGGCTGACCGTACCACCGTTGGTCACGGTCTGGAAGAGGCTGCTGCCCTCGGTGAGGGTGAGGCTCTTCTCCTCATTCACGGTGATGGCGCCGGAGGAGTGGAGGACGCCCGCCAGATCGATGTCGGCGTTCACCACCAGAGTGCCGCCCGTGCTCGCGTACACGGCGTGGTAGGTGGGTGCCGCGTTGTTGGGCGGCATGGGGTAGGCGCCCGTGGTCAGGGTGGTAGTCACCGGCTGGTTGCCCGGGTTGATGTTGGTGGTACCGGTCACGGCCGCATTGGTGATGATGAACGCGGCATTGTTGGTGCCGTATTGTCCATTGTCGGCCGTGGTGGTGAGGGAAGCACCGCCGTTCTCGCCGATTATCTGGAGGCCGGCGATGTTGAAGGTGCCGCCCTCGGCGAGTTGGACCGCAGCGCTCTTGGCCATCCACATGCCATCCTTTGTACTTACCACGCCGGTGCTGCCCACCTTGAGGATACCCTTGGAGGCGCCATTGTAGGAGAGGTCCACTTCATGGTTGGCGGATACGGTGCCGTTCACCTCCACCGTGCCGGAGTTCGGAGTCAGGTTGTTGCTCAGGGTCACCACGGCATCCTTGTCCACAACCACCTTGCCGGTGGAAACCAGCTTGTTGAAAGAGCTGGTGCCGGTCAGGGTCGCCGTTGCATCGTTGGTCACATTAAGTGTGAGGTCTTTGCTGCCGGAGACGGCACCCACACTCGTGTTGCCCGCGATTTCCACGGTGGCGTTCGTGTTCATGGCAATGATGCCGATGGTGGTATCCTCGTGGGAGAACTTGGTCTTGGCGTTCGCGTTGCCGATGGTGAGCGTGCCGATGTTTGTGGCGCCCTGGAAGTCGGTCAGGTTGCCATCGTTGCCATCGTTGTTGGTGTAGCCGCCCAGGTTCACCGTGCCGGTGAAGGCCAGCGTCTGGTTGCCGTCGTTGACGCGGGTGAGCGTGCCGTCGCCGGTCACGCTACCGGAGATGGTGGCGGTGGGGTGCTGGGAGGTGCCGTACGTCGTGACGTTGGCGCTGCCGGCCACCACGATGTCGCCCGCATAGGTGTGGGTGGTGTCGTCACCCGCGTTGCCGAACAGCAGGGTGGCGTTGCCGAGTTCCAGGACCTGGCCGCCAAGCGTGCTGCGGTAGTCCACCTGGCCGCTGCGCACCGCGAGGGTGCCGCCTGCGGAACTGGTCATGGCAATCTGCGTGCCGTTGCCCACGGCCACGGAGAGCGTGCCCGCATTGACAATCTTGGCCAGCGTGGCGGCGGTTGTCGTGCCGTCAAGGTAGACATTCGCGCCGCTCTGCACGTTCACCGTGCCGGCAAACGCGTTCGGGTTCTGGATGGTCAGCTGTGCCGTACCGCCCAGGGTCAGCGTCTTGTCCGCGCCGGGGCCGGTGAGGGAGCTGATGGTGGTGGCAGCCGTGGTGTCCCCGGTGGCGGAAGCGTCATTTGCCACCACCAGGCCGGTGGAACCGCCGTCTGCCGTGAGCGTGGTGCCGTCTGCCAGCACCACGGCGGCCAGGGTCTCGCCCTGCGCGGCGGCACCCTCAATCGCGTGGGTCATGCTGGCCGCACCCTTGTTCACGTAGTACGTGTCGTACGTGGTGGTGGGTGTCAGGGCGATGGCGCCGTTGTCCAGGCTGGTGGCGATTTCCGCACCGCCGTAGATGTAGCTCACGGTGCCCTCCGTAAGGGTGGCATCCGCTGCCACGCTCACAACCTGCAGCTTGCCCTCCACATGGCGGAAACCATTGTCCCCGTCCGTGTAGGTGATGGAGCCGGCAATCGGCATGTCGCCGGAGATGTTGACGGTGCCGTTGAGGCTCAGCGTGCCGCTGGTGAGCGTGATGGTGTTGGAGAGGCCCGTGATGCCGTTGATGGTCACGGTGTGCTCGCCCGCATCCACGGCCAGGGAGCCGGGCCCGGCAAGCGTGCCGATGGTGGACTCGCCCTTCAGCGTGGCGGAGGCCTTGTCCAGAATCGTCAGCTGGGTGGCGGTCACCGCGTTATTGAACACGGTGGCAAACACATCCGTGCCGTTGCCCACCTCAATGTTGATGGTGCCCTGCGTCTGTTCAATGGCGGCGCCCATAGCCGTGGCGCTGCCGTAGAACTGCAGCGTGCTGGTCTTTTCGGCCTTGAGACTCTGGTAGGCGCCGGTCCACTTGGAGACATCGCCGGTGAAGGCGTATATCTGGTTGGAAGCGGTGGTGGCAATGTTGTACATGAAGTTGCCGGCACCTTCAACGCCGCCTGCAAAGATGTAGGTGCGGCCGCTGTAACCGTCGGCAATCGTCAAGCCGTTTGTGCCGAGACGAAGCTTGGGATCGTAGGTGTAGGGAACTGCAGCATCGGTGTTGTTGAGGTGCTTGGACCAACCGTCGATCTCCACAACGGAGCCGGCCTTGCCGAAGGTGTTCAGATTGAGATTCGCCAGGTCGTTCTTGGTGACCTTCACCGCGCCGGTCCAGGAATCGCCGAGTGTGACGGTACCCAGGTTGGAGGCGCCAGAGGCCAACACGTACGTGCCGGAGCCGGAGAGCTCGATGGCGGCCGTGGTGTTCTGCACCGTGGCATCCTTGCCGATTTCCACGTAGCCCTTGCCGCTTGTCACGGAAATCGCGCCGGAGTAGTTCGTATCAGCCACCAGCTTGGCGCCGTCGGCCAGCGTCACGTCCGCATCGGGAGCAACCGCCACAATGGAGGAGACGGTCTCGCTGTTCTTGTTGATGAAGTAGGTGTCCAGGTTGATTTCGCTGCTCACGGCCTTGCCGGTGGCCTCGTCGTAGGTCACGGAATAGCCGTCCAGGAGAAGGACCGCATCCTCACCCACGGACACGCTGCCGTAGTTGCCGGAGATGAGCTGCACCTCGCCCACATACTTGGCGAAGCCGTTCTCCGTGGCCGGAGTTCCCTCCTTGTCGTCCTTGTAGTACTGCACCGTACCCTCTTCGTGTTGGATGCCGCTCAGCTCAAAGCCGCCGTTGAGGGCGAGCGTGCCCTCCTGCACGTTGATGGCGTTGTAGAGGTAGTTGCCGCCACCGTTGAGGACGAGTTCGCCCGCGCCCTTCTTGACGATGGCCACGCCCTCGTCGTCAATATCGCTGTTAATCTGCAGGGTCTTGCCAGCCTCGCCGGCATCGATGGTCACCGTGCCGGCCAGGGTCAGGGTCTGGGCAATGGCGGCGGTGTCCACACCCTCGGCGTAGTAGCCCTTCAGGGTGGAGCCGTTGTTCAGGTTCACGTGAAGCCCCGCGCCGGCTTGATCATTTGCGTTGCCGGCGGTCAGCAGGGTGCCGCCGCTTTCCACGTTGATGTTCGTGTATTGGGCGGTGTTCTTCATGTAGAGCAGGCCCTGGTGGAGTTCCAGCGTGCCGCCGTCCTTCACGTTGAGGTTGGCCTTGCCGTCGCGGGAGGAGATACCCGCTTCCGCAATCAGGGTGCCCTCAATGTTCAGGGTGTTCACCTGGTTCCAGTTGGAAACCATGAAGGAGGCTTCGTTGTTGTGGACGCTCAGGGTGGTACCCTTCACATGAACGGTGGCGCCCTTGCCGATGTTCATGGTGGAGGCGGAGTTCTCCAAGCTGAGCACGAAGCGCTCCATGGTGATGTCTCCGTTCAGGTTCACCGTGCCGGAACCCATGGTAATCTGGTGCAGCGTGGCGTTGGAGCCGATAGTGGCCACGGCGCCGCCGCCGTTCACCTTGAGGTTCTGCATGCTCAGCGTGCCCTCACCGCTGGTGACAAGGGTCTGGTTGGAGCCCAGGGTCTGGTCGGCAAGGGTAAGCACGGCGCCCTCCTTCAGATCCAGGGCGCCCGTACCGGTGAAGGCGGTGATGGAACCCTTGCCCGCAATGCCCGCCGTGATGCCCGTTGCGGCATACTGCAGGTTGGCGATGGTGGAGTTCTCACCCAAATCCACTGTGGCGCCATCCTTCACCACCACGGAGGTGATGGTGGCACCCTTCTCTTGCGCGTACTGCGCGTGCGCGGTGTAGTCCACCGTGTCCTTGTTCACGTACAGGACGGAGTAGTTCGGCTCGCCGCCGGGAATGGTGAAGGAGCCTTTAACCACCTGGGCGGTCACATCGCTGCCGCCGTAGGTGAATACTGCATGGGAAAGGTCCAGGTTCGCGCCGGACTCGGCAACCGCGTACACGGTCTTGGTGCCGCTCTGCAGGTAGAAGCCGCCTTCCTCGTGCTGCTGCCCATCCACGCCGATGTAGTTCTCCGTCACATCGCCGTCGGTGATGCTATCGATGGCGTAGGAGCCGTTGAGCACAAGCGTGCCGGCCTGAACGTCAATCGTGCGGAAGAGGGAGGTGCCGCCAATGGTCTGGGAGCCAGTGCCCTGCTTCACAATCTGGCCGCCGGTGGAGGTAAGCGTGCCCGAGTATGTGTAATTGCCGGTACCGGTGAAGGTGATGCCATTGGCAAGCTTCAACGCGTTGGAGCCGGTCAGGCCGCCCACCGTTAGCGAGCCGTTCTCGCCCGCATACGTGGTGCCGCCGTTCAGGGCGAGCGTGCCGGAAAGCTTGACCGCGCCATCGAGCCAGGTCTCGTTCATCTTGTTGGTCACGGTAATGGAGTTGATGTCGGCACTGCCAATCACGGCCCTGTGCTCCTGTTGACCGCCCGTAAGCGTGAGACTGCCGCTGCCGGCCAGCGCATCGATGTTCATCTTGTACTTCCAATCTCCGGTAATCGTCAGGTCACCGGCAAGGGTGGTGGTGCCCTTTAAATCCAGGCCTACCGTGTTCGCGTCCAAGGTATCCTGCTGATTGATGGTGGTGCCGTTTACCGTCAGGTTCTTGATGGTCACCGTCTTGGCCTTGGTGTTGATGTTCGCGCCCTTGCCAAGCACCAAGGCGTCAAGGGAGGTGAGGTCGTAGACCTGGTTGTCCTTGTTGGTGCCGAGGGTGAGCGTCTGGCCTGCGGCAATGGCGAGCGTACCGCCCATCTTGGAGGTGGCGCTGCTGTTGAAGGACATGCCGCCAGCGACCTCAACCGTGCCGCCGTTGGCCACCTGGGTGCCTTGAATCAGGCTCTTGGCGGTTTCCCCGGCCACCTTGAGCATGGAGCCCTCGCCAATCACCAGGGCGTTTGCATCCGCCACGGAAACAGCGCCGCCGATTGCTGCCGTGCCGGCAAGGGTGAGGCTGCCGCCCGCACCGATTGTCAGGCTGTTGGCTGTGAGCGAAGCTCCATCGGCGGTGGTGTCGATGGTGGTGCCGCCGTTCACGGTAATGGCGCCGGCTTCAATGGCTCCGTTCACGATGGCCTTGTTGCCGCTGCCTGTGAACGTCACATCGTCGCCGCTAGCGAAGGAGGTTGTCGTTCCCGCCGCATCGGTCCAGTTTGTACCCTTGACCTCCCATGCGGCCTCGCCGCCGGCCCAGGTCAGGCTCATTTTTTTGATGGCAGTCGCGGCGTCATAGGTGACGCTCATGCCGCTGGCATCATGATTGATGGTATACTTGGAGGAATCCATTTCCACACCATCGCAGAACACGGCAAAGCTGGCCACCTGGCCGTAGAGGTCGGCCCCGGTGGACATGAACTTCTTGGTGAGCTGCCCGCCCAGGGTGCGGTTGGTGTAGCCTGTGAGGTCGAACTGTTCGCCCGGGTCCACGCTAAGCTGGAAGTTCCAGGCGCGGCTGCCCTTGCTCACGCCGGTGATGCCGGAGAGGTTGATGAAACCCTCCTCGCCAATGTACCAGTTGTGGCTGCCGTTGCCATCGTTCATGCTCAGATTGCTGCGGCCCGTGATGGTCAACGTGCCGTCCACGTACACGGTGGCGGCATTGCCCTGTTCAGTGGTCTTCAGGTCCACGCCATAGTTCGCAGAAAGGGCAGAACCCTCGCCCACATAAATGGAACCGGCCCAACCGCCCAGATTCGTGGTGAAATCGGTCGCTCCCGTCACTTTCACACCACCATAGTCGGAAGTATCCTTAACGCCCACGGGGTTGGAGACTGTTCCGGCATCTTCGATGACCATGACACCGCCCTTGTTGTTAACACGGGCAATCTCGTTGACTGTGGTGCCCTCGGGGTACTCCCAGTGGTCGCCGTGCCAGACGTATTCTGCGCCGCCATAGGTCGGAGTGGAATATTGGGTGGCGGCTTGAGCCTGAGTGAGCGTGAATCCCACGGTGGAGATGGCGGCGATGAGGGCCGCCCTGAGTTTTGCATTGATACGTAATTTCATATCTGTTTGCTTTTGGTTAATGTTATTGTTTGATTTTCGTTTGGTACGAAAGGATAAGGCGGGGGCGCACGGCGCCCCTGCACGCGCGATGGTACAGCATGCGGGGGAAAAAGGCAAGCGCAATCAAGAAGAATTTTTCCGTTTATCTTGCCGAACACGCCAATTCATTGAAAAACCAATGAAATGATTTTTGCATCCCCCACGCCCGGCGGTGAAAAATGGTTAAGAAAGCCAAAGGGATTTATCCGCCGCCGCCAAGGCTTCGGCGTGACCCGTCTACGCCCTGCGGGCCACGCCGAGGCGGGCGAGGCTGTGTTGCCGTGGGTTTCTGTAGGTGACGTTCTTTAGGCTTTTCCGCGTGGGGCGGCGGGGCTAGAATGGCGGGTATGAAGCGCAAGGGGGACAGGGCCATCCATATCCGCGGGGCGCGGGAGCACAACCTGCAGGGGGTGGATGTGGATATACCGCTGGGCGGCATCACTGTGGTGACCGGGCCGAGCGGGAGCGGCAAGACCTCACTGGCCATGGGCACGCTGTACGCGGAGGGCCAGCGGCGCTATGTGGAAACGTTTTCGCCGTACGTGCGGCAGTTCATGGACCGCATGGACCGCCCGCTGGTGGACGCCGTGGAGAACGTGCCGCCCGCCATTGCGCTGGGCCAGCGCAACTCGGTCAAAAACTCCCGCTCCACGGTGGGCACCATGACCGGGATGAACGAGTACCTGAAGCTCATCTTCTCCCGCATTGCCGTGGGGCGGGATGCCGAGGGCCGCGTGGTGAAGCCCGCCACCCCGCAGGGTGTGGCGGACGAATTGCTGTCCGCCCACGCGGGAGAGGACGCGGTGGTGGCGTTCGCGGTGCAGCCGGTGGGCACGCATGCGGAGATGTGCCGCGCGCTGGAGGCGCAGGGCTACCTGCGCGCCCTCTGCAGCGGCGAGGTGGTGCGCCTTTCGGAGTCGGATGAAACCGCGCTCGGCAGGGAGAGCTGGCTGGTGGTGCAGGACCGCATCCGCCTGGTGGCGGAATCGCGCGTGCGCCTGATGGAGGCGCTGGAGACAGCCATGCACCTGGGGCAGGATGCGGCGTTCGTCTCCTTGCGCGGCAAGGACGGCGCGTGGCAGGAACCGCGCGAGTACCGGTGCGACTGGTACCCGCTGCCGGAGCCGCGTCCCGGCCTGTTCAGCGGCAACTCCCCGCTGGGCGCGTGTCCCGCGTGCAAGGGCTACGGCCGCGCCATCGCGTACGACTACGACAAGGGCATCATCCCCGAGCTGAGCATAAAAGACGGAGCGCTGAAGATGATATCGTCCGCCACGCTCTCCGCCTGCTACCGCGACTTCGTGCGCGTGAACAAGAAGGAGAAGGCCGTGCGCATGGACGTGCCGTGGAACAAGCTCACGCAGAGGGAGCGTGACTTCGTGCTGTACGGCAACTGTGGCGACCTGGACCCGTGGGAGGCGTACGACGCCGGGCGCTGGTACGGCTACAAGGGGATCTTCGACGACATGGAGAAGCACGCGCACAAGATGACCGTGCGCATCTTCCTGGCCTACTACCGCGTGTACCGCGTGTGCCCGGAATGCCACGGCGGGCGCCTGCGCCCGGAGGCCCTGGCCTTCACCATCGGCGGGCTGAGCGTGCCGCAGGTGCAGGCGCTCCCCATGGAGGAGATGCTGCCCTGGCTGGACGAGCATGTGCTGCCCGCCGCGGAGCACGACCGCTCGCTCTCGCAGGCCGTGCGCGAGCTGCGCAGCCGCGTGGCGTACCTGTGCGATGTCGGCCTGGGCTACATTGCATCCAACCGCCTCACGCGGTCGCTGAGCGGCGGCGAAATCGAGCGCGTGAGCCTCACCGCGTGCCTGGGCGCCGCGCTCACCGAAACCCTTTTCGTGCTGGACGAGCCGACCGTGGGGCTGCACCTGCGCGACACCGCGCGGCTCATCGCCGCCATGCGCCGCCTCGCGCGCCGCGGCAACACGCTTGTGGTGGTGGAGCACGAGGAGGCCGTGATGCGCGCGGCGGACCACCTGGTGGACATGGGACCCTTCAGCGGCAGCGGCGGCGGCAGGCTGATGTATTCCGGCAATCCGGCGGGCATCCTGAAGCATGACGAGTCGCTCACCGGGCTGTACCTGAGCGGCAAGAGGGAGGTGCCCATCCCTGCGCGCCGCCGCAAGGGCAGGGGGCGCATCCGCATCACTGGCGCCAACTGCCACAACCTGAAAAACTTTTCCGTGGACATCCCGCTGGGCGTGTACAACTGCCTCACCGGCGTATCCGGCAGCGGCAAGAGCTCCCTCGCGTGCCAGGTGCTGTACGGCTCCGTGCATCCCGAATCCCTCGACGACGAGGAGGAGGTGAAGGTGAAATCCATCAGCGGGCTGGACAAGGTGCGCGAGGTGGTGCTGGTGGACCAGAGCCCCATCATGCGCACGCCGCGCTCCACGCCCGCCGTGTACATCGGCATCTTCAACGACATGCGCACCCTGCTCTGCGACGAGCCCGCCGCCAAGGCGCGCGGCTTGAAGCCCGGCTACTTCTCGTTCAACTGCGAGGGCGGGCGCTGCCCGCGCTGCTCCGGCCTGGGCGTGGAGAAGGTGGAGATGCAGTTCCTGTCCGACATCTTCGTGCCCTGCGCGCTGTGCCACGGCACGCGCTACACCCCGGAGGCCCTCTCCATCACCCACCACGGTCTCAGCATTGCAGACATGCTGGCCATGGACGTGCACAGCGCGCTTGATTTCTTCACGGAGCACGACAGCGCGCGTGCCAGGCGCATCGCACAGCGCCTCCGGCTGCTGGAAGACGTGGGGCTGGGGCACCTCACGCTCGGCCAGCCGCTCAACACGCTTTCCGGCGGCGAGAACCAGCGCCTCAAGCTCGCGCAGATTCTCACGGAGACCGAGGGCGCATCCGCCGAGGCGCGCGGCGGGCGCCTGCTCATCCTGGACGAGCCCGGCACGGGGCTGCACTTCCGCGACATCGAGGTGCTGCTTTGCGTGTTCAAAAACCTGGTGGACCAGGGCAACACCCTGCTCGTCATCGAGCACAACATGGAGCTCATCAAGTGCGCCGACCACGTCATCGACCTCGGCCCGGAGGGCGGCACGGGCGGCGGCAACATCGTGGCGCAGGGCACGCCGGAGGAGGTGGCGTCCTGCCCGCGCGGCTACACCGCGCGATACCTCGCCGCAGCCTTGCACCGCGATGTGGACGAGCTGCCCAGCGCCGCCGCGGAGGATTTCGACCCCGGCGTGCCGGAGGGCGTCATCGCCCTGCGCGGCGCGCGACACCACCAATTGAAGAACATCGACGTGGACATCCCGCGCGACGAGATGACCGTGGTGACCGGGCTCTCCGGCAGCGGCAAGAGCACCCTCGCGTTCGACATCGTCTTTGCGGAGGGGCAGAAGCGCTTCATGGACGTGATGAGCCCGTACGCGCGCCAGTTCACCGAGCAGATGGAGGTGCCGGACATCGACCGCATCACGGGCATCCCGCCCACCGTCGCCATCGAGCAGAACAGGTCGCGCGGCGGCTGCAAGTCCACCGTGGGCACGGTGACGGAAATCTGGCAGCACCTGCGCCTGCTGTACGCCAAGCTGGGCCAGGCGCACTGCCCGAAGTGCGGCGTGCCGGTGGGGCGGCGCTCCGCCGCGGAAATCGAGTACCTGGTGGAGCAGGAGATAGCGGCGCGCCCCGCCAGCCTGATGATTGCCGCACCCGTGGTGCGCAACCGCAAGGGCCACTACGCGGATTTGGCGCGCTGGGCCGCCAAGAAGAAATACCCCTACCTGCGCGCGGACGGCCGCCTGGTGGCGCCGGATGCGTTCACGCCGCTGGACCGCTACTCCAACCACGATGTGGATATCGTGCTCGGCGAAATCCGCGTGAAGGGCAGCCGCATCACCATGAACGGCGACGCGTGCGACCACGCCGCGCTCATGGACACCGTGAACCGCGCGCTGGAGCTGGGCGACGGCTTCATCCGCCTCATCAAGGGCAAGAAGGACCAGCTCATCGGCACGCGCCTCACCTGTCCGCAATGCGGCGAAAGCTACGCCGACCCCGAGCCGTCCACGTTCTCGTTCAACTCGCCGCGCGGGTGGTGCCCGCACTGCATGGGCCACGGCCGCGTGGGCGCAGCACGCTTCAAGGACAAGGAGGACGACCGCCAGAGCATGCTGGAGGCCGAGCTCAACTACGACCGCGACGTGGAGCGCGCCGCCGCCAAGAGCGAGGAGGGCGACACCTGCCCGGTCTGCCGCGGCATGCGCCTCAACCCCTTCGCGCTCGGCGTCACGCTCTCCGGGTTCAACATCGCGCAGATAGGCGACATGTCGGCGGAGCGGGCGCTGCGCCACATCGGCGAATGGAAGTTCAAGGGGCGTGATGCAGAGATTGCGCGCAACGTGGTGGCGGAGATTGTGCCGCGCCTGAAATTCCTGCAGCGCGTGGGATTGGGTTATCTATCGCTCATGCGGCCGGCCACCACGCTGAGCGGCGGCGAGACCCAGCGCATCCGCCTCGCCGCACAGCTCGGCTCGGAGCTTCGCGGCGTGCTCTACGTGCTGGACGAGCCGACCATCGGCCTCCACCCGCAGGACAACTCGCGCCTGCTGGACACGCTTGCCGACCTGAAACGCCGCGGCAACACCCTGCTGGTGGTGGAGCACGACGAGGACACCATGCGCGCCGCCGACCACTTGATTGACCTCGGCCCCGGCGCGGGCATCCACGGCGGCGAGGTGGTGGCGCAGGGCACCTTCGCCCAGGTGGCGCGCAACAGGAAATCCGTGACGGGGCAGGCCCTGCACGACCACCAGCCGCACCCGTTCTGCGGCAAGTGGCTGCCCGTGAAGGACGCGGAGTGGCTGGAGGTGGACAACTGCACGCTGCACAACCTGCGCGGCGTGAACCTGCGCATCCCCCGCGCGCGCCTCACCGTGGTCACAGGCCCCAGCGGCGCCGGCAAGACCTCGCTTATTTCGGAGACGCTGGCACCCGCCGTGCGCGTGGCGCTCGGCGAGAAGATACCGCGCGCCGACCGCGCCTGGGGCGACACCCGCGGGCTCAAGTCCGTGCGCGCCATCTACGGAGTGGACCAATCGCCCATCGGCAAGACCCCGCGCTCCACGCCCGCCACCTATATCGGCATCTTCAACGAAATCCGCACCCTCTTCGCACAGAGCGCGGACGCCCGCCGCATGGGATTCGACGCGGGCCGCTTCTCGTTCAACACGTCCGCGGGACATTGCCCGGACTGCAAGGGCATGGGCTACATCCGCCAGGAGATGGACTTCCTGCCGCCCTGCATCGTGCCGTGCGAGACCTGCCGCGGTTCGCGCTACAACTCCCGCACCCTCCAGGTGCGCTACAAGGGCAAGACCATTGCCGAGGTGCTGGACATGAACATGGAGGAGGCCGCAGAGTTCTTCGAGGGCCAGCCGCGCCTGGCGGACCCGCTGAAGCTGCTGTGCGAGACCGGGCTGGGCTATCTCACGCTCGGCCAGGCCAGCAACACGCTCTCCGGCGGAGAGGCCCAGCGCATCAAGCTGGTGGCGGAACTCATCAAGGGTCGCCGCGCCGTCATCTCCGCCATCCGCAGGGGCAAGTCCCTCCCGCAGGACCTCTATGTGATCGAGGAACCCACCATCGGCCTCCACCCGCACGATGTCCGCCGCCTGGTGCAAGTCCTCCGCAAGCTCGTGGAGATGGGCAACACCGTGGTAGTGATAGAGCACAACCTGGAGCTCATCTGCGAGGCCGACTACGTCATCGACCTAGGCCCCGGCGCCGGCGAGAACGGCGGCACCATCATGGCTCAGGGCACCGTCAAGCAGCTCGCCAAATCCAAGTCCGCCCCCACCGCACCCTTCATCCAACAGGAGCTGCAGCGCGGGAAGCAGGACAACGCGCAATCGTAGTCTCGCCAGGATTCGAACCTAGGCCAAGGGAACCAAAATCCCTTGTGCTACCATTACACCACGAGACCGTTGAAAGAGGGCGGTTGCGCGAACCTTGTACCATAGGGGGAGGAAATTGGCAAGACCAAAATGCGCATGAATTTCCTTGCCAGCGCGCGGGGCGTGCGGTATGCTGGCAGCCATGAGAGCAGTGCTTCTATTCCCCGGCCAGGGTGCCCAACAGGTGGGCATGGGCAAGGATCTGATGGATGCCTACCCCGCGGCGCGCGCGCTGATGGAGGCGGCGGATGCCGCGCTGGCCCGCAGGCTCACGGATGTGATGTTCAACGGGCCGGACGCGGAGCTGACGCGGACGTCCAACTGCCAGCCGGCGCTGTACGTGCATGGACTGGCGCTGTGGAGCGTGCTCAAGGAGCGCGTGCAGGTTGAGCCGGTGGCGGCGGCGGGGCTCTCCCTGGGAGAGTTCACGGCGCACGCGGCGGCGGGCACGTTCACCATGGAGGACGGCCTGCGCCTGGTGGAGAGGCGCGGCGCGCTCATGGAGGAGGCCTGCGCTGCGACGGCGGGCAGCATGGCCGCTCTGGTGGCCGGAACGCCGGAGGCCGCCGTGGCGCTGGCGCAGGAATGCGATGTGGATGTGGCCAACTTCAACTGCCCCGGCCAGATTGTGCTGTCCGGCTCCGTGGAGGGAATCGCCAAGGCGGTGGCCGGCGCCAAGGCCGCCGGGTTCAAGCGCGGCATCAAGCTCAACGTGGCGGGTGCCTACCACAGCCGCTACATGAAGCCCGCGCAGACGGCCCTGCTGCCCGTGCTGGACGCCACGCCCATGCAGTCCCCCGCCTTCCCCGTGTACTGCAACTACGGCGGCCGCGCGGTGGAGGGGCCGGACGACACGCGAGCCATGCTGGGCGCGCAGGTGTGCGGGTCCGTGCGCTGGCAGGCGTGCATGGAGGCGTTGGTCTCCCAGGGCGAGCGGCTGTTCATCGAGATGGGCCCCGGCACCACGCTGGCGGGCATGATGGCGCGCATCTGCGCGGATGCGCGCGTGGTTTCCATTCAGGATGCCGCCACGCTGGAGGCGGCGGTGGCGGAACTGCAAGGGTGATGCTCCGCGCGCTGCCAGTGGTGCTCCTCCTTTCCCTGTGCGCGTGCGAGAGCGTGCGCACCGTGTACGATGCCAACGGCAACGTGGTGGAGGAAAAGCAGGCCGGCGGCGAGACCGACCTCTACTCCCACTTTGAAAAGGAGTTCAACGAGTCCTTCTCCGAGAAGAAATCCGATTCCGGCGTGCCGCAATCCATCTCCGGGCGCGTCAGCTCCTTCCAGAAGGACATCGACGCCGCGCGCGGCTCCGGCAAGGACAAGCAGTTCGTCACCAAGTCCTTCTCCGGCTCCAAGAGCTACGACGCCATCTCCAACAAATTCTCCGACGCCAACAAGACCTTCAGCGGCTCCAACAAGGAATTCGGCCACAAGGAAAGCACCATGGCCAGCACCGACATGCGCCCGGACTTCATGAACGAGAGCCACGGCATCTGCCACTCCTCCCGCTACACCGGCGACAACCGCCGCAGCGCCGCGGAGGGAACCTCGTCCTCGCCCGACGGCCTGCGCTACGCCACCACCTCCAGCCGCTACAACAACGCCGGACCCGACGGCTACATCGAGGAGCGCCGCCAGAACACCCCCGAGCCGGATATCATCTACTACCGCGACTACCAGGAACGCACCATCAGCGAAACCAAGGACTTTATCCACAGGAATCGCGATTAGCGGAAATAGAACGATTAATTAGGATTAGGATTAAGATTAGGAGATATTGATGTTGGGGCGCCTTTCCTAATCCTAATCCTCATCCTAATCCTAATTCGCCGCGCAGCGGCGTTCCGCCCGTTACAGTTCCCAATCCACCTCCACCTTGACGGGCTCGCCGTTCTTGTCCTCGTAAAGGACATAGCCGTTGGTTGCGCCGAACTTGTACACCTCCATGGTGACCTTCACGTCGAAAC
>JAKSOT010000032.1 GCA_024405455.1 Akkermansia sp. | reverse complement strand
GCGTTCATCCGCTGGTACGAGGGCAAGGACGGCGGCGCCAACGCACTGCCAGTCTGATGGAGGTACTAGGTACGATGTACTAGGTACTATTTAAGTAGAGGCGCGCTTCCGCGCGCAAGATTTCCAAGCCCGCCTGGTGTTCCGCCAGGCGGGCTTTCCCTTGTGCCCCGCGGCGGTGCGCGTGTCTGGCGGGGCCGATTGACATTGCACTTTCTGCCGGAGAAATCCGCTTTGCGCTTGAACATTCGGCGGTGCGGGTGTATAAGGGCGCGCATGAACACGTCCGTACGCACGCGCTTTGCGCCATCACCCACCGGGTACCTCCACATTGGCGGTGCCCGCACCGCCCTGTTCAACTACCTGTTCGCCCGGAAGATGGGCGGCACGTTTGTGCTGCGCATCGAGGACACGGACCAGGAACGCCACGTGGAGGACGCCATGAAGGCCATCTTCACCGGGCTTAGCTGGCTGGGGCTGGATTGGGACGAGGGCGAGGGCAAGGGCGGCCCGTACGTGCCGTACTACCAGAGCCGGCGCGGCGAAATCTACGACCGCTACTTCCAGAAACTGGTGGACATGGGCCGCGTGTACGAGTGCCCCGCACCCAACAAGCGCGACAAGAACGGCGACGAAATCCCCGGCACGAGCGAGGGCACGGTCTGGCGCTTCCGCTTCAAGCGCGAGGGCGTGATGACCCTGCACGACCTGGTGTGCGGCGACATCTCCGTGGACTACAACAACGTGGAGAACACGCCGGACATGGTGGTGAAGCGCACGGACGGCTCCTACATCTTCCACCTGGTGAACGTGGTGGACGACATCGAGATGAAGATCACGCACGTCATCCGCGGCGAGGACCACGTGATGAACACCTTCAAGCACCTGCAACTCTTCGACGCTTTCGGCGTGGAGCCGCCGGTGTACGCGCACATCCCGCTCATCCAGAACCCGGACGGCTCCAAGATGAGCAAGCGCGACGTGGGCGCGCAGCTGGGCAACTACCCGGCGGACGGCTTCCTGCCGGATGCGGTCATCAACTTCATCGCCCTGCTGGGCTGGAGTCCCAAGACGGAAGACGAGGTGTTCACCAAGGAGCAGCTTATCGAGGCATTCTCCATGGAGAACGTGAACCGCCACGCCGCCAAGTTCGACATCACCAAGTGCCGCTGGATGAACCAGCAGCACATCATGCGCCTGGACCCCGCCAAGTTCACCGAGCTCGCCATGCCCTTCTGCGTGCAGGCCGGCCTGCAGGACACCCCGCAGCTGCGCGAGGCCATCCCCAGCGTGCAGACGAAGGTGCAGCTTCTCAGCGAGGTTCCCGCGTGGGTGAAGTGGGTGCAGGTGCTGGAGTACGAGGACGAGCCCATGCAGAAGCTCCAGGACAACGCGCGCGAGATGCTCAACCTCTTTGCAGAGGCCGCCGCCGCGCTGCCGGAGTGGAACGGCGAGGCCGCCATGCAGCTGGTGAAGCCCATGACCAAGGAGCGCGGGCTCAAGGTGGGCGCCATGATGTTCCCTCTGCGAATCGCGCTCACCGGAACGCACGCCGGACCCGGCATCGACGCCATCATGCAGGTGCTCGGGCGCGACGAGGTGCTGCGCCGCATCCAGGTTTTCCCGCGCTAACCGCACCGCACCATGCGCACCGTTGATTTCGATTACCCGCTGCCGCAGGAGCTCATCGCCTCGCGCCCGCTGCCGAACCGCGCGGATTCCCGCATGCTGGTGGTCCACCGCGATACGGGGCTCATCGAGCACCGCCACTTCTCCGATATCCTGGAGTACGTGCAGCCGGGCGACCATTTCGTGATGAACGACACGCGCGTGGTGCCTGCACGCTATTTCAGCAACGACGGCAAGATTGAGCTGGTGCGCGCCGGAATCTCGGACGAATTGGTGTGGAAGTGCCTGGTGCGCCCCGGCAAGAAGATGCGCCTCGGCGCAACCGTGCAGGTGGGCGACGCCACAGGCCGCGTGGAGCTCATCAACGAGGAGGGCTACCGATACATCCACTGGGACAAGCAGGTGGGCGACGAATACGGCCGCCTCGCCCTGCCCCACTACATGAACCGCGAGAGCGACCCCGACGACAAGGAGCGCTACCAAACCGTCTACGCCGCGCACGAGGGCGCCATCGCCGCCCCCACCGCAGGCCTGCACTTCACCCCGGAAATCCTGGCCGCCGTGCCGCACAGCTTCGTCACACTCCACGTCGGCGTCGGAACCTTCCGCCCCGTCAAGGTGGACAACGTGGAGGAGCACCACATGCACACCGAGGTCTTCTACATGCCACAGGAAACCTCGGACGCCATCGAGGCCGCCAAGCGCGTCGTCGCCGTGGGAACCACCAGCGTGCGCGTGATAGAGACCCTCGCCGCCCGCCACGGGCGTCCCCTGCCCGCCGGGCCGGGGGAAACCAACATCTTCATCTACCCCGGGTTCGAGTACAAGGTCACGGATGCCCTGCTCACCAACTTCCACCTGCCGCAGAGCACGCTCATCATGCTGGTGTGCGCCTTCGCGGGCAAGGACCTTATCATGGAGGCCTACCGCCAGGCGGTGGAAATGCGCTACCGCTTCTTCTCCTACGGGGACTGCATGCTGATTTTGTAAGGCGCGGGGGGAAATACCTGTTCCAACTCTTTTTTCTTGTGCGGGACGGCGCGGGGGTGTATAGTGGCACGAGTATGAAAACACTTGCCATCCTGCTTCTGTGCGCCGCCGTGCCCGCCATGGCGGTGGTTGCCCCGCCTCCCATCCCGGACGGCCCCGTCACCTACAACAGCGTGAGCTACGACGCCCCCGGCGACATCCCCTCGCCAGACGCCGCCATCACCCCCGCCGCCACAGGCCCCATCTCCGCGTCCAGCTCGGAATACCGCGGCAACATCGGCCTCAACCTCTACACCAGCAACTACCAGGTGCGCGGCATGGGAGTGACGAACCGCTACAGCTGCCACGGCTGGAGCTCCGTGCGCGCCTCCTACATTCCCGGCAGCCGCAACCTCTTCAACTGGGGGCTGCGCCAGCGCATCAGCGGGGAATTCGGCATCATCTGGGATGCCAAGAACTACCTGGGCGACACGCCGCTGTTCAATCTGAACTACGGCATCGGCAAGGAGATCTTCCCCAACCTGGTCGCGGAAATCGGCTACTCCCTGCACCGCGGCGGCATGGAGGGCGCCTTCGCCAAGTGGCAGCACCATGTGCCCCACCGCTTCACGCAGGACCTCAACCTCACCCTCACCTTCAACGACCACCAGCGCGGATTCTTCGGCCACGGCCTCATGGGCGTCGGCGTGTACGGCCTCACCGGCACCTTCTGGGACTTTGAGGTGGGCTACCGCTTCACGGATGTCGTCTCCCGCGGCAGCCTGGGCGTGGACCTCGAGCTCTCCGGCGGCCTCTCCCCGTCCTTCGGCTATTGGGGCGGCGGCGTGGAGGGCGTGGACGCATACCGCCTGCGCGCGGCCGTGGTGCCGTACCACAAGGACGGCAAGTTCGGCCGCGACGCCCGCCTGTACTTCAGGCCGTGGATCCAGTTCTCCTGGGCCGGCAGCAACCAGTCCAAGATCCGCCGCGCACTGTACAGCGGTGCCGTCGACTCCTTCCAGACCACCGTTGGCGTGGAGGGCGGTTACCAGTTCTAAGGAAATAACGCCCGACCACGAGGGCGGGTATGGTTTTGCCCCGGTCCCCTGTAGTGGGGGCCGGGGCTTTATCATCACATCACCTCGAAAAAACCTGCACTCGGCAGGATGAAGTCGGATTAGAGGCTGCGGCCGAAGGCCAGGCGGTCGTATTGCTCGTTGGCGTAACGGTGGCGCGGGTGGTTGGCGTGCATGTAGGCCTCGTGGAGGGGGTGGGTGGGATCGCTGGCGATGCGCTGGGCCTCCTGCTTGTCGTCTGCGGGCACGCCTTGGCGGATGGGTGCCTCCCTGCCCTGCTCCGCCATGGCGAAGACGAGGCGGGCGAAGTCCGCGTTGGCGCGCAGGGCGGGGTTCTCCACCAGGGTCTGCACGTCGATTCCTGTCTGGTCGCCGACGTGTTTGAGGAAGGAGGCGACGGTCTGCATGTTGTGGTCGAACTCGTTGCCCCACTCGTTCTGGAGGTCGGCCTCTGCGGCGTCGATGGCGTCCTGCTCGCGCTTGCGGCAATCCATGAGGAAGTTGCGGCCCTCGCGGGAGTAGCTGTCCACCAGTGCCTGCATGGCCTTGGGCGGCACGCCGTAGTCGAACGCGACGCGGGAGAGGCTCTGCGCGAGGTGTTCGTCCCAGATTTCATCGGGCGTGTCGTCCGGGCGCGCGATGGTGAAATCGTCGGGGTTTTCGGGGAGGCCGACGGTGATGCGGAAGGCCTGCATGCGCGGGTCGTCCTGTGCGTCGGGGTATCCCTTGAGCTTCTCCAGGTGGGCGTAGCTCTTGGCGAGGGCCTCCGGGCGCTTGAACTTGGCGAGCGTGGCGGCGTAGGGCTGCAGGTCGTCGAACCTGGCGTACCAATCCGGGGCGAAGGCGCCGTCCTCGCCCAGGAGGGAGGGCACGGTGACGGCGGGTTCGGGTGCGGTGGTGTCGGGAGCGGCATCGGTGGCCGCGTTGTCGTTTTCTTTATTCGTGTTCATGATCATGTTCATTTTGGGGTTCGCGTGCCTCGCGGCGGGCCTGTTCCATCAGGCGCCGGATGACAAGGAAGACTTCTCTGTGGGCGTCGCGCCGCATGGCGTCGAGCGGGTCGTACGCGCCGGCCTTGCCCTGGAACACGGGCAGGTCGGTCTCGAAGCGCGCCTCGAGGACATCGAGAGCCTGCTCGCCGAGGGGCGTGCCGAAGACGGCGAGGATGAGGCGGCGGTTGGCGCGCGCCTGTTCCGCGGCGTGGTTGCGTGGGTAAATCATGGCTGGGATGGGGATTGGGGTTGAGTGGTCTGCTCCTGCGCGAAGGCGAGGGCGGCGGCATCGGCCTCCCTCTTGCGGCGCAGGCGTTTCACGGAGCTTTCCGAGCGGAGGATGCCCTCCGGCACGCCGTCCAGACGCGCGCTCAGGCGGAACGTGCGGTCCAGGTCCACGTGGTCGGCCACGGCGGGGTCGAGCGCGGCGAGGGACTGGAGGCGCTGGAGGGCGCGCTCCACGCCCTCCGACTGGATACGGCGCATGACCATGGCGATTCTGCCCTGGTAGACCACGCGCGGCTCCGGCACCTCGGCCTCGCCGCGGGCGTTGGCGCGCAGCGCCGTGCTCGGCGGCTGCGGGAAGCGCCCCATGCGGAACAGCAGCGCGAACACGCGCTCCATCAGCGGGCGGAAATCGCTTGTGAACAGTGTGAACGACGGCGAGAAGAGCATCACGCGCTCGTTCTCGCGGGCGTAGACCTCCGCGGCGCTCATCTGCTGGCGGCGCTCGCTCCAGAGCTCCAGCATGGGCACGAAGAACGCGCGGTTGATGGCGTCCTGCTTCTGGCGGAGGCGGTCCATGCCGATGTCGTACCGGCCGGAAGTGGCCCACTCTCGCGGGAAACCGAGGCTGGCGCTCTCCGGGTTGATGAGGGTGCGGCCACCTGCGCGAAGGTCCACCTCGCCGCTCTGGTTGGCGAGCTCCAGGATGCGCGGGAAGGCGGCCACCTCTCCCAGCATGTCCAGGATGCGGTTGAGGAACTGCGCCTGGCGGATGTCCGGGTACACCAGGCGGGCGGGTGCCAGGCCGTACGGGCCCTCGCCCCAGCGCAGGAAGCGCGTGACCATGTACGGCATCTCGCGGTAGCCGCTTTCCTCGGTCACGCAGTTGTCGTCCAGGCTGTAGTACAGGCTCTCGAAGGGCATGTTGCGTGCGTCGTCGCGCTTGCGGTTGCGGGTGTGGCGCGGGCGCACCACGTGGAGGAAGCGGAGGCGGCCGGTGTGGGGCTCCGCACCGCTTTCCAGCATGGCGCGGGCGTGCGGGCCGAGGCCCTTGCGGCCGAACTGCGCTTCCGCCTGGTGCGGGGTGAGCGTGAACTCGCGCATGAAGGTGTCCAGCGTGCCCTCGTCGTCCTCCGCGCACACGAACTGGCCGCAGGGGATGTGGCGGAACAGCAGGTTGCCGCCGCGCGTGTTGCCGCAGAACAGGCTGCCCGTGCCCAGGCCCACGCGGTCCAGGAAGCACTCGTGCAGCTCCGTGTAGAAGTTGCTGCGGGCCAGCTCCGCGTTGGCAATCTCGGAGCACTTGTTGTACCAGGATTCCGCCTCGTCGCCCGCGTCGGGGTCGGTGCAGCTCCACTTGAACCACATCTCGTGCCCGGGTGTGATGTAGCTCATGTGGCCGCTGGCGAGCTTCTGGCATGCCTCCACGGCGGTGGTGTCGCCCAGCCCGCGCAGGCTGGCGGCGTCCGCCACGGGCGAGTCGTCGTCCTGCCGCGCGGGCAGCACGTAGCGGCGCAGGGAGTCCCACCAGCCCTCCCACGGAGCGCGGGCGGCCTTGAGGCTGTTGTAGGTGTTGAGCAGGGAGTCCATCAGCCGAGGGTGGTGTTGCCGCTGTCGGCGGCGGTGGAGTTGGGGTCGGCGGCGGGCCTGCGGCTCAGCAGGGTGGAGAGCAGGCCGCGGCGGCGGGCGGCGGTCTGGTTGTAGGCTGCCTTGGTCGCGGCGGGTTCGTTGTCGGTGACGACGGGGATGGGTGTGGCGGTGGCGGGAGCGGCTTTGGGTTTGGTAAATCCCATGGTGGTGATTCCTTTCTATCTATGCTTGGTGTTGAATAAATGCGCGCCACGGATGAATGTGCGGCGCGTGGTTGCGGAGGCCGCGCCGGAAGCACAGCCGGGGCAGCGGCGCCAGCCCGGAAGCCAGCTCGCGCGCCAGCGCCAGGTCCCCCGCCAGCAGATGCACATACCAGGCATCCGCTCCCGCGGGGTCCACAGGCAGCTCCTCCCATTCCCCGGCATGCGCCGAGTTCACGGGCAGGAGCAGCGCCACCAGCTGCGGCGTCCATACCACCACGGCGCGCGGGTTGCCGCGGAGGGCGTCCCAATCGCGCTGCAGGCTGCGGCCGGAATCGGCGTAGTAGCGGCGGGCGGTGGTGCGGGCATCGTTGTCCATGCCGCACACCATACACATGGAAACCGGGATTGCCAACCAAGCGGGAAAACCCGCACGGGGGTACCGCCCGCGGCAGCCCCGTGCCGGTTTGCCCCCACCCGTTGCGCGCGGCGCGCAGCCGTGGAATGATGGCGGGACTATGAGCGACATAGACGAGAACGAGAACACGCCCGCGCCGGTTCCCACCGCCGTGGACATCTGCAACCTGGCCCTCAGCAAGCTGGGGGAATCCCCCATTGACGGAATCGACCCCAACGGCACCCTGCCCCAGCGCATGTGCTACCTCCACTACCACCCCGTCCGAAGGGAGGTCCTCTGCGTCAACAGGTGGACCTTCGCCGTGAAGCGCGCCACCCTCTACAGCAGCGAGACCGTGGACGAGAACATGCACGCCGTGCCGCACACGCTGCCCACGGACTGCCTGCGCGTGCTGGAGGTGGGCACGCCGGGGTGGACGCTGCGCGGGCGCTGCATCTTCTGCCCGGCAGAGGAAATCACGCTGCGCTACATAGCGGACGTGGAGGACCCGGAGCTGTTCGACCCGCTGTTCATCGACGCGTTCACGTGCCTGCTGGCGTGCAAGATGTGCATTCCGCTCATCAACAGCACCACCGTGCGGCAGAGCCTGCTGGAGGAGTACCAGAGAATCGCCCTGCCCCAGGCCAGCCACTTCAACGCCGTGCAGGAGCACTCCAACGACGAGGACCACCCGCTGCTGCGCCTCTGGAAGCAGAGCCTGGGCCGCAACCATTGAGCCAACCACGCACACGCCCATGAAAGCAATCGACTTTGCATGCAGGCTGCTGGCACGGCTGGCGGGGGACGATATGCCGGACGCCAGCCGGCGCGTGCTGCTGGCGGTGGCGGCGGGGCTGCCGGAGGCGCCGGACATCGCGCGCCTCACCGGGCTGGCGCCTACCGCCTGCGCCCAAACCCTGGCCAAGCTGCGCAAGCAGGGATTCCTGCTCTGCAACGACCCCATCCACGGCGGCCACATCCTCACCCCCACCGGCAAGGCCAAGGTGGCGGGGTTCTTCGACTTCATGCACCCAGGCCATGCGTAAGGAACGTCACCTCACCATCGACGAGAAGCGAGACTGGCTCGCCTCCATCTTCCGCGACGACGAGGGCATCTACAGCCAGGCCGACAAGTTCAAGGCCATGGTGGAGGACACCCGCCTGGCGGAGCTGGAGGCCGAGCAGCGGAAGGAAGCCGCCCCGCCGCCGAGCCACGCCATCCCGCCGGACATCCTGTCGCACCTCCCCCCGCCATTGGCCCGATAGGCCGTGGAATTTACAATTGACAATTGACGATTGACAATTTGGAAAGTTAGGCGCGGCTCTATGAAGCCCCCTCCGGGGGCGGCGATGCGCAAGCCACGGGTTCTTTAACCCGTGGGTAACCACCCCCGCATACACACCACGGTAACGCCGCCGGACGGCGGTGTGGGCCGGTGTGGGCGTGCGCAACCAACCACGCACGCGCACAAAATACGGCTTGCAATGGGCGGGAAAGGGAGTATAATGAGCGCGTGGGCGTGTATGGCGCGCCCGCGCGAGACTCGGAACCAGAAACTCTTCCTACAGAATTATGAGCATGCTTGAATTTATCCGCAGGAACTCCCTGCTGGTGTTGATAGTGGTGGCCGCGCTGGGCCTGGGCTTCCTGTTCATGGACTACGGCGACAAGGGGAACATGTTCGGCACGAACTTCTACATCAAGGTGCACGATGTGAGCTACGACTACCAGGAGACCGTGAACCTGGGCGAGAACGGCGAGTCCTACCTGCAATCCCTCTACCACACCGCCAGCCAGCAGGTGCGAAACAAGTTCGACGCCAACGAGGACGAGACCATGAGCGACGACGAGCTGGCCGCCATGAACGCCTGGCTGGAGGAACACCAGGAGTACCGCGACTACATGGACTTCATCGGCTCCATGATGCAGGTGATGGCCTTCGGGCAGGCGGACGACTCCAGCGTGAACATGGCGGTGAACCGCGCCATCCTGCACGAGGTGGGCGAGGAGCTGGGCATCCAGCCCTCCAAGGAGCAGGTGGACGCCTACATCAAGGCCATGCCCCCCTTCCAGAAGGATGACGGCACGTTCAACCAGGACCTCTACCACCGCCTCACCGGGTACGACTCCGTGCGCGGGCTCAGCAACAACACCCAGGAAACCGCCTTCCGCAGCGTGGTGGCCGACCTCATCGTCATGGAGTGCCTGAGCAACATCTTCACGGGCGACATGCACTACCAGAGCCAGGCGGTGTCCGCCCTGGTGGACACGGTGTACCAGACGATGCGCGGGAAGAACGCGTGGCTGCCGGCGGGGTCGGTGAGCGAGCCGCCCGCCCCCTCCGAGGAGGACGTCAAGGCGTTCTGGGAGGAGAACAAGGAGGACTACAAGAGCGACGAGCGCCGCATCATCTCCGTCTACACCCTCACGCCGGAGAAGGACGCCAACGTGGAATCCATGATCGCCATGGCGGACGTGCTGATGGAGGAGCTTTCCAAGGCGGACGGCAAGGGCTTCGACCAGCTGCTGGAGGGCGCCGCGGAGGACCAGGAGTACGAGCCGTTCACCTACAAGACGGCGGACGGCAAGAGCCACACCACCACGCCGCTCTGCAAGCTTTCCGAGGCCCCCGCCGAGCTCCAGGTGGAGGTGGAGCACAACGGCAAGTCCATGACCCTCGCGGAGGTCGCCTTCTCCGAGGTGGACTCCGCTCCCACGGTCCAGCAGTACGAGGAGAACCTCAAGTCCGGCAACCTGGAGCTGCGCGTCAGCATCAAGCAGGTCCGCGGCTACTTCCTCACCAAGGAGAACAAGCTCATCTTCTTCCGCGTGGAGGCCATCGAGGAACCCGAAATCCTTGAGTACGACGCCGCAAAGGAGCGCGCGCTGGCCGACCTGAAGAAGCAGAACGCCGACCACGCCGTGGAGCTGGCCGCGCAGAAGCTGCACGCGGAGATGGAGGCCGCCATCCCGGAGGGCGGGCTGGACGCCGCCTTCGCCAAGGCCGAGGCCGCCGGGGCCACCGTGAAGGAGTTCGGCCCCACCAACATCTCCACCTCCGCGGAGGACCTGCCCAAGGGCGTGGACGCCAAGGCGCTCATCAGCGTGCCCAGCGGCAAGCTCGCCCCGCTCACCGTGCTGCCGGACGGCGCCAGCATCACCGCCGTCACCGGGCGCACCATCGAGAACAGCCCGGACTACGCCGCCGCCAAGTCCTTCCGCGCCATCCCCGCGGAGAACGCGCGCCTGCGCAGCGAAATCTTCATCGACTGGCTGCAGAACACCTACGTGCGCTACAACGTGCTGTTCGCCAAGGAGGTGCGCATGCACCACTAACCCGCACCCGCCACGGCCATGAGCGCGTTCCCCCCGCAGGGCAAGTTCATCATCGGTAACGAGGCCTGCGAGCGCTTCAGCTTCTACGGCATGCGCAGCATCCTCACGCTGTACATGACCAGCATGCTGGCCATGACACAGCAGGAGGCCGTGGAGGTGGGCCACCTCTTCCTGGCCGTCATCTACATCCTGCCGCTGCTCGGCGCGTGGATAGCCGATCGCTTCCTGGGGCGCTACCGCACCATCCTGTACATCTCCCTGGTGTACTGCATGGGCAACTTCATCCTGGCGTGCTCCGACTTTGCGGACAGCATCGACACGCGGCGCATCATCCTCTTCATCGGCCTGTTCACCATTGCCGTGGGCACGGGCGGCATCAAGCCCTGCGTCTCCGCCTTCATCGGCGACCAGGTGCAGGACCAGAAGGACTCCAAAATCATGGCGCGCGTGTACGCGGCGTTCTACTGGTCCATCAACCTGGGCTCGTTCTTCGCGTTCCTGGTGATTCCGTGGATTAGGCAGAGCATGGGCTACAGCTGGGCGTTCGCGGTGCCGGGCGTGTTCATGGCCATCGCCACCTTCCTGCTGTGGTGCGGGCGCAAGACGTACCGCCACCGCCAGCCCACGCAGCCGCACTTCCTGCCCTGCCTGCTCACGCGCGTTTTCAAGGGCGCCAAGGCGGCCTGCGAGAAGTTCGGCGCCGCCGCGGTGCAGGAGACCTCGCGCACGGTGCTGGGCATCGTGTCGTTCATTGTGCTGGCGCCCGTGGTGGTGCTGCTGGCGTACTGGGCCAGGGAGGGCGCCACGCAGCTGGGCTCGCTCTGCGGGCTGAGCGAAACCGTCTCCGCCCTCTGCGGGCTGGCCGCCATCATCCTCTACATCATCGCCATCGCGGTGGCGGGGCTGCGCCTGGCCGCCGCCACGGGCCTGCGCGGCTTCATCGGCGTGTCCGGCAGCCTGATCTTCAACCCCGCTCAGGTGACCGAATCCCGCTACTCGCAGGAGGAAATCCACGGCGCGCGAAACATGGTGCGCGTCCTCATCGTCTTCCTCATGATCATCCCCTTCTGGAGCCTGTACGACCAGACGACCACGAGCTGGGTGCTCCAGGGCGCCAAGATGCAGGCGCTGCAGTTCTCGATGTTCGGCCAGGAGTTCCAGTTCGGCGCGGAGGAGATGCAGAGCTTCAACCCCCTGCTCATCATGATCATGGTGCCGCTGGTCACCCTCTGCGTCTACCCGTACATCGGACGCTGGAGCCAGCCCCTGCGCCGCATGGGATGCGGCATCGTCCTGGCCGGCCTCGGCTACGGCGTGGTCGCCTGGCTCCAAACCCGCCTCGACGCCGGAGAGAACCTCTCCATCCTCTGGCAGTGCCTCCCCTACCTCATCATCACCATCTCTGAAATCCTCGTCAGCACCACAGGCCTTGAATACGCCTACACCGCCGCCGGAAAGAACATGAAGAGCATCGTGCTGAGCTTCTTCTATCTCACCAGCACCATCGGCAACTGCCTCATCGTCTACTTCACCTCCATGGTGGACGACCCCGCTTCCGTCCACACCTTCCTCCTCTACGGAACCCTCGCCGTCTGCATCGGCATCGTCTTCATGTGCGTCACCTTCCGTGAGAAATTCAAGGCCGAGGAAGAAGAATAAGGAAAGGTACTAGGTACTAGGTACTAGGTACTATTTGATGGAAGCGCACGCGCGTGCACATTAGAGAATAGCGCGGTTGGAATGCATTGATTGGTGCCAACGGGCGTATGAGAGCAATCACCCTTGGCGCTCATACGCCCCGCCCGGAGGGCGGGACTCTCTGCCGAGACGTACCAACGTGGTCAATCCCCACCCTCCCGGGTGGGGCAAACTTTGTGTCGCCATCGGAATGGCTCCAAGTTAGCCGCGCCTATTGGCGCGGAAACGACATGTTCCATCTGGCATGCTGCCAGATGAAACATTTGCGCAATGTGTGCACCTCTGCGTATGTTTTGGTATCGGCGCGGGCTCGTTTCCACTCGCGCCCATTGGGCGCGCCTCCCTTCCCCGCGCCGCAAGGCGCGCTCTATGTGAGCCATCCCGATGGCGACACAAAGTTTGCCCCATGGCGGAAGCCTGTGGGGTGTCCCCCTCCGCACTTACGACTATGAGAAAGCGCCCGACGGCCCCCGAAGGGGCGCGCCGCTTGCGGCGCGGTAAGGGCGATTGGCCAGCCACGAATGTGGCTGCCCGCAGGGCGAACCGCCGTGGGGCGGCGGTGAGGCAACCCCGCCGAATGGCGGGGCGGATGAGCACCAAGCCTCCTCCCCCGCGCGGCTTCGCCGCGCCTATCTCTCCAAATTGCTTGCCTCAACACCGCCGACGGCCCCGAGTAGGGCGTGCGCGCTGCGCACGGTAAGGCGGGGTGGACCAACCGCGAAGCGTGTTGGCCCCGATAGGGGCGAAAGCGCCCGACGGCCCCGTTTAGGGCGCGCTGCGTAGCAGTGCGGTAAGGGCGATTGGACTGTACCGAAGTGTACAGCCCCCGCAGGGGGTGAGGTGCCGAGAGGCGGCACCGAATCAAGGCGCGTGAGGCGCGCACGTGTCAACGTAGCGCGCAGCGCGAAGACGGGTAAATTGTAAATCGCTTGCCACGGCGTAGCGCGCAGCGCGAAGACGGGTCAATTGCTTGCCTCGGCGTAGCGCGCAGCGCGAAGACGGGTCAATTGTAAATTCCCTTGACTTTCCCCTGCGCTCTGGTAAACTCGCCGCACCACGCACGGATAGCTCAGTGGTAGAGCGGCTGTTTTACACGCAGTTGGTCGGGGGTTCAAATCCCTCTCCGTGTATCCAACCGGAGCCGCAGGATATTTCCCTGCGGCTCTTTTCTGTTTTTATAACCGCCTGATATTTCAGCAAAAGTGTTTCGGGCGGTTTTGGCAAAGTTCGCGGTACTGCACGCCCTGGACACCCTTTCCGGCACACCCTTGCCAAATCCGTGAAAGATGCCCCCTCGTCTTTCCACCCGAGTTTAAATCCCTTTCGCTTCCCTTTTCTCCATTTGCCAGTTTATGCCACGCTCCAAAGGAAAGAGAAGTCATAGATGTTCGGTGCTTGCACTGAAAAGGACTTGCCTATGTTAGTCGTTGTTGAGGGAGACATCTGTGAAATGTTTTGCGATGATGGAGTGATGTGTTAGCGGGCTAATACATCTATATTGTAATTATTAAAACGATTAGCCTCCCACTCAAATGCCTTGTAGCATGGAATTTCAAATAAGTTATACCAAATTTCTATGGAGTAATCACTAGGAACACCTGTGTGTTTATAGTATAAATCAAGGAAAGTTTGTTCATCTACAATATTGTTCTTATAATATAAATATGTAAAATCGGGGAAGAAAATAAAATTTTTCTTTTTTTGAGATACCATACATATAATATCGAACTCGTTGTCTATCGAAGATTCATTTAATTGCTTCTGGTATACGCAATATGGTAGATAGGTCTTTTGCGTTAAACAGGAACATAACAGGAGACTCGAACAATAAAGTATTAAATATTTCTTCATGCTACTAAAACATAGATCAAGATTAATACGCCTGAAGGCCAAAATTCAGAATTTTTTTGAAAAAAATTCACATTGAACTCGATTTTCTTCTCGCGATTGCTGGAATTTACTAAAATGCAATAGCTTACAACTTGAACTTTTTTGGCATTATTTCGTTCAAGTTCCTTTGTTCGCACGGATTGCTCATCTATTCGAGTCTTTATTTGTGTATATTCGCGCAGACGGGAGCTGCTGGCAGCGGCGGCGCAGTGGTAGTCCATGGCGAAGTGCTGCCTCCCCCTCCGGCGGGAGGGGCAAGCAGGCGGCGCTGTGGCGATGTGCTTCATGCGCGGTCTTCATGTACTTATAACACACGAAAATCCGCCAATATGACAATATTTGAGATGTTGGCTATTTTCATTATAAGTCTGTTTTTGTGGAGGAATAATTCTTAAAATAAGATGTTATTCGTAACTAGCTTGGCAAGGCTGGCACCCACTTGAATCTCGCATGCCAGAGGTCTTCAAGGAAGCTACGCTTTTATTATTAATGTAAATATTGTCTTTTTTTCGACTAAGACTCAGATTGATGGCTGCGGTGAAGCCAAAAATATTTATAACATACTTATTCTTTTTTGAGAAAATAACGCAATAGAGATTGTTTTAAATAATTTCTGATTTGTTTGTCATGATTATGGAACGCGCAATATCTCCATAACTCTTCTCGAAGTTTATTTTCGTCAATAAACTTGTTGAAACTGGGAGATTGGAAATATTTTATATACTCGTATTCTCCATTATTTATTTTTGTATATCCCTGATGATTCGGAAAAAAATAAATAATGTACTCTTTGTATTCCAGTATGCAAATGTGTTCTATGAATGTATCGGTATCAAAGGTGTATTTGTTTTCAGGATCCTGTAATTCTAACATTATAGATTTCATGACGTTGTTTGGTATATGCAAGTTTGTCTTCTCTCCCAATAATTCGGTTAGCGTCATTTCCGTAAATTCGATATGATGTTGTACCTTTGTCGATTGGTGATTCCCTGGGTTACATGCAGAAACGGCACCCATTAAGAGAAATGCGAGTAAAATATAACTTTTCATGATATTTTATAAAAAGTGTACCATGTGCCGTCCTTCTGGATGGCCAGGGGGCGGGTTGCAATTTCCTGTGTCGGGTCCCAGGTGACGAGCCAGAGACAGGGATGAGTAGCGCGCTTGCGGTCGCAGCAGGCGATTTGCAGATAGCCCCGGTAGAGGAAGCGGTGGCTGGTGGTGACGACGCCGTTTTCCGTCACCACCTTGGTGGCGCGGCGACCCATGTAGTCGTAGGTGCAGGCAACGGGTGAGGTTCTCTCCCTCTTTGCTGAACAGCACGGGGCGATTTGCCACGCCGGAGCTGCATGCAGCGGCGGCGCGGTCGTAGTCCCATCCGTTGAGGCCGGTGCCGTCCACCACGTCGCTGATCAACCCGCTGCGGTCGTTGTAGGTGAACACGTTGTTGCGGGTAGCACCCTGCCGCGCGAGCGTGCGGGAAGTCGGGCGGCCCAGTGTGTCGTACCGGTAGGCGCGTCTTGGAGAAACAGGAGCTGGGGCGATGCGGATCATGCGCTTGTCTATACCCTATTAAGCACCTAAAAGGCGAAATGCACAACAAAAAATGCATTTTTTTCAAAAAAATTGCGGTGGGTTTGCAAGGCGCGTAATGCCAATGCGTAAGGGACGAAGAAAATTTCGGGTGGTTGATTGGCGGGAATAGGGGTGGTGGGTAGACATGCGTTGGCGTGTATCCACCCCGCACGGGGCGGGGTTCCGTGGTGGGATGGCGTACGGGGACACCCCCCAGGTTTCCACCTGGGGCTAAATTTGAGTTCGCCACCTGAGTGGCTCTATCAGAGCGCGCCTGGCGGCGCGTGGCGAAATGTTTCATCTGGCATTCTGCCAGATGAAACTTGTAATCCTCCGCGCCGAGAGGCGCGGCTAACTTGAAGCCCCCCGGGGGCGCACTCAAATTTAGCCCACGGCGGGAGCCGTGGGGGCAACCACGTTGATTTGTTCGGCACGGAACCCCGCCTTGCGCGGGGTGGATTAGCACCAACGCCCGCTTACTAACCACGCCCGTTACCACCCATCATTGCCCCCAGAGAAAAAAATCACGCCATGGCGCAAATTTTATGTGCATTTTCCCGTCGGCGTGTATTATAGGGGGTAGATATGGAAACGAACGACAGCACGGAACAAGGGCCGCGGCGGGGCTGGCGGCGCGTGTGGGCGGTGGTGAAGCGCGTGGTGGGCAGCACGTGGATGGTGCCCGTGTTCTGCCTGGTGGTGGAGCTGCTGAGCTTGGTGGTGGGAGCCTGGGTTGGCACCGACAGGCCGCGCACCACGCCTGCCGGCAGTATGGTGCTTGAGTTCACAACCGCATTCGCCCTGCTGGCCATTCCCGTGGTGTTGCTGTGGTTCATCGGCACCTGCTTTATGAAGCAGAGCTGGGGGCAGCGCGGGCTGCGCCTTCTCTTCACGCTGCTGCTAGGCGGCGCCACCTTTGCGGTTCTGGTCATGTATGCGGTGATGTTTGCGTTCGTCAACGACGACCACGCGGCGGACAATTGGGTGGTGCCGGAGGGCGTGGCGCTCGAGGTGCCGGCAGACTTTTATGTGGAGGACGACGCGCCCGATATCGTGAAACGGCTGGCCGGGGAAAAATCCGGACACGGGACATCAAGCGAACACTTTTCGCTGCCGGAGGGCGATTCCTTCCTGCCGCCGACAAACCTGGAGCTGTTGGCCAAGGAGCATCCCGACCTGCTCCGGGAGTTCTGGATGCGCGCCAAGCTGCTGGGCAGGCAGGAATACACCCGCTGCCACTTCTTTGAGTGGCCGCAAGGAGGCACCGGGTACCATTGCACCATCAAATTGGCCGGCACCGGCACCCCGCCGGCAACCAAGTCCCGCGATGAGATATTCGATGACAGCCCCGACACCACCGTCAGCACCGTTGAACAGCTGGAGAACGGCTGGTCTCTCCTGTCCCTCATGAGAGAGGTGAGTTTCGGGGATGGTGAGAAATTGGACGGCGAGCGCATTCAAGCCTTCACCGTGCAGCAGTACGACGGGCACTTTGCCGAACTCGCGCAACACCCCGCCATGGAGACCGTGGAGACCCTCCTGCCCCTTCCCCAAACGCCGTGCCTGAAGCTCGCTGAGAGCGCGCAGCCCGGCATCTACAGCATCACCATCTGGCTGCCCAAGGATGCCCGCAGGGATGGCCACTATGAAATCCGCGCCTTCGAGTACAACACCGGCACGGAACTGAGTCTGGAACGCGACCCCACCCTGAAACCGGAATCCGGCTACGAGCTGGCGAACGCCTTTGTGCTGGAGAATCCCGATTTCATGGTGTACACGGGCGACTGGGGGCAGTACTACGGCAGCCGCTGGCAGGTGTGGTTCGTGCCCAACCAGGGAGAAAAGGAGCTGGTGTGCGAGCAGTTGTTCCTCATGCAGGGCTGGATGCGGTGAAACCGCCGCGCTGACGCGCGGCGAATTAGGATTTAAGATTAGGATTAGGATTAGGCGGTCACGCCCACTCCTTGTAAAGCATGTTTCCTCTCGGCGGGCACGTTGCCCATCAGGGGGACAATGAATTGTTCCATGGATGTCAACTCACGGTCGGGCGAGTCGATTTCAAAGCTGGGGGTATTTCCCAAAAAAGACGAGGTCATGCGGAACGTGGAAGGGGGGCCGATTGTGAAATCGCACTGTGCCAACAGGGAGTAGTCGACCATATACGGATTGTGCGAGATGTACATGGCGCGGCAGGGCACATCAAAATCCTCGCGCTTCATCTCTTCATCAGAACAGATGACAAAAACGACCTCCCCATTCATCAGCTCCGAGATTTTCCTCATGTAGCGCGCATACACGGGGACTTCGTAGTAATACTTGCCGTCCAGCCATTCCTTGTAATCGGTGCGCCTGACATGGACACCGACAATGGGCACACCGTGGCCCCTCTGCTCAGCGACAATGTTTTCGGCAACATCCCAGAATTCCTTCTTGGGGCGTATCGTATTGCGAATGGCCTCTTGGTGCTTGTGGAGCAGCTCATAATCCTTGACAGGCCAGCAATCCAAAAAAGTAAGCCCCTTCATGAGGTTCTTTGCCTCCTGCGCTAGCCACCCCGACTCCTCGTTCCAATACACGCGCAGAGAGCGTATGCCGAGCAGTTTCAAAAAGGGGCGGAGCTTGTTGCTCCTGCACATTCTATGCAGGAATTTCACCCAACAGGGATGGCATGAGCACACACTCTTGCCCGGGCCGAAAAAATCAAAATATCCGAGATAATGGAAATCAATGATTTTTAACTTCAAATCAAATTCCAAGGCAAACGCCATCAGGTAAAGGTAATGGAACACTTGGTTGGCCATCCTCCACCCAGCTGTATATGAGACAATCATAATGGGATAAATAATACTGGAATTGGTCTTTTAAGGAAGTCTCTCGAATAGATTTCATGCATTCTACTGACACACCGGCAGGATGTCAAGTGCAATGCCGCGTCGCTACGCCCATTCCAGGAAAAGCGCGGTTCCTGCGGGGACGGTGACGGGCAGCCCGGCGGCGTCCAGTTCCTCCGCGGTGGCGAAGAGTGGCTGGGCGGCGGGGTCCAGGAGGTTGCGGAAGGATTGCGGGCCGGGCTTCTTGGCGCACCATTCGCGCGCGTTTTCCGGGATGTGGACGCGGGTGGTGAAATCCAGCGTGGGGTGGAGGTTGCAGACCACCAGGACGGTGGACTTGGCCTTGCGGTAGTGGCGCAGGAAGGCGTACAGGTAGTGGCCGGAGGCGGTGTCGTCCGCGTCCCTGCCGAAGTTGGGGGTCTCCTGGTTGGCCCAGTTGAGGCCGTAGAAACCGCCCTTGGAGAGGGCGGGGTGCTGGAGCATGGGCAGCAGCGCGGCGGTGTAGTCGCGCAGGGCGCGCTCCCGCTCCGTCATGCCGGAGCCGTCGAACTTCCCGCCTGCGGTCCAGTGCTGGAAGTGCGGGAGGGAGGTGTAGTCGAAGATGCTGGTGCGGCCGTTGTCGCCGCCGAAACCGCCGGGACCGGAGGCGTCCTCCCCGCATTCCTGTCCGTTGTAGACCAGGACAGGGCAGGCGGTGGCGGCGAACTGGGCGGCCATGAGGGCGCGCGTGACGTCGGCGCCCTGCCCGTTCCAGGCGGAGGGTGCGGCCAGTCGCTGCTCATCGTGGTTCTCCAGGTAGCGCACTCCGCGGAGGTAGGATTTGAGGGAGTCGTGGTTGCAGGCATCCAGGTCGTTGGCCCAGCCGCCGCGCTCGTAGAGGCCGCGCAGGGCATCGTACGACGGGCTGTCGTACACGGCGTTGAAGCCGGCGTGGAGCAGGATGTCGTGCACGTCGCCCTCGGTGAGCTTCATGTGGTCGTTGTACCCTTCCGCCATGAAGAACACGCCCTCGTCGCGCAGGCGTGCGCGGGCGATGGCCCAGCGCCAGAACGGGGCGGGCACCATGTGGGCCATATCGCAGCGGAAGCCGCCCACGCCCATCTTCTGCCAGTAGGCGAGCACATCGTTCATGATGCGCCACACGCGCGGCTCCCGCCCCGGTGCGGGGAGCTGCCACGGCACGCCAGAGGGGCCATGGCGGTAGTCGCAACCGTAGTTGAGCTTCACGGTCTCGTACCAGTCGCACTCGCCGGGGGTCCAGGTTTCCGCGTTGTTGCCTGTCACACGGCCGTGGCCGCGCTCCGGCTCGAACGGCGCCTTAGGCAGCTGCAGCTCGCGGTCGCTGTTCTGCGGGTGGAGGTAGTAGAAGGCGTTGTCGCGCCGGAAGAAATGCGCGGTGTCGTCCCCTTCCCCGAAGCTGCAATCCGGCCTCACGCTGGAGCGGTAGCAGCGGGAGACGTGGTTGGGGATGAAATCCATGAGCGGCACCATGCCGTGGCGGCGGCACCGCTGCAGCAGCTCCGCGTATTCCTGCAGGCGGTTGGCAGGATTCTCCGCCAGGTCGGGGTCCACGTCGAAGTAGTCCGTGACGGCATACGGGCTGCCGGCAATGCCCTTCACCACGCACGCGGGGTCGGCGGGCAGGCCGGGATGGGCGGTCTGGGTGGCGTGGCGCAGCACGCCCGTGAACCACACGTGAGTGACGCCCATCTGCGCGAGGGCGTCCAGCGCGGCGTCGTTCACGCCGGCGAAGGTGCCGCAGCCGTTTGTTTCCCTAGAGCCCCAGGGCTGCCCGCCGATGGTGTGGTTGGCGAAGTGACGGACAAAGAGTTGATAGATGACGGGACGCATCCGGGGAATTTACAATTTACAATTTACGATTGACGATTTGGAATTAGGCGGCTGCGGGGGCGGGAGTTGGTGCGGGGACGGGGGTGGAGACGGCGTTCAGCCACTCCACCTTCTGCAGGGTGTAGCCCATCTTCTTCAAGCGCTCGTCCATATCGCGCAGGTGCATGGCGCCGTAGAAGATGGCCACGCGCTTGGCGGCGGGGTCCTTGAGCACGCCCTCCAGCACCTCGAAGCACTTGGCGTTGCGCGCCACCACAATGCTGGACTGCTCCATCACGGAATCGGATTGCGAGCTCTTGGCGAGCGCCTGCATCATCATGCGCTTGTACTGGGAGGGGTCCGGGTTGAGGAAGGAGAAGAGGTCCAACTCGCCGAGGTTGCTGATCATGCTCTTGGCGATGAGTCCCAGCCAGGATTCGCCGCGATCCTGCATGGCCTTGCTGAGTTCCTCCTGGGTGACATCCGCGAACACGAAGTTCTCCTTGCCGTAGTCGATGCCCTCAGACTGCATCTGCAGGTTCATCTGGGTGGAGATGGAATCGTAGAGGAAATTCAGCACGAAACCGAGGATGGAATCCTCCTTGCGCTCCTTCATCTCGCCGCGCAGCTTCTCGTACTCCGCCTTCTCCGCGTCCGTGGCGGTATTGCCGTCCACCTTGCGCTTCAATATCAGCATGCGCGGCAGGTCCCCGCCGTCCACCATCTCGTACAGCACCTTGTCGTACGTGGCGAAACGCACGTTCAGGTCCGCGTAATACGAGGGGTCGGCAATGTGGATGGCGCCCACCAAATCCACCTGGTGCCCAGCGGCATCCGCGTAGGTGGCGAGCGGCACCTGCAGCACCTCCTCCTGCCCGGAGTTGTAGGTGCCCATGCGCACCAGCTCTGCGGGGTATGTTTCCTCTTGGGCGGTAGCCTGCGGGGCGGCCACCATCCCGGCGGCGGCGCACAAGGCCATGGCATAAGATGAAATGCGGGAAATCATAGTGTGCCTATCCTACCCCTTCCCCGCGCGTCCAGTCAAGCACATTCGCATTTCGTTGCATTTCGTTGCATGTGCATGTGCATATTACGTCATTTCTTTTTGACAAATCCCACAACTCTACTATAATGTGCCCGTGCGCGCGGTGCGCGCTTGAGAAAGAAATGAAGATAGTACTGGCATATTCGGGAGGCCTTGACACATCGGTTCTGCTGGTGTGGCTCAAGGAGAAGTACAACGCGGAAATCATCGCCTACTGCGCGGACGTGGGACAGGCGGAGGAGCTGGACGGGCTGGAGGAGAAGGCCCTCAAGACCGGGGCGTCCAAATGCATCATCGGGGATTTGAAGGCGGATTTCGCCGCCAACTACATCTACCCCATGTTCCAGGCGAACGCCGTGTACGAGGGGCGCTACCTGTTGGGCACGTCCATTGCGCGCCCCTGCATCTCCAAGGCCATGGTTGACGTGGCGCTGGCAGAGGGCGCGGACGCCATTGCGCACGGCGCCACCGGCAAGGGGAACGACCAGGTGCGATTCGAGCTTTCCATCAACGCGCTGGCCCCGCAGCTGAAGGTCATCGCCCCGTGGCGCATGAAGGAGTGGCGCGACCAGTTCCCCGGCCGCACGGAGCTCATCCGGTACGCGGAGAGCCACGGCATCCCCATCCGCCAGAGCGTGAAGAAGCCGTACTCCATGGACCGCAACCTGCTGCACATCTCCTATGAGGCCGGCATCCTGGAGGACACGTGGTACGACGCCACCAAGGAGGAGGACCGCAAGATGTACCTGCTCTCCAACGCCCCGGAGGACGCGCCGGACAAGCCGCAGTACCTGCAATGCCTGTTCGAGAAGGGCAACATCATCGGCCTGCAGACGGAGGGGCTGGCGGACATCATGGCCAAGGTGGGCACCACCGCCAGGGGTGAGCGGGACGGCTACACGCTGCTGGACCCGCTGGGGGTGATGCTTGTGCTCAACCACCTGGGCGGGCTGCACGGCATAGGCCGCGTGGACATTGTGGAGAACCGCTTTGTGGGCATGAAGAGCCGCGGCATCTACGAGACGCCCGGCGGCACCATCCTGCTGGCCGCCCACCGGGATATCGAGACCATCACCATGGACCGCGAGGCCCAGAAGGTGCGCGACTCCCTCATCCCGGACTACGCCGCCATGGTGTACAACGGCTTCTGGTTCGCCCCGGAGCGCGAGGCCATCCAGGCGCTCGTTTCCAAGACCCAGGAAACCGTCAACGGCGAGGTGCGCCTGAAGCTCTACAAGGGCAACGTGATGTACGCCGGCCGCAAGAGCCCCAATTCCCTGTACAGCTACGCCATCGCCACCATGGAGGGCGACTACACGGACGAGGACTACAACCAGGACGACGCCTCCGGCTTCATCCACCTCAACGGCCTGCGCCTCAAGCAGTTCTCCCGCGCAAACAACAAGTAACAACCCCATACAAGACATGCCTCAGCTCCCCAAGCTCTCATACGTCCTGCTCTCCCACAACCGGGAGAAATACATCCGCGCCGCCATAGAAAGCGCCTTTGCGCAAGACTATGAGGGGGAGCTGGAGTATATCTTTTCCGACGACTGCTCCACGGACCGCACCTTCGA
>JAKSOT010000031.1 GCA_024405455.1 Akkermansia sp. | reverse complement strand
GCGCTCCCGCATATCATACCGCATCCACGCCGCAACGCAAGCAGGAAACGCGCGCAGGCAGGGCTGTGCGGCTGCATGGAGGCTTATTTGCGGAAGAGGGGCGGGGCTTGGGGAGCCCAGAATTGGCGGTACCAGGGATGCTCCGGATGGTTGAGATGGCCCTGCCATTCATTCTGGATATTGAGCTCGCGTTGCGCGGGGGACGCGCCGAATTCGCGGAGTCTGTGCTGGATGTCCAGAGCGGGGATGAAGGTGCACGCGGCGAACAGGAGCACGATGAGCGCCCGTTTGACGCGGGATGCATGCGGCCAGCCGCCGTGCAGGAAAACCGCTGTCAGGAAGAACGGCACCAGCGAGCCCTTGTACAGGAATTCGTTGGTGTCCAGCCCCAGCCACACCAGCGGCATGATGACAAGCAGCAGGACCGCCGCGCGGAATGCCGCCGTGCGGTGGTACCGCCATCCAAACACGCAGAGCGCGCCCGCCATAAAGAGGGTGCCGCCGAGGTAGGCCGGCAGGAAGCGGGCCAAGCTTCCGCCGTACAGGGGGGCGTTCCATCCGGCCACGGCTTGCGACACCGCCCCGGAGGAGAAATAAAGCGCCAGCAGCGCCAATAACGGCAGGGCGGCGTAGAGCAGGGGCTCGCGCAGCATCTGCGGCAGCTGACCCCGCACCGCTTGCGGCAGCAGGATGCACGCCAGGTACACCAGCAGCGCCAGCGCGCCCAGCGGAGAGCATGCTACCACCAGCGCCGCCGCGGGCAGCAGCGTGCGTGCGTTCAGCAGCCGCCCGTGCACCATGCACAGGAAGAGCATCACCGCCACCGCGTGGTTGTAGGTGGCCGCCAGCTGGTGCCACAGGCAGGTGTAGAGCACGGGCTGCGGGATGAGCGCGTTGTAGGCGTCCACAAACCCTTGGATGGGAAGCACGGCGGCGAACACGTCCGCGCGCCCCAGCACCTCCTGCGCGCAGCCCAGCCCCATCATGACCGCCAGCAGGGAGAGCGTGCGCTTCCCGCACCGCCGGAACAGGCACAGGATGCACAGCGCCACGCCCAGGTAGATCCACGCTGCCAGCGCCAGCCAGGCCGGCACGGCGGCGCGCAGGATGTTTGCCGCCGCTGCTGCGGGTAGCCAGAAGGCGTGGTAGTAGACAAAGCATTCCCCGCGCGCGCTGTGCAGGGGCCACGCCTCGTCCACCAGCGCGCCGTAGATGCCGTTGCGGGCAATGAAGTCGCGCGGTTGAGGGAAATCGCCGTTGAGCCCCATGAGGTAGACCACGGCGGCGCCGGCCAGCAGGCAGAGCGCCAGCATGGCCTTGCCGCCCTGCGTCATCGGGGCGCGCGGTGCAAACGTGTTGCGCCGCCACAGCAGCCAGCATCCCGCCGTAAGCAGGGCAACCAGCGGCCACGCCAGCCACGGTTCCACCCAGCCCCACAGGAACAGCGCGTTGGGCAGCAGCAGGTACAGCAGGCACGCCCCCAGCAGCAGGGAGCGTTTCCCCGGTTGTGCGGGTGTCTCGCTCATGCCGCCATCTTAGCAGGGCGGCTCCCAAAAGTCAAAGGTTGATGCCCTCCCGCTCAATGGATGGCGCGGTATGCCAGCCCCAGTACCAGGAGCACCAGCAGCACCGGCCACAGCGTGGTCAGAAGACCCGCCAGCAGCGCCACGAACACGATGCCCACCGCAATGAGCATCAGCACCCGCCACAGACCCAAATGCCGCGTGAGCACGCGCCACAGGCTGGGGTTGCGCTCCTCCTCCTCTTCCTCCCGCAGGTTCACGCCCGCCAGCGGGCGCCAGGTCTCGGAATCCGCGGCGCGCACCCAGGTGGCGTCGCTGATGGCGCCTTCCGCCCGCAGCCGCACCAGGTCGTTCCCGGTGACGGGGCCGACCTTCTGCTCTCCGGTATCGTAGAAGAACTTGCGTGCCACGGCGGGGTAGGGTAGTTGGGTTGACGGAAGGGAATCAGGCGTGTACGGCGCGTCCCTCTGCGGCGAGGATGGCCTCGTGGATGGCCTCCGCCAGCGTGGGATGCGCGTAGATCATCGCGTTCATCTCGTCGCCGGTCATGTGGTGGGCCAGCGCCAGCTCCGGCGCGGTGAGCAGCTCGGTGGCGTGGTTGCCCACCAGGTGCGCGCCGATGAGACGGTGCTCGTCCTTGCTGAAGATGAGCTTCACGAAGCCTTCGGTGGCACCGCCGGCCACGGCGCGGCCGATGGCTTGGAAGGGGAACTTGCCCACGGTGTACTCCACGCCCTCCTCCTTGAGCTGACGCTCGCGCTTGCCCACGCTGGCCACCTGCGGGTGGCAGTAGGTGCAGCCCGGCACGTTCTCCGGGTGCCGCGGGGTGTGCCCCTCCACGAACATGCCCTCCACGGCCTCCTCCGCCTCGAAGCTGGCGGTGTGCGCCAGCATGATGCCGCCGATGCAGTCGCCCACGGCGTACACCCCCGGCAGGTTGGTGCGGTAGCGGTCGTCAACCGTGATGAATCCGCGCTCGGTGAGCTGCAGGCCCTCCGCCTGCGGCACCACGGGCACCACGCCCACGGCCACCAGGCAGACCTCCGCGGTCACCTCCTCCACCTTGCCGTTCTTGGTGGTGATGGTGGCGGTCACGCTGTCGCCGTGGTCCTCCAGCTTGTCCACCTTGGCGCCGGCCATGCAGGTGATGCCCTGCTTCTTGAAGGAGCGCTCCACAGCCTGGCTCACGTCGTCGTCCTCGTTGGGGAGGATGCGCGGCAGCGCCTCCACCAGGGTGACCTTGGTGCCGAAGCTGTGGTACACGTAGGAAAGTTCCGTGCCGATGGCGCCGGAGCCGATGACAATCATGCTCTCCGGGCGCTTGCGCATCACCAGGGCATCCCTGCTGCCGTTGATGGCCCTCCCGTGGACCGGGAACACGGGCACCTCGCGCGTGCGGGCCCCGGTGGCTATCAGGATGTTGGCGCCCTCCAGCACGGTCTCCGTGCCGTCCGCCGCCTTCACCGCCACCTTGCCCGGCGCGGGGATGCTGGCCTCGCCCGTGACGAGGTCGATCTTGTTTTTCTTGAAGAGGAAGGCGATACCGTTGGCGAGGCGGTCGCTGATGTCGCGCGAGCGCTTGATGACCTTCTCCCAGTCGAAGGTTAGGTTGTCAAAGGCGAGGCCGAATTCCGCCGCGTGCGTGGCGGCGGCCTTGTACACCTCCGCGTTGCGCAGCAGCGCCTTGGTGGGGATGCAGCCCCAGTTCAGGCAGGTGCCGCCCGTGCGCTCCTTCTCCACGCACGCCACGCGCTTGCCCAGCTGCGCCGCACGGATTGCACCCACGTAGCCCGCAGGCCCGCCGCCTATCACAATCAAGTCATAGCTCATACCCTCATTCTACCACCTTCCTCACCCCCTGCAAGCGCGAATTACGACAACAGGCCACACCAGAAGGGCCGCCTGGCATTCTGCCAGACGGCCCTTGTCAATCCTAGCGGCTCCGCCGCCTAACTTACAAAATTGTAAATCGTAAATTGTCAATTGTAAATTAGTGGCGGCGGCGTCTTGCCGCCAGGGCGGCAAGCGCCAGCAAGCTCAACGTCCCCGTTGTGGGTTCCGGGGTCATGCTCACCTTGTAGAAGCCCACCTCGTTGGGCGTGGCCACAATCGTGTAGTCGCCCACCAGGCGGTATGCGTTGTCCGTCTCGTCGGACACGCGGTTGAAGAGGGAGCCGTACCAGGCGCCGTTGTAATCCTCCGTATAGGTGATGCCCCTGTCTTGGTAATCGAAGATGATGTAGTGGGTCTGCCCCACTTCCAGGGCATCCATCGCCTTCATGGTGGCGGCGTCCAGGTAGAGGTCCTTGCCCAGCGTGAGCTGGCTGCCCAGGGTCATAATCTTGCCGTCCACATCCAGCGTGGCGCCGTCCTGCAGCTCCAGGTTGGACAGGAGCGTGGCGCCGCCGGCCGTCAGCGTGCCGCCGATGCTCACCTTGGCCTCCTGGCCCACCTTGCTCCTGTCCAGCACCTCCACCGCGGCGTTTTGCCCGGTGAGGGTCATGTCGTGCAGCTCCAGCACCTCGTCCGCTGAGAGGGTGAGCTTGCCGCCCGTGGTGTTGACCACATTCATGATTTCAAGCTGGTTGTTGACCGTGACATCACCCGTGCCCTTCTTGGAAAGCGTGTCCGCATGCACCAGCATGTAGGCGTTCCCTGTGGAATAGGCGGCAGCCTGCACGCCCGTGTTGGTGACTTTTACGCCACCGTCGTCCGCGGCGAACTCCACCTCCTGCGTGGTCACATCGGGCTGCTCAATGGAGGAAGTCGGATTGAGCTTGAACTCATCATTGGAGGTGAACCCGGCCTCGAACTTGACGGTCTTGCCCTGCGCCACCGTCAGGCTGGTGACGTTCACATCCTTGGTGAAGGTGACGTCGGACTCCACGGTCATGTTGATGATGCCGCCGGTGCCGAAGAAGCCTATTTCCGCGTTCACCTCATCCACCTTGCCGCCGAACTTGAGTGCGAGGTCGCTTGAGGCGTTGTTGGTGCGGAAGAGGAGCTTGCCGGTCCACTCGGAGATGTCGCCGGTGAAGGTGGCGCTGGTGTGGCGGGTGTCGCCGTTGTTGGCGTACATGACCAGGGTGCCCTTGCCGCTCCAATCGCCGGAGTATTTGCCCTCGTACGGATCTCGTGAATAGGCGCCGTTCTCCCAGGCAACCTTGCTGCCGCTGTCGGTCAGCTTGATGTTTTGCGAGTTGTCCTTGTTCCAGTTCTTGCTCCACCCGGAGAAGCCGTTGAGCTCCAGGATGGAATCACCCTGGGCCAGCTTGTCGAACTCCAGGTTCTGGACGTTGGCGTCCGACACGCGCACCGTGCCGCTCCAGGCGGAATCCAGGGTGAGGTTGGCGGGGACGCTGGTCACCCCGAGCGTGCCGGCGCCGGTGAGCTTGGTGGCGCCGGAGCAGGTGATGCTCTGGGCAGAGAGCTCCGTTCCCGCCGTCAGGTTGATGGAGCCGTTGCCCGTGAGCCTGGCGCTGTTGAGGGAGGCCTTGCTGCCGTTGACGAGCGCCAGGTTCTTGGCGACAACGCTCACCGGCGCGCTTTCCACCCGGTAGTTGTCCAGCGTCACCGTGTCGGTGGCGGTCACGGTTCCGGCGTACTTGTCGAACCCGTCAGGGTACGGCGTGGCGGAGACATCCTTGAGCACCACCTTGTCGGCGGTGATGGCGCCGCCGATGGATGCCAGGTTCCCTTCCACGGTGACGGTGGAGGTGCCGCCGACGGTGCCGCCGTTCACATCCCCCTTGATGATGCCGCCGCGGATGCGGATGTCCGCGTTGCCGGTGACGGTGCCGCCGGTGCCGCCACCGTTCACGCTTCCGGTGACGGTGCCGCCGTTGATGGTGATGGCCACGTTGCCGACGGTTCCGCTGGTCTTGGAGCCGCCGTAGATGCTGCCGTTGACGGTGCCGCTGTTGACGATGAAGTTGACGGAGCCGATTTTGCCGCTGCCGTTGATGGCGCCGCCCACCATGTCGCCGTTGAGGGTGGAGTTCTCAATGTAGGCGGAGAAGCAGCCGGTGACATTGGCCCCGCCGAAAGAGCCCGCCAGCGCGGCGGTCACGCCGCTGTACGTGCCGGAGTTGAGGGTGGCGTTCTTCACATCCACCAGGATGTTGCCGGTGGTTGTGCCGCCCTGCACGGCGAACAGGTTGTTCACAGAGGTCTTTCCGTTGAACTCCGCCTTGATGTCGAGCGTGGTTGTGGCGTTGCACACGGCGAACCAGCCGCCGTTGCGGGTGAGCTCAATCACGGCCGTGCCGGAGAACTGCCCGGCGTTGGCGGACGTGATGGCGGTCTGCCCGCTCAACGGCGTGGCGTGCGAGTAGTCCACCCCGCTGGGAATCGGCGTGTTGTCGTGGGAAGGCATGGGGTTGGACTGCACCAGCTTGAACGCGTCATCCTCGTTCCAGTAGGCGGAGGTGGTGGGCGCGTAGGCGGTGTCGGACCAAGTGAGGGAGGAGACGGTGGTGTTCACGCCCGTGGACTGCAGGCGGATGCCGTTGAAGTCCCCGGTGGTGGCCGTCAGGCCCTCGCCGATGAGCTGGTCGCCCAGCCACACGTAGTAGCCGGCGGACACGTTGTCCGATGCGTTCACGCTGGGGTTCACGTAGGCAATGCGCAGGTTGTCCGCCGATACCACGGAGTTGTCCCGGCTGTAGAGCACCGTGTTGTCGCCCCATTTCACGTAGGCCTCCGTGAGGCTGAGCGTGCCGGTGTGGGCACCGTCGCCCACGGTGATGGTGAAGGCGTTCGCGTTGTCCCAACCGCCGGCGCCGCCGTTGCCGTATGCGGCGTTGAAGTCAACGGTGCAGCCATCGGTGATATCGAAGGTGGCGCCCTCCACGGTGAGGGCGGAGGAGGTGACGGTGAGCGGGGCCGCGATGCCGTCCCAGTCCATGTCCGGCGTGGTGGCGTCCGCGCGGTCCAGGCCCGCGGTGCGCCCGGCGTAGCCCATGGCCTTGGCCACGTTGCCGGCCATCAGCAGCTCGCCTTGGGCGGAGGGATGCAGGCCGTCGATCGTCATGGCGGGAATGGCGGCACCGGGCTTCGCGGTGTTGGCTACATCGACTATTCCCGTATCGGCCTTCGCAATCGTGATGTTGTCGCCCTTGGTTGCAGCCCACTCGTGCAGTTTCTCGTTCACTCGGGCGATGTAGGCGAAATCGGCAGCGTAGTTGTTGTTGGAGTGGTTCGGGGACCAGGTCGGGATTTCCAGGACAACGACCTTGGCATTCTGGTTGGCCTCCATCATGGAGGCGTACATCTTGTCGAACGTGCCGGTTTCGCCGTTGAATTCGCCGTTGGAGTAGCCGTACATGGTGCCGAGAACCCGGTTGTAGAAGTCCTCGCTCATGTGGCCGCCGTCCTCGGAGAGGGTGTCGTTTGTGCCGAGCAGCACGAAGAAGGTATCCGGGGCTTTATCTCCGCTGTACGCGGGGCCGGAGTACGTGCCGCCGCCGGTCTTCTCGGAGGACTGCCCCAGCCAGTTGTAGATGTTGGTGTTGTCGTAGCGTCCGGTTCTGTCGCCCACGGTCTGGGTGGAGCGCGCGGAGGCTTGTGCGCTGTGGATGTTCTCAAAGGTGCGGCCGCCGTATGCGGCAGTGGTGATGGCCTTGGAGGATTGCGTGTGCTGGTAGTAGCCCTCCTCGTTCTGGGCGATGCCGTTATCCGCCAGGACTTGGAAGAAGGCATAGCGCCAGGACTTGGCGTTCACGCCGCCTCCGCTCACGCCGTCGGTGATGGAATCGCCCACGTACATGACATTGCCGAGGTCTGCTCCAAAGGTGATGGGTTCCCCGGCGTGGGCGGTGGCGAGGGAAGCCAGCAGGGCGGCGGTGAGAAAACGGGATAAGCGAAGTTTCATAAAGCTGAATTCGGTGGTGTGAAAAGTATTCTACCATACTACACCCCGCGCCGCTCGCACGCAAGGAAAAAGCGCAGGCTCGGAGAATAATCGGCATCTCAGCCCGCCGTTTACCGTTTGAAAATTCGCCGCCGGGATGGTAAAAGTGAAAAAAGTGCAAAAAAAATTCTGAAAAGGGGGCACGGGGTGAGTTAGGGGGATAGAGAAAGGCACCAATGACCACGGATGCACCAGGAACCTCCCCCGCCGACGGCGGGGTGGATTGGCGGGCTTGGCTGGAGACCTACGGCTCCCGCCTGTACGCCTATGCCAACGGGTTGGACGCCAACGAGGCGGACGACCTGGTGCAGCACGCCCTGCTGGGCGCGGTCAAGGCCGTGCGCGAGGGACGCCTGCGCGCCAACGGCGACGACATCCTGCGCTACGCCTACACCAGCATCCGCCACGCCGCGTACCGCCATTTCAGCAACCGCAACCGCCGCGGGCGGGTGGACTTTGCGTGGAGCGCGGAGCGGCCGTGGCTGGACGGCGCGGAGGCTGCGGAGCGCGCGCTGCTGTGCCGCTGCGTGGAAGCCGCCATGCAGAAGCTGCCGCCGGCGCATGCGGAGGTGGTGTTCCTGCACCTGTGGGGCGGGCAGACCTTCCGCGCCATCGGCGAAATCCTGGGAGAGCCGCCCGCAACCGTGTCCTCCCGCTACCTGTACGCCATCACCCTCATCAGAAAGCACCTCAACCTGTCATGACCGACCATCGCACAAACCCCGAAACCGCCGAGCCCCTGCCGCCCCTGCCGCCGGAGCTCATGGAGCGTCTGCTGGCGGAAATCGAATGCGGCGCGCTCGCCACGGATGCCGAGGTGGCGGAGACGGAGGCCCTGCTGCTCTCCTGCCGCCTGCTGCCGCCCACGGAGCTGCAGGTGCACCGCATGCGGGCAGCGTTGCTGCCGCGCAGCTACCGGCGCGCCATCCTGACCGCCGCAGCGGCGCTGGTGCTGCTGGTCCTGCCTGCCGCGCTGCTGCTGGCGCGCCCCGCGCACACCGTTCCCCTGCGTCCGCAAACCTACATCATCTCCGATCCCGCCGACCGCTCGGAAATCCTCATCCAAGTGCAACAACCCGCCGTCGCCGTGCCAGACGACATCATCTGATGAACCTCAAACGCCACATCGCCTGTCTTGCCATTGCCTGCTGCACGCTGCTGCAGGCGGCCGCAGCCGCGTTCGCTCCCGCACCCGTGCTGGGCGTGCAGCCGCAGGCCGCGCAGGGCGGCGGCGTGGCGGTGACCCGCGTGGCGGAAGGCACGCCCGCGCAGCTGGCGGGCATCCGCGCCGGGGATGTCCTGCTGTCGCTGGACGGCGCCGCGCTCACGCTGGATGCGCTGCCGGTCCTCCTGTCGGCCCACCGCGCGGGCGACACCGTGCGCCTCGCCCTGCTGCGCGGGAATGAGGAAATGCAGCTGGATGTGCAGCTGGCCGCGCGCGCTGTGGAGACACCCATCGCCGCCGCGCCGGACGCCGGCACCCAGGCCGCCTTGCGCGCCGCCAAGCAGCGCATCCGCACCCAGCTGGCGCGCCTGGGGAAGGATGCCGATATGGCGGAACTTTCCGCCGCGTTCGGGCAGCTGCAATCGCTCGCCGCGGGCGTGGTGGGTGAGGGCGAGCCCACCCTGGTGCTCTACGATGCCGAGGGCAGCCTGCGCGTGCAGCGCGTGGACGGCTCCCTGCAGCTCTCCCTGTACGACCGCGCGCAGAACCTCCAGCTCACCGCACCTCTCACTGCCGGCGCAGCCGTGCCGCAGGCGGTCGTCACCCGCTGCAGCAGGCTCGTCTCGCTGGTTCACCACAGCCGCGCGGAGCGCAGCGGCCTGCGCCCCGGCGATACCGTGCTGAGCGTGGACGGCCAACCCGCCGGGGACGACGCCACGCTGCAGCGCCTGCTGGACACCGCCCCGGAGGGCGCGGAGCTGCGCGTGTGGCGCGTGGACCATCCCGTGAGCCTGCGCCTGGCCGCGCCCGCCGAACCTCACAAGCCGCTTTCCCTCCAGGTGGATTGGGAGGCCGAGGAAGCCGCGGAGCTGCGCGACGAGGAGGTGCGCGGCGACATGGTGGAGGAGCTGCGCCGCGAGCGCCCCGACCCCGCCGTGCTCCTGCGCGGCATGGACACCATGCAGGTGGATTCCATGACCTTCTTCACCGATGACGGCACCATCACCATCTTCCGCGACCGCGGGCACGTCTACCTGCGCGCCACGGACGGCGAGCTGTCGTCGCTCTACGACATCGGCGCGCCGGGCGCGCAGAACGCGCTGCCGCCGCAACTCATCGACATCCTTAGAAAACTCCAAAACATCCCGTAACCATGAAAAGACACCTGACATTCCTGCTGGCGTGCTGCGCCGCATTCGCCTCCGCACAGGAGGTGACCCCCGAACAGAAGAAGGACATCAACGAATTCCTCTCGCAGCTCTTCGCACTGGAAATCACGCAGACCGAGCAGAGCCTCGGCGACGCCTTCGTGGCGGACGCATTCGTCAAGCAGCTCAACGCCGCACTCGTCGCGCCGGAATCCCTCCACGGCAAGGACGACCTCACGCACGCGGAATCCATCGTGGCCGCCTTCTTCGACGGCACGTTCGAGTCGCGCGACATGGACCGCCGCGCGGTGGTGGCGCGCGTGCGCGAGCTGCTGAAGGAGCGCGGGCGCATGCTGCCGGAGCGCGACTTGGCGCAGCTGGCGGACCGCGTGAAGCTGACCATGCGCATCATCCTGCCGCAGCGCGAGCGCGCCAAGGAGGAGGCCGTGCTGGCCGCCAACGCCAAGCGCGAGGGCGTGAAGGTGCTCTCCAACGGCGTGCAGGTGGAGGCCCTGCCGGGCAACGCCTCCCTGTTGGAAATCGACCGCATCACGGAGGAGACCGGAATCGCCTACTACAACCGCACCACACGCCGCGCGCAGTTCGCCATGCTGCCGGACGCCATCCGCAGCGTGGCGGACGAGGTGCCGCCCGGCGGCGCCTGGGTGTTCTGGATTCCCTCCAGCATCTCCGCCAAGCTCATCAGGCAGGCGGATGAGGAAAACCGCGCGCACGCCGCCGCCATGCGGGAGCTGGTCACCACCTATGAAGACCGCCGCCGCGACGCCCAGCCCAAGCCGCCGCAGGCCGACAAGGACGCGCCCGTGGGAATCGCGGACCCGCTGCGCAAGATCACGGTTTGGAAAGAAGGCCCGGATGCACCCGTGAGGGCGCTGCCGGATGTGATGCACACCGCCCGCTAACCCGCACACCGCCATGAACCGCCGCCTTACGCCGCTCCTGCTCGCCCTGCTCACCGCGCCGCTCCTGCACGCGCAAATCGACCGCCCCGCGCCCGTGCCGCGCCAGCTCACGCCCCGCGAGACCGAGGCCCGCGAGCAGGCCGTCCAGAAAGCCATCAACAGCCTCTCCACGCACCCGCTGCCTCCCCAAACGGCCAAGCGCCTGCACGACATCCTCGTGAAACCGGACCGCGTCCGCATGGAGCAGGCGCTCACCGCCTGGCTGGACGAGCTGCTGGAGAAGAAGCTCAACTCCACCGTGACGGATGACGAGGTGGCGGTGCTCACCTGCCTGGTGGAGCAGTGCCGCACCGAAACCGCGCAGCAGGCGGCGCTGGAGCACATCCTGGCGCGCGTGCGCCGCTGCTTCTCCAGCCCGAAGCCCGTGGACGACCGCGAGCTGCAGGCCATGCTCAACCGCGTGGTTCGCTGGGAGGGTTCCGCCCTGCCGGAATCCATGGCCATCGTGGATGCCATCAACGGCGCCTGGCCCCGCTCCGCGGAGTATTTCGCCTACAAACTGGGAGCCGGTACCTCCCTGAGCCTCACCAACATGCTCTGGAGCAACCCCCGCGGCTACGCGCCATTCCTGCTCTCGCTCAACAAGCCCAACACCAACGCCCTCACCGCCATCCTGCTGCATGATGCCGACACGCCCGAGCGCGTGGTGCGCCTCAACGGCGTGCGCCACTGGCGCTTCCCCTGGGGATGCGACCTGCCGCCCACCGTGGACCAGGCGCTCACCCTCATGGCCGCACGCAGGCATGCCGACATGCCCGCGCCCGATGCCGTGAAGCAGCTCGTGGAGTCCGGCAAGGAATCGCCCGCCGGAATGCGCGGGTTCATGCCGCGCTGTGTGCTAGGCGCCGACCCCGGGGCCGTGGCGTGGAAGCCGCTCTCCGACCCCAAGGCGTCGCTCTTCGAGATGCCGGACGTCTCTGCCGTGCAGCTCGCGCAATGGAGTGATTCCCTTCTCGGGCTTAAGACCAAGCTCAAGGACGACTTCGCCGCGCTGGAGGGGCAGCTCGCCGCGCTGGTGAAGGACAAGACGCTGCCCGCCCTGCTGGTGTATTCGCTGGTGGAGGACGACCTCTCGCTGCCGGATGCCGGGCACCGTCCGTGGATGGACGTGGACGGGTACGACTCCTGCAGTGCGGTGGCGTTGTTCGAGGTGACCGCCGACGGCGTGGAGGTGGTGATTGACGAGAAGGGCCCGCACTTCTCCCAGAACGACCCCAAGCTGCGCGCGGCGTACCGCTCGCTCAACCTCGCGTTGCACCGCTGCGTGCTGCGCATGGCCCTGCTGGAGCGCGACGGCAAGACCGAGCTGCTCAACAAGGCCGCCGACCGCCTGGCCGCCGACCTCAACAAGAGCAAGGCCTGGCCGCTGCTGTGGAACCAGTACAGCCTGCGCGGCGTGAGCCCGCGCGCCTTCCTGCGCCTCATCGAGGGCTTCAAGGGACGCCGCAGCCTGCTCGCCGCGTTCCCTCAGGTGGTGGGCGGCGGCTGTGAGGACGTGGTGTCGGATCTGGAGGGCATGGGCGAGCGTTTCACCCCCAAGCGTGTGGCGGAATTGCTGCGCGACTACTGGATCTGCTACGGCGTGCTGAAGGTCACCCCGCAGGAGCGAGACGCCGCCGTGAAGCGCTTCCTGGAGATGGAGCGCAAGTACCTGGACAAGCCTGTGGCGGGCACGCTGCCCTGGCTCGCTGGCCTGCAGCTCCCGAATGCCCTGACGGACGCCACCTCGGACGCGCCGGAGCACTACCGCCGCTTCGCCCGCCTGCGCGGTCTGGCTTCCGTGGCGCGCGCCGTGGACAAGGGCGACCTGCCCGCCGCCAAGGCCATGTTCCGCACCATGGTGCCGGAGAATGACGGCACGGCGTGGAGCTACCTCGGCACCAGGCTCGCCGCCGCGCGCATCGCACGCGCAGAGGGCAGGGAGGCGGAGGCCGCGCGCCTGGAGAAGGACGCCGTGGCCCTCACCGCCTACTACATCGGCATCCGCGGCAGGACCATCCACCGCCGCCTGGCCATGTTCGCGCTGATGCGGCAGGGCCTGGTGCAGGAGGCGGAGCGCCTGATTGCCCTGCTGCCGGCGCAGGCGGGCGACACGCGCGAGGGGCTGGCGAAGGCCTACGCCGCCAAGGGCATGTACGGCGCCGCCGCGTTCCACATGGAGTACCTGGTACACAACGCGCTGTGCCAGTCCGCACCGTCATGCACCGGCTGCGGCACCCACCGTGATGTGGCGGCGTGGCGCACCGCGGCCGACCTCTACCGCGCCGCGTTCTTCCGCAAGAACGGCCACCCGGATTGGGCGGACAAACTGGAACAGGCCGCCCGCAAGGCGCAGCCCAGGCTCGCCGCCGCGGTGGACTTGTCCGCCCCCGCCGTGCAGGAGGACTGCTCACTGCCGCAGGAACTGCGAAACGCCACCAGCCCGTTCGAGTCGCCGTACTACACCTGGCACCTGCTCGGGGTGTACGACGGCCAGGGTACCACCACGGTGGAGGCCAGGATTCTCTACGCGCACCTTTCCGAGTTCAGCTCGTCGTCCAACTGGGTGCAGCTCTCGCTGCGCTCCGGCCGCCTACTCTTTGTGGGCACCAACAATCTGCCCTCCGGCGATATCGCCAACCTCAAGGACTGGATGCAGCGCAACGGCCTGCAGCAGTGGCACCCCGCCCTCACCGTCTCCTTCTTCGGCAAGCCCCTGCAGATGGTGCAGGACAAACCGTTCCCCCTGCGCGCCCGCAAGCCCAACGGCATCCGCATCGTCAGCGGCAAGCGCGTGGTCTTCCTCAACATGTGGGGCCACCGCTGCAGCCACTACACCGAGGCCATGAAGCAGCCCGACCGCGACACGCTGGAGAAATCCATGCAGCCCGAACACGGCCCGGAGACCAAGCTGCGCACCTTCGCCACCGTGGCGGAGGCGGAGTGCGACGCCATGCTGAACAACCGCAACCTGCTGTGCCTGCTGCTCGGCAAGCGCGGCGGCCCCGCGGACAAGGCGTTCCACGCCATGGAGAAGGAATCGCCGGACACCGTGGGCGAGTGGAACTTCGCCTTCTCCATCATGCCCTGCTACTGCGACGACGCGGGCAACTGGGAGCCGGAGGCGCGCCGCGTGCTGGACTTCACCGCCCCCGCGCTGGAGCTGCTGCCCGCGCAGGGCACGCCCGCCTGGGAGCGCGAGCTTTCCTTCGGCATCGGCCTGGAGCTGCCAACCACCGGGTTCGGCAATACCGCCAACGAAACCTCCGATAGACCCGTCAACGTGCTGCCCCGCTTCATTGCACCCTGCCAGGAGGTTTCCGATGCGCGCATTGCGGAGTTCTACGCCGCCGTGAAGGGCAAGGACGCCGCCAAGGTGGAGCGCATGCTCACGGAATCTCCCGCGCTCGCCAACTCGCCCCTGCAGATGGAGTACACCAACCCGCTGTTCGCCGCGCTCTTCACCTACAGCGCGCCCGTGGTGGAATCCCTGCTCAAGCACGGCGCCAATCCCAATGCGCTCAACAAAAACGGCGTCACCGTCCTGCACGCATACACCTTCCTCCCGCCCGCTCCCGCTGTGCTGGACGCCCTGCTCAAGCACGGCGCCAACCCCAACGCCGTCTCCTGCGACTTCTCGCACAACACCTTCACCTACCCCGTCTGCGTCTGCAAGGACGCGCGCGACCTGGAGACGCTTGTCACGGCCGGCGCGGATGTCACCAAGTGCGACGGCGGGGGCTACACCGCCCTCGCCGTCAACAGCTACAACGCCGCCTTGGTGGACCTCCTTTGCGGCAAGTTCAAGGCCAACCCCAACCAGCGCGCGTACGACGGCACCCACCCCGTGGCGGGAAACTACATGGTGGCGCAGTATCCGGACGCTGTCGACAAGCTGCTGCACCACGGCATGGATCCCTACGCGGCGGTTGTCGATGCCAACGCCGCCAGCCCCAGGCCCATCGGCGCCACCAACCAGGTGCCCGGCGCGGATGTCCGCGCGCACCGCAGCTCGCCGGACAACAGGGCCGTCTTCGTCTACCTCCTCGCCTCCACTCCCAAATTCCGTGAGATGCTCGATGTCGTGGAGAAGCACCATGTCGACTTCTCTCGCAAGGATGTCGACGGCAACGAGCTGCTCGGCCACCTCCTGGACCGCGGCAAGGCGGGCACATTCGAGTTCCTCGACGAGTTCATCAAGCACGGCGCGGACGTCCATGCCACCTTCAACGGCAAGCCGCTCCTCTACCACCTCGTGGAGGCCTCCTACATGCACCAGCCCTCCATGAGCCAGATGAATAAGGAGCAGAAACAGGACACCCCGTACCGGGACCTCCTGCGCGCACTGGACACCCTCGTCGCCCACGGCCTGGACCCCTACCAGCCCTTCGGTGACTTCCAGGACATCTTCGAGTACGCCCAGTCCCATTCCACCGGCCGCGCCAACGCCACCCCCGCCTTCAACGAGCTCCTGCAGCAATGGAAACAGACCCGCCCCAGGGGAAATTGAGGATTTGGGATTTGCAAATAGTGCCGCACGCAAGCGTGCGGGAACATTGAACCGCCGCGCGGCGACAACTTTTCCAGTCCAGGGCCCTGGGGGTGTTCCCCTTCGCACTTGCAACTAACGCAACCCCGCCCCCCGCGCGGGGTGCATACACGCCAACGCTTTGGCTCACATGTGAGAAAAAACCGCCGCCCGTTTGGGGGCGGCGGTTGGGGTGGAAAAAGCCTTGGTTGGTCAGCCTGCGTGTTACAGCAGGGAGAAGGCCACGTTCAGGCCCGCGGTCACGATGGAGACCATGCTCATGAGCTTGATGAGGATGTTCAGCGAGGGGCCGGAGGTGTCCTTGAACGGGTCGCCCACGGTGTCGCCCACCACGGAGGCGTCGTGCACGGGGGTGTGCTTGCCGCAGAAGGAGGCGTCGCCGGTCTCGATGAACTTCTTGGCGTTGTCCCAGGCACCGCCGGAGTTGGCCATGAACACGGCCAGCACGAAGCCGCCTGCCAGGCCGCCCGCCAGCAGGCCGAACACGCCGGGAACACCCAGCAGCAGGCCCGTGGCAATCGGAACGATCACCGCAATCATGGAAGGCACGATCATCTCACGCTGGGCACCCTGGGTGGAGATGCCCACGCAGCGTGCGTAGTCGGCCTTCTTGCGGCCCTCGAAGACCTCCTTGTCGGAGAGCTGGCGGCGCACTTCCTCCACCATGCTCTTGGCGGCGCGGCCCACGGCGTTCATGGTGAGGCCGCAGAACAGGAAGGAAAGCATGGCGCCCACAAAGATGCCCAACAGCACCTTCGGGTTCATGAGCGTCACATCGAACTTGGCCATGAACTGCGCGATGTTCATCTTGGCGAGCTCTGCGCTGTTGATGAGGTCGTTGCTGAAGAAGCTGGGGGAGAAGGTTTCCCCGAAGCGGAGGGCGGCAATCTTGATTTCCTCGATGTAGGAGGCGAGCAGCGCGAGCGCGGTGAGCGCGGCGGAGCCGATGGCAAAGCCCTTGCCGGTGGCGGCGGTGGTGTTGCCCAGCGCGTCGAGCGCATCCGTGCGGGAGCGCACGCTCTCGCCCAGCTCGCTCATCTCGGCGTTGCCGCCGGCATTGTCGGAGATGGGGCCGTAGGCGTCCGTGGCCAGGGTGAGGCCGAGGGTGGAGAGCATGCCGACGGCGGCGATGCCGATGCCGTAGAGGCCCATGCTCATGTTCTCACCGGTGAACATGAATTCACCGGCGGCGCAAAGGTAGGCGCCGATGGTGCCGAGCACGATGAAGATGACGGGCCAGCAGGTGGAGATCATGCCCACGCCGATGCCGGAGATGATGACGGTTGCGGGGCCGGTGGTGGCGTTCTCCGCGATGAACTTCACGGGCTTGTACTCAAAGGAGGTGTAGTACTCCGTGACCTTGCCGATGAGGATGCCCACCACCAGGCCGATGACGATGGAGCCCCAGAGACCCAGCCAGTTCTCGATGCCCAACAGGTAGAGCACCGCGGCCGCGGCCAGCGCAATCAGCACGCCGGAGAAGTTGATGCCGCGGTTGAGCGCGGCCATCAGCTGGCTTTGCGTGGCGCCCTGCTTGGTGCGCACAATGAAGATGCCCAGCACGGAGAGGATGGCGCCCACGGCGCCGATAATCATCGGTGCCATCACCATCTTCAGGCCCTCGTCGTACGTGCCGTTGGCTCCGGCCACAGCGGCCGCGCCCAGCGCGGCGGAGGCCAGGATGGACCCGGCGTAGGACTCGTACAGGTCCGCGCCCATGCCGGCCACGTCACCCACGTTGTCGCCCACGTTGTCGGCGATGGTGGCGGGGTTGCGGGGGTCGTCCTCGTTGAAGTGGTATTCGGTCTTGCCCACCAGGTCGGCGCCCACGTCGGCCGCCTTGGTGTAGATGCCGCCGCCCACGCGGGCGAAGAGGGCCTGCAGGGAGGCGCCCATGCCGAAGGTCAGCATGATGGTGGTGATTTCCACCAGCTTGGTGATGCCTTCCGCCTCAATCAGTCCGGTGTTGTCCAGAATCAGGTACCAGCCGGAGATATCCAGCAGGCCGAAGCCCACCACGGTCAGGCCGAGCACGGCGCCGGAGCGGAAGGCCAGCTTCAGGCCCTTGTTGAGGCCGTCCTGCTCGTCGCGGCAGGCCTGCGCCACGCGGCCGGAGGCGTAGGTGGCCGTCTTCATGCCGATGAAGCCTGCCAGGCCGGAGAAGAAGCCGCCTGTCAGGAACGCCACGGGCACGATGTGGTTCTGCATGTCGAACGCGGCCATCACGCAGAAGATGATGGCGATGATGACAAACACCAGGGCCACGACCTTGTACTGCTGCTTGAGGTAGGCCATGGCGCCTTCGCGCACGTAGCCCGCAATCTCCTTCATGCGGTCGGTTCCTTCATCCGCCTTCTTCATGTTGAAGAAGAACACAGCCGCGAACGCCAGGGCGACAACCGAGGCGAGCGGCACAATCCAGAATAATGTCTCAGGATTCATTTTTTTCGAGCTGTTTAGGTGCTTCGCAAAAAGCACCCTATCCTAACACGCCTTTGGGAAAAATGCAACCCGAAATGCATTCGCCCGCTGGAAAAAACGGCGGGGCGGCGTCAGAACAGCGCCTTTTCCTTCTCGCTCTCCTTGCCCTCCAGGTACTTCACCAGCCGGCTCACCCCGGAGCCGTAGCGGGCAGAGAGCCGCCAATCCGGCGTGGTGTCCAGAAGGGTGGGCGAATGGCGCCGGCGGTACAGCCACGCGGCCGCAAACAGGACGATGCCGAGGAATGCGCCGCCCAGGTAGGGCAGAAGGGTGGCGTTTTCAGGGTCTTGGATTTTCTCCGCCAGCTTTTCCTTGAGGCCGGGTTCCTTGACCTCCTCCTCCTGTTTGATGGGGATATCGAGCTTGGGGGCCTTGACGGTGTTGTCCGCGGTGAGGGGGCGGAAGGAGTCTGCAACCGGGGTGATGTTGGCGGCAGCCTGGCGCAGCGCGGCCATGAGACCTTCCGTTCCGGTGCCGCAAGCCGCGGCGGCGGAGCGCACCTTGTTGAGCCACTCGTGGCGCCGGGCGTCGTCCGCCTTGATTTCCTGGTAGCCCAGCTCCAGGGAGGACGGCGCGCCGATGTAGTAGAGCAGGAGCACGGCGTACTCGCAGGGCTGCGCCGCGGCGGTGGCCAGCGTGCCCACGGCCAGGTCGCCCGGCATTTCCTGCCCGGCCTTGACCACGGCGGCGTACACGCGGAACTTGCCGTTGCGGTTGATTTCGCGCAGCTGGTGCTCCACATCCTCGCGCTCCATGGTGGAGAGCAGCCCCTGGGGGTCGATGAGCCCGTGGGGCGACGGCTTGGAGTACTCCTGGCAGTAGCGGCCCAGCACCTTGGTGTCGCTTTCCTCCGTTGCGGCGCCCTTGCCGTTGGCCGGCGCGGTGTGCTTGGCGGCTGTTTCCCCCTTGGCGGGGAAGAGCGAGGTGTAGCCCGTCTGCAGGCTGCCCTTCATCAGCAGGGTGTAATCTTCCGGTTTCCAGCGCGGGGTGCCGTCATGGGATGCGGTTTCCTCCTCCTTTGCGGGCGGGGGGGTGTCCTCCACGTCCACTTCCGGCACATCGTCCTCCACTTCCTCGGCAATGTCGTCGTCCACCAGGGCGGGTGCCGTCGGCGCGTCCGGCAGGCGCGGCGCGGACGGTGCGGCGGCGGGCAGCTTGGCGGGAACAATGAGCGGCGCCTTGTCCTCCCTTACCGTCTCCGGCCCGGTTTTCAGGGTGGCCTTCCTGGCATCCTCCGCGGGCTTCTTGGCGGTGGTGCGCTTGGTGGCGGTGTTGGCCTTGGTGGGTTTGGAAACCTTCTTGGGCGCGGCGGGCTTGACCGCTTGTTTAGTGGCTTGCCTGGTGGCGGCCTTGGTGCGCTGCGCCGTTTTGGGGGGCGTTTTCTGTGTTGTCTTTTGCGCTGTCCGTTGGGTGGTTTTCTGGGTGGTGGCGGCCATGGCCACGGGGGCGGAAACCGCCAGGGACAGCCCCAGCATGGCGGGCAGCAGCAGCTTCACGGCGCCCTGCATGCCGGGGATTTCCGGCATGGTCTCCACGCCCACGGGCTTGCCCACCTTGCCTTCCTTGCGGATGCGGCGGGAGACGGAGCGGGAGTCGGATGCGATGATGCGCACGGCGTTGCGCATGACCTTCTTGATGCCCTGGGCGGTGGCGCGCTCGCGGAACTGCAGGCGCGCGGAGACGATGGCCTTGTTGATGCGCTCCGGGTTGATGTAGGGGTCCAGACGGTATCCCCAGGAGAAGCACGCCAGCTCCTGCTGCACATCCATCACCAGGATGAGCGTCCACTCCAGCTTGACGGGCGCGGCGTACGGGCGCACCACGTTGCGCACGCGCTCCCTGGCGGCCTGCCATAGCTCGCCCAGGGTGTGCAGGAATCCGGTTTCGCGCTTCTCGCGCGGGGGCTCGCCCGCCTTGCGGATGTCTTCCAGCACGGCGGCGTCCTCAAAGGCCTTGCGCGCCTCGCGCTTGCCGAACGAGGGGTGGTGGATGCCCGCGTGGTTGAGAATCCAGTGCGCGTGCGGGCGCAGCTCCCTCTCGTTCCCGTGGTCCGTGATATAGACGCAGAGCGCCACGGGGGGGAGGTTGCGCTCCAGGTTCTCCAGGTAGCGCATCAGGTCCTGGCGGTCGTTGTTCTTGAGTGCGCCGGCTGCGTCCACCACGCGTGTGAACTCCACCTTGCCGGTGCCGAAAACCTTTTCCGCGCGCTGGATGCTGTAGCCGCAAACCGGGCACCGGTGCAGGGCTCCGGTGTGGATGTTGGCTGAGCATTGCGGGCAAACTGGCACGCGGATTTTATACCGCGTTTCCCGCCGCAGGGGAAGACAAATCAGAGTCAGTCCGCCAAAAAAACCTCCCGTTACCCGGCGTAGCTGTGCAGCGAGTTGAGCGCCGGCATGAAGTTCACCACCAGGAAGGTCACCAGCACCGCCGCAAAGCCCAGCAGCAGCAGCGGCCGACGCCAACCGGCGAACGCCTCGTGCGCGTGCGTGTGAAAGTACAGCAGATAGAGAATCCAGGTGATGAGCGACCACACCTCTTTTATGTCCCAGGCCCAGTAGGCGCTCCAGGCGGCATCCGCCCAGATGGCGCCGCTGAACAGGCCGAAAGTCATGAACGGGAAGGCCAGGCGCGCCACGGCATCCGCCGCCTCCAGGCGCTCGTCCGCCTTGCCGTGGAAGGAGGCCAGCGCCAGCATGGCGGAAACGCCCATCAGGCCGTAGGCGACAACATACGCGGTGACGTGCGGCACGAACCACGGGGATTGCAGGGCGGGCATCTGGCGCCAGTGCGCCTGCAGCGGCAGGCACAGCGCGCCGATGAGCGCAATGGCCGATGCGGCGGCGAGCCAGCCGCAGAGGTCGTGCCCGCGGCAGCGGCGCAGGTACACGGCGGCGGGGGCCATCACCAGCGGGAAGAACGCCAGCACGTGGCGCATGTTGCCGAAGGGCGGGGCCGCCGCCAGAATCCAATCCGCCACCAGCAGGGCGAGCGCCGCCCACCACGCCGCGCAGAAGCACTTGCGCGCCGCGTGGATGCGCTCGCCGACATGGAACACCGCGGAGCACGCGCAGAGCAGCATGCACACGGCGGTGAGGCTGTACACGGCGGCGCTCATGCGGGGTCGTCCTCCTTTTTCCACCAGCACCAGCAGGCGGTGCAGACGATGATGCCCACCATGCCGGTGAGCACGGTGATGCGCCCGGGCGCGCGGCGCAGCAGCAGGGTTACGGCGGGCTGTCCGTTCTGCATGCCGTGGCCCTCCAGGTAGATTTGCCAGCCCTTGCAGGAAAGGGGCTCGTTGACGCGCAGGGCGGCGGTGTATTTCTCCTCCCTTCCGCGGTGGGTGGTGGCGACTTCACAGTTGGATGAATACTCGCGCACGGCGGGCGGGTTCTGCAGCACCACGCGCGGCGGGTTGCCCGGCAGCACCTTGAACGGGCGCGGCATGTCCGGCGCGCTGCGCAGCTCCGCCACGGGCACGCGCGCACCACCCGCCAGCAGCACGCCGTCCTCGCACGGCACGGGCACGGCCTCCCCCGCGCCGCCCGCCTCCATGGTGTACATGGAGTAGGTGGGCGCGTCGTCATAGAAAGTTTCTTGGAAATCCAGCACGCGCAGGGAGAAGTCCAGCGGCTCTCCCTGCACCCCGGCAATGGTGGCGGATCCGTTGGCGGGAACGGTGACGCGCTCCTTCACCTCGAATGCGTAGTCGATAAACGCGCCGCACACCACCGCGGCCACGCAGAGGTGCAGCCCCGCCAGCCACAGGCGGCGGTTCATGATGCGCGACACCAGATACCCGAACACCGCGGTGAAAATCACGCCCACGAGCGCATAGCAGAACTGCCCCACCGCGCCGAATATCATCGGCCCGCCCTGCATGCAGTATTCGATGCCCTTCAGCCCGTACGTGCGCAGCACCACCAGACCCACCACCGCCATGTACAGGAACAGCATCCCCAGCACCAACCGCGCAACCTTGCCGCGTCCCAGCGCGTACGCGCCCCAAAGGCCCAGCACCGCCACAAGCGCCGCCAGCGCCAGCATGGCCCCGCCGCGGTACACCTCCGGAGCCCCCAGTACCGGGCAACCCCCGCCCAGCAGCAGGACCAGTCCCGCGCCGAGCGCCATCAGGGTGATGCGGCCTGCCGTGCCCATGCGTTACCAGTTCCAGGAGATGGCGAAGGAACCCAGCATCGAGTCGTGCGACTGCGTGCGGTACGTGCGCGTGTAGAACAGCGCGCCCACGAAGTAGTCGATACCGTGGTAGGACGCGCCCAGGCCAAGCTGCCCGTGGAACTGCCACGGCGTGCGGCTGCACGTCTTGTAGCGGAACGAGTGGAACACGCCGCCGTCTACCGTCAAATCCCGCGCCACGTAGTCAATCTCGCCCTGCAGCACCACGAAATACGATGCCGCCTCCGGGCGGTAGCTCTGGGAATCGATGAGGCCGCGGGCGAAGTTGCCGGCCTCCATGCCGTTGACGCGCATGTTGCTGGGCAGGTTGCGGCCGAAGCGGAAGGAGAGCCCCACGCCGCCGTAGATGCCGAAGGTGCCCACGGCCTCGCGGCTGTACGCCAGGCCGTCCGTCTGCCAGCCGCCGCGGGTTTCCGTCTCGAAGAACGCCATGCGGTAGTCCTGGCGGGATGTGAGCTGGATGGTCAGCTCGGAGGGTACCTGGTATTTCCATCCCTTCCACTGCTCCATGTTGCCCGCGGAGTGGATCATTTTCTGAGCGTCCTTGGCCAGGGAGGCCCGCCCGCTCGTGCCGAGCTGGAACTCGAAGCTGCAGCCCACGTCCTTCCCGCGCAGCAGGTACGCCCCGCCCAGCGCCAGGTAGCCCGCGTACGGGTGCTGGTTCGGCACCGCGTGCCGCGTGTGCTTTTCCGGCGTGTAGATGTTCTGCATCAGGGTGATGCCGTAGCTGTGCGTGGTGTCGGTTATGTCCTTCACGTACTCCAGGCGCGTGCCGTGCGTGTAGTTGCGGTCGCGGTTGAAGGCGCAGTCGTTCTCGAACCCCACGCGGAAGTGGTGCTGCGGCATCGGCGTGTACCCGGGCTCGCCGGGCGCCGCTATGGGGTTGGTGTAGTAGGACACGGCAGAGGCTGCCGCCATGACGACCCAGGGAATCGCGCTCATGCCTGACTGTATACTCCCGCAGCCCGGATGTGTCAAGGAGAACCGACCTAGCGTTTCCCGTCATTTTTTACATTTGTT
>JAKSOT010000030.1 GCA_024405455.1 Akkermansia sp. | reverse complement strand
CTGATGAGCGGTCAGGTGCAGGTCAAGCCGCAAGGGGAGCTAAATTATCATTTATGCGCCGATTGAGCTCAATTTTATCATCGATAATAGACAAAACAGCCGCTATTCTTTTCTGATTATTTATCTCAGGCAGTAGTACTCGATAGGTATCCAGAAACGAAGTATCCACTCTTCTACGGCCACTTGTTCCTGCCATCGCTGATTCAAACCTCTTATTTATGCATTCTTGATTCAAGTAATAAAACAAGAACATGGGGTCAACGCTATCATCCTTAGGAGAAAAAACAATGTATTCCGTTGAACCAAATCCCACTTCACCCTCACGGAAATAAAATCTTTTGCCGTTTTGCAAACATGGTTCTATCCGGGCAATGAGAGTATCGTTACGAGCAAACTTGACACCACCCCCCGTGTATTCTTTATAGCTCACTCGATCAGGAGCGCGCATTCCTATTCCTACAGACGGCATATCAACGAACGGATAAACTTCACCCTGTTGAAGTTTAACCTTATGATTCAGCATGATTTTGTCGAAAAATGAATATTTCGACCAATTGTTCGCCTTACTCATACCACAGACTCCCCATTTGCTTTTTGATTTCCTCGTCCAGCTTGGCAGACTGAGCAGACAGCTCGCTGAACTCCGCCATGAATGCCGACATCTTCTGCTTGAACTCTTCGGGGGTGATATCGATATGCTCAATCTTCACATCGAAGTATTGACCAGCGGAGAAGGAGTAACCCTTTTCCTTCATCTCATCGTAAGAGGGCACCACGGCAAAGGACTCGACCGCTTCGTGTTTCTCAAAGGTGGTGATGATGCGTTCTTCTTCCTCGCGGGAAAGGCGCGTGTACTGTTTATTGTTGTTGTCCTTTTCTTTAGTGCCCAGTTGAGAGGCGTCGATAAGGATGGCACCCTCGCGGCTATCGGCCCCTGCCTTGTCAATGAAGATTACGGAAACGCTGGTGCCAGTGGCAGCGAAAATGTTAGAGGGCATGCTGACTACGCCACGCAGCCACTTTTGATTGACCAGTTTCTCACGGATATTCTTTTCCAGAGAGGAGCTGGCGGTAAGGAATCCGCTGGGCACCACGATGGCAGCTTTACCCTTAGCGCTCAGGGAGGCGATGACGTGTTGTAGGAAGCACAGGTAAATCGCCATGGATTCCTTTTTCTTGTTCGGTACTTTGGGTACACCGGCAAAGAAGATGTGCTTTCGTTCTTTGGAATCCAACATATCGCGGTACTCCGAGAAATCCAGCTTGAAAGGCGGGTTGGAGACGATGTAGTCAAACTTTTTGAGACCTCCCGTCTTTTCGGAAAATCCAGGCTCTTTCAGGGTATTGCCTTGCACCACGTTCTGCAGGGAGGCCGCCAAGCCGTTCAGAATGAGGTTCAGGCGCAACAGTCCGCTGGATTTTTGAGAAATATCCTGGGAGAAGATGGTGCAGCATTGCTGCCCGATGCGATCGGCCAGACACATCAGCAAGGTTCCCGACCCTGCGGACGGATCATAACAGGTAACGCTTTTGGGGTGCCCATCTACCAATATTTGGGCCATCACACGCCCGACGCTGTGCGGGGTGAAATACTCGGCATACTTGCCGCCAGAATCCGTGTTGTAGTCTTGGATCAGGTACTCGTAGATGCTGGAATAGAAGTCGTACCCCTGCTCAAACGCATCTTCAAAGGAAAACTGGGAGAGCTTGTTGATGATGGCGCGGCAGAAATCGGCGCGCTTGCTGGCATCAGTGATGAAAACACTGAGAGGCTCAAACATCAAGATAGACGTGTGTTCCGATGTACGCACGGAGAAGATTTTGGCATTCTGCGCGGCTATAGCGGTCAATGTGTCATCAAAGAGTTTATCGAACCCAGGTTCATTCTGGCGGTTGTGTAGACTTGGGATGAGTTGGTCCTTTTTGAAACGTGCAACGTTGGCGGGCAAACTATACCCCAAATCCTCAAACTCGTCCCCCTCCATGGCCAGAATTCCATCGTAGCGACTCATACCTTCGGGCATATCGTGCTCAATGGCATACTTCATGAACTTGTCGTTCAGGTACTTGTACTGGAAAACCTGAGTGATAACCTTGTATTCGTTGCCGTCATTTCCCAAACCATAGGCGGCACAGGTAGCTTTCAGCTCGTCAATGAGTTTTTGCGTGCGGATAAGAATACTGTCTTCCATGCGTTATGCGGGGGTGAGGTGTTCGCGGTATTCGTGATAGATTGTCTGCGATATGTCGTTCTTCTGCTCTTTGCTGAAGCTGGGTGTAGAGTAAGCAATGAGTGTTCGCCAGATGGTACTGGTGAGCGTGTTCTTAAAGTATGCCTCGTTTTCAACGAGGTTGGCATTGTCATCCAGCAGATCGTCCACCTTGCAGCGCACCTTGTTCAAGGCATCCACTAGGCTGCGCTCATACTTGTTCAGTTCAGGATATTTCCGCAACAGGTAGCGATGAAGGCGTGCGTACTTGGCATCGTGGTCGTACATGCGCAGGATAATCTGCTCCTCATGCAATATCTGTTTGAGCTTGCGCTCCACTTCATCCATCTTGGAAAGTAAAGTCTGCAACTCTTCTGCCGACATTTCCTTGAAACCCTTTTCTCCAAATATGCGGCGCAATTCATCATTGAGCTGCGCCCATGCGGCGGCCTTTCGATCAAAGCAACCGCCAAGCTGGCCCATGGCCTTTCTAAACCTCTGCACCAATTCGTCCGCTATCTTCAACTCCACGGGGTCTCCCTTGCGCTTGAATGCGAACATGCAACCGTTCAATGCAGCTTCCAACAATTCCTCGGTCTCGGACCCGTGCGCCCACGCCTCGTTGGCATAGATGGCACTCAGGCGCTCGCGCACCATGCGCTCCATTCTGATGAAGCGGTCAATATCTTCCAGGCTCATATCGTAACCGCCGCCTATGATGCTGGCGCGCAGTTCTCGGGCTTCGGCAAGGGTTCGGTGCAACTGCTGAAGTTCTTTCTTATCGGCAGTATCCAGAATTTGTTCAAAGTCAGCAAGGTTATCAGGGCTGTATCGCCACAAGTAGTCTTTCATCTTGGCAACACTCGCCTGAATCTCCTCTCGCGTATGGAAAAGGGCATCGTAGTTGTCCCAATCGCCGCCCAATTCCTCTTTCAGTTCCTCCAGATAGGCGGCATTGGCGGCATCAAAGGCTTTGCGGATATCGGCAAAATCCACAACATGCCCATACTTCCAGTTGCCGTAGGGCCGATTGACACGTGCGAGCGTTTGAAGCAAATTGTGCTCCTTAACGATGCGGCCCATGTATAGTTTTTTGAGTCTCGGCGCATCGAATCCAGTCAGAAGCATGTTGTATACCACCAGCAAATCCAATTCACCGTTCTTGAATCTGTCCGTCAATGCCTTGCGGCTTTCTTTGGTTCCTTCATCATGCAGAATGAGGGCAGCTTTAATTTCAGGGTGCTTCTCCGTCAGCACCTTCATCATCATGCGTGCCTGTTCTGAAGTATCGCAGACAACCATGCCGCCGATGCTATTGTCACCGTGTATTTCGTGGGCCTTCAGCAGGTCTGTGACGATGTATTGCGTGAGCGGAGTGACAAATTTTTCATGAGCGTAAAGGACCTTGCGTTTCTTGGCATCACCCACCACAATCTTCACCTGATTCAATGCTTCTTCCAATACAAGACGGTACTGGGTTTCGATAACCTCATGCAATAAGCGCAGGGTGTACCCATCCTGGATTGACTGGTTGTAGTAGTAGGTGTCGATATATCCGCCGAATATCTCCTTTGTGGCCTTCGCACGCTTCAAATAGGACTCTCGAGATTCATTCTCCTCCTGTACCGACAACCTTGGCGTTCCAGTTAGGCCAATGTAGATGGAATCCGCTTCAACATTCAGCAATGCGCCGAGAAAAGAACCCGTGGGCTTATAACTGCGGTGCGCCTCGTCAATGAAGAACACGCGCTTAATCTTAGTACCGTAAGGGGCAACGATTTTGCCTCCATCGGACTTGAAGCGCTGAATGTTAATCACATTGATTTCATCTTGGCCGCAATCGCCATCCCTACCGCTCTGACTGCGCAGCAATTCATCGAACTCCTTGCGGCTTTCTGCCCTTACGATGTGTAGACCCCGTGCGCCCAATTCCGCGCTGGCCTGATCTGCCAGGTCAATGCGATCCACCACAAAGAAAAACTTGGGTACAATACCCAGCCTGCCGTAGTAGTCTGTCAGATTTTTGACGGTGTTGTATGCCAGCGCGGTCTTGCCGGAACCCTGCGTATGCCAGATGGTGCCGCGCATGTGTCCCTCATCGAGCCATTTGCGCAACCGCAGCGAAGCAAACAACTGAGGATAACGCATGATGTGTTTTTCCAGTTTTCGCGCGCCTTTATCTTCTTTATCGACAAAAGCGATGCCGAAGCGGAGCATGAACTCGAAACGCTCGCGCGACAAGAGGGAGGTGGCGAAACGTGCAGCGGGCCTTTGCGGATCGATAAGCACCGGAAATTCGGGGGTATGCTCATACCCCGACAATTTGGTGTCGCGCAGCACGGTGCGAATCTCGTCAGCGCTCAATTCACGCAAAAGGTGCGGCGTAAAAGCCACCTCTGGCTTTTCTCGGAAAAAATTGAAATGCGGCGCATCATGGGATGTTGTACAGTAGAAACTGCCTTGCCAACGGTTGTTATCTGCGTATTCTTGGTTGCCCGAAAACAGCATCAACTGCGCCACGTTCATGTACCGCCGGAAACAGCTCTGGGCGTTGCGTCGGGCCATGCGGTCTCGTTCCGCTTTCATCTGCTCCTTGCTGTTGGGCTTCTTCACCTCGTAGAAAGCAAGCGGCAATCCGTTCACGAACACCGTTATATCAGGCCTAAACTCTTCACCCTCGCTCGTGCAGTCAACCTCCGTCGCTACGTGGAAACTATTGCTGTCAAAGTTGTCGAAGTCTACCAACCGTTCCCCCGTGGTTTGTGCCACAAGTTTCTTGTAGAATTCCCGCCCCAAGTCGTTATTATACAGCATCGGCACCAGCACCGTTTCGATATACCGCTGAGCATCTTCCTCGTTCTTGCCTTCATTCAACCGCACATAGGCGCGCGCAAACTCATTTCGCAAGATATTTGTTTGCGGCTCGCGCTGACTCTCCCATGCCGGCCGTGGCAGAAATTCGTAGCCCAATCGTACCAGTTGCAATATCACTGGCACCTTGACGCGCGAATCTTCATTGAACGTGGTTCTGGACATAGCTGGGTATTTGGTCGGCATCCGAACGCCCATATGGTAGCACATGCAGCACGCGAAACAAGAAAAAAAGACTCCCATTTCTAGATGAAGCACACCTCGCGCGAAAGCCTCTGCGTGACACGTTCATGCCTTGCGGCAGCGGCTTCGGGAGGGCAAATGTGCGTGGTTTAGATGGCGGAGATGGGGAGGGCGAGGGATTTGTTGCCTAGGGGGAGTGGGGATTGGCCCGTCTACGCTGCAACGGGCAAGCCGTTGCAGCTATGGTTAGCCACCACCCCATTGGTGGCTAACCCCCTACGGGGGCTGTACGCTTCGGTACAGTCCAACCCGCCTTACCGAGCCTTGCGGCGCGCCCTGAACGGGGCCGTCGGCGGTCTTGCCGAGGCTCCGCGCCTTCCGTCTACGCCCTGCGGGCTACGCCGGTCCGTAGCTGGCGCATGTTTGCCTTGTCAAGGGGAGCGGGGAGTGATATATTCTGCTGCGGCGCGAGAGGGCGTTTCACATACATACAAGAAGATGAACAAAATCAAGGCAGCTATCGTCGGTTACGGGAATATCGGCAAGTACGCACTGGAGGCGATTGAGGCGTCGCCCGACATGGAATGCGTGGGCATTGTGCGGCGCACGGCATCCAGGGAGGGCTACCCGGAGCTGGCGTCCTACGCGGTGGTGGGCGACATTGCCGAGCTGGGCAAGGTGGATGTGGCGATTCTTGCCACGCCCACGCGGTCGTGCCGTGAACACGCGGAGAAATGCCTAGCCATGGGCATCAACACGGTTGATTCCTTCGATATCCACACATCCATCCTGGACTACCGCGCGGCGCTCATGCCGGTGGCTAAGGAGCACGGGACGGTTGCCATCATTTCCGCCGGATGGGACCCCGGTTCCGATTCCGTGGTGCGCACGCTCATGGAGAGCCTGGCGCCCAAGGGTCTTTCCTACACCAATTTCGGGCCGGGTCGCTCCATGGGCCACAGCGTGTGCGTGCGCTCCAAGGCGGGTGTGAAGGATGCGCTCTCCATGACCATCCCGGTGGGTGAGGGCATTCACCGCCGCATGGTGTATGTGGAGCTGGAGGAGGGGGCGGACCTTGCCGAGGTGACGGCCGCCATTAAAGAGGATCCCTACTTTGCTTCCGACGAGACGCACGTGTTTGCGGTGGAGAGCGTGGATGCGCTCAACGATGTGGGCCACGGCGTGAACCTGACCCGCAAGGGCGTGAGCGGCAAGACGCACAATCAGCTTTTCGAGTTCAACATGAAGATCAACAACCCCGCGCTCACGGCGCAGGTGCTGGTGAACGTGGCCCGCGCCTCCCTCAAGCAGCAGCCCGGTTGCTACACCATGATCGAGATTCCCGTCATCGACATGCTCCCCGGCGAGAGGGAAAACATTATCAAGCACCTTGTTTAAGGGATTTACTAAGTACTATGTACTAGGTACTATTTGAAATTTAGGCTCCGCCGCCGCGCCTGTGGCGCTTTGGCGTGACAAGGCGCGCGTGAACTACCAGCGGTCCTCGGGGAAGTTGCGGTAGCCGATGGGGAGGGGTGACATTTCGTTGAGGAGTTGGCGGTCGTACCGGCGGGAGGGGGGCTTCATGTTGCCGAGGGTCTTGACCTTGCCCTCGTTGAAGAAGAGTTGCAGGTAGTAGGTTTGGTTGTAGCCCAGGTGATGGGCCTCGCGGATCATTTGGAGGATGTCGGCCTCGTCCAGCAAGTCGGGGTGCACGGTGGTGCGGACCTCATGGGGCACCTTGTAGGTTTGGAGGAGCTTGAGGGTGTCCTTGAAGCGGTCGAAGAGGAGCGCGCCGCCGGGCACGCGCCAGCTGCGCGTGGAGGGCATCTTGTTGTCCAGCGCCACGTAGTCCACGAGCCTCTCCTCCAGCAGGGCGCGCACCACATCGGGGTTGCTGCCGTTGGTGTCGGTCTTGACGAGGTATCCGAGCTGCTTGATTTGGCGGCAGAGGGGGATGATATCCGGGTTGAGGGTACATTCACCGCCGGAGAGGACGACGGCATCCAGGAACCCGGCGCGCTCGCGCAGGAAGGCCATCTCGTCCACGCCGCCGCCGCTGCTCAGCACCAGTTCCGGGTTGTAGCAGTACGGGCAGCGCAGGTTGCACCCGGTGTACCAGAAGATGCAGGCTGCCTTCTTGGGGTAGTCGATAAAGGTGAGCGGGGTGATGTCTGCGGGGTGACGCAATTTGGATTTACAATTTACAATTGACGATTGACAATTTGGGAAGCTAGCGCGGCGGAGCCGCGGGCGATTGACGATTTGGGCAAAAAAAACGCGGGGTGCCTGGGGGAACAGGCACCCCGCGGGATTATCGCTTACTTGAGGATGGCGTCCTGGCTGCAGCAGCCGCAGGGTTCGACGAAGTGCTCGCGCTCCTCGAATTCGCCCTGCTTGCCGGCGTTGAAGGTTTCCACGGGGCGGTGGTAGCCCATCACGCGGGTGTAGACGGTGCACTTGGTGCGCTTGTCGGCGTTCTCCTGGAGCAGCTGCTCATCAGTCTTGACGACTCCTTTGATTTCTTGTTCAGGCATGGTGTTGTATTTTGTTTTGGGTTAGACGTTAAGCGGGAGTTCCGGCTGCTCCTCCTTGCGTGCTTGGGCGAGCAGCTCCTCGTCGCACTTGGGGCAGTAGTCGTGGCGTCCCTTGAGGTATCCGTGCTTCTCGCAGACGGAGAAGAGCGGGGTGACGGTGATGTAGGGCATCTTGAAGTTGGTGAGGACCTTGCGCACGATGTCGCGGCAGGCCTCCGGGGAGGAGATGGCCTCGTTCATGTACATGTGGAACACGGTTCCGCCGGTGTAGCAGCACTGCAGCTTGTCCTGCATCTTGAGGGCCTTGAAGAGGTCCTGCGTGTAGCTTGCGGGCAGCTGGGAGCTGTTGGTGTAGTAGCGGTGGCCGGGGGAGCCGGACTGGATGATGTCCGGGTAGCGCTTGGCGTCCTCGCGTGCGAAGCGGTGGGTGGTGCCTTCCGCGGGGGTGGCCTCCAGGTTGTAGAGGTTTCCGGTTTCGGCCTGATAGGAGCGGATGCGCTCGCGCATGTAGTGGAGGAGTTCCTCCGCAAAGGCGATACCCTCCGGGGTGGCGGTGTTCATGGTGTCGTTGGAGAAGTTGCGGAGCATCTCGTTGACGCCGTTGAGGCCGATGGTGGAGAAGTGGTTGCGGAGGTGCGGGAGATAGCGCTTGGTGTAGGGGTAGAGGCCGCGGTCGTAGAGCTCGTTGATGAACACGCGCTTCTTCTCCAGCGTGCTCTTGGCGAGGTCCATCAGCTCGCCGAGCTTGGCGAACAGCAGTTCCTTGTTGCCCTTGTACAGATAGCCCAGGCGCGCCATGTTGATGGTGACCACGCCGATGGAGCCGGTCATCTCCGCGGAGCCGAAGAGGCCGCCGCCGCGCTTGAGCAGCTCGCGCAGGTCCAGCTGCAGGCGGCAGCACATGGAGCGCACGGCGTCCGGCTTGTACGCCTCCTCGTCGATCACGCGGTTGCCGTTCTCGTCAATCTTGTACTGGGAGCCCACGAAGTTCTGGAAGTAGGAGGAGCCGATCTTGGCGGCGTTCTCGAAGAGCAGCGGCACGTTCTCGTCGTCCCAGTCGAAGTCCTCCGTGATGTTGACGGTGGGGATGGGGAAGGTGAAGGGCTGGCCGGTGCTGTCGCCTTCCGTGAGCACCTCGTAGAAGGCTTTCTGGATGACCTTCATCTCCTGCTGGAAATGCTTGTAGGTCATGTTGTCCAGGGAGGACGCGCCGCGCTCCTTGGCAAGCTTCTCCAGCTTCTCGTCGTGCAGGTCGGTGAAGATGTGCTGGCCGCCGGAGAAGGGCGGCTGCTCGCGCAGGTCGCGCGGCACGGTCCAGTCGATGGTGACGTTGGTGAAGGGGCTCTGCCCCCAGCGGGAGGGGACGTTGAGGTTGTAGACGAAGCTGCGGAGTGCCTTCTTCACTTCCTCGAAGGGGAGCTGGTCCTTGAAGAGGTAGGGGGAGAGGTAGGTGTCGAACGAGCTGAACGCCTGGGCGCCGGCCCACTCGCTCTGCAGGATGCCGAGGAAGTTGGCCATCTGGCCGAGGGCCTCGCGGAAATGCTTGGGCGGGCGGCTGTTCACGCGGCTGCGCACGCCGTTGAAGCCCTCGTTGAGCAGGTTTCGCAGGCTCCAGCCCGCGCAGTAGCCCGTGAGGCAGTCCAGGTCGTGGATATGGTAGTCGCCGTTGCGGTGGGCGGCGCCCTCCTCCGGGGAGTACACCTGGTCCAGCCAGTAGTTGGCGATAACCTTGCCTGCGGTGTTGTTCACCAGGCCGGCGTTGGAGTAGGTGGTGTTGGAGTTGGCCTTGATGCGCCAGTCGGTGTTGCCGATGTACTCCTCGATGGTCTGCTTGCAGTCCACCCAGGTGTTGCCCTGGTACATGCCGCCGATCTGCTCGCGCTGCATCTTGTGGAGGAAGCGGTAGCGGATGAAGTTGCGCGCGGTCTCGTACGCGCCCGCCTTCATGAGCTCCTTCTCGATGATATCCTGCACCTTCTCCACGGGGATGAAGTCCTCCGTCTTGAGGGTGTCCAGCACGTTGGCGTACACCAGCGGGTTGTAGTCTTCCTGGGATGCGTGGAACGCCTTCTCGATGGCCTGCTGCACCTTGTAGGCCTCGAAGCGCTCCCGCTTCCCGTTGCGTTTGATGATTTCCGGCATGGTCGTGTCGTTTCTTTGAAGGTTAATCTTTTGCTTGGTGGTTCCTGCCGGCCCGCTGCTGAAGCTGCTGTGCGGCGCGCGGTCTTGCGCGGTCCGTCACAGCCCCCTCACCAGCGGGGCGGCAACCGAGCCCAACGTACCATCCCAAAATCTCCCTTGCAAGAAAAAAATTCATTTTTCCGAAATTTTTTCTCCACGAAATATGGTGGGTGTTTTTCCGCAGCTACACCATATCTTGTGTTTTGGCGGAATATGCCAATTCTTGGAATTGTTCTAACATACAGGCTTGCAAGGCGCGGAATTCCAAAGCGTGTGCGGGGGGTTGCGGGGGGAATTTCAGCGTCCTCCACCCCACCCCTGCGGCAACCTGCCGCCGCCAGATATGGGGCGTGAAAAATCCTCCCCGGGCACCCCGTGCGGCGGGGTGTTATCGGGAGGGCGGTGGCGGAGCGGAAAGCACCGCCCTACCCCGCGCACGGGGCGAAGGCGGCAGCCAAGCGGTCCTGCTCGCGCTTGGGGATGCGGAAGGCGCCCGCCGCGGCGCGCCAACCCGCCACGGCGCTTTCCAGCCGGCGCCAAGCGGCCTCCGCCTCCGCGCGCCGCAAATGGAACAGCGCGGAGCTCTCCAGGAGCAGCACGCGGCCCACCTCGTCCCCCTCCGGCGCGAGCGGGGTGGTCAGCACGCGCGGCGCCACGTCGGGCGGCGTGGGGTTGACATCGAACAACGGCGACAGCTCCCAGCCGCCGGGACGCAGGCGCAGGAAGCCGTGGTTGCGCAGGTGGTCGTCCGTGTTGGAGACCATCAGGCTGAAAGCGGCGCGCCGCCACAGCTCGCGCAGGTCATGCCGCGCATCCACGCAGTTCTGCTGCATGCTCTCCGCCAGCTCCAGGTAGCTGCGGCGCTCGCCGTCTGCGGCATCCAGCATGCTCATGGCGGAAAGGTACGGGATGCGCTCTCCCGCGGGACCGCGGTCAAACTTCTCCACCAGCAGGACATGGCGGCGCCTGCCTTCCACCACCAGCGTCTCCAGGCGGAACGGCGGCACCTGCAGACCCGCCGCCTGCGCCAGCCGCAGCGCCACCGCCTCCCACGCCACCACATCGTAATCCTGGTCGGCACGGGAGAACTTTGCGATGCAGAGCCTCCCCCGCTCGTCGCGCACGCACGCCTTGGGCCACGCACCGCCCAGCGACGAGCCCGGCGCCAACAGCAGGCGCAGGTCGGCATCACCGGCATTGTCCGACACCGTGCCGTCCACCGCATGCTGCAGCTTGCGCAGGTCCACCAGCGGCGGCACGGCGTTCGCGGTGCTGTCGTCCATGAAGGTGGCGCCGCCGTCCAGGCTGTAGCGCAGCGCGCCCTGACGCGCGACATCGCACACGCGCAGCAGGTAATCCGCCTCCGACAGCCAGCGCGGCTGTTCCCCCGCTCCGCGTGCGCGCGAGGCCTCCGCGCGCTTCATGAGCGTGCGCCCCCAGCGGTCGGGGCTGGAATCCGCCATGCTGCCGAACAACGCGTGCGCCGTGTACTGCGAGCCCCGCACCAGCGGCAACGCCGGCTCCAGAGCATACGCCTGCGGATGTGCCAGCCACGCCCCCGCGTACTCGAACCGCGCACTCTGCCTCTGCCGGTTGCCGCCGACCCACAGCGTACCCACCCGCACGGGGGCGTCCCCGCCCGGCAGCTCCGTGTACACGCCTATCTCCGTCTCGCCCATAACGCTACTTCATACGCACACGCTTGGGCAGCTGCTCCACATTGAGCGCCTGCCCCACCGCGTCGCGGCTCAAATCCAGCGCATCCCGCAGCAGCGGCAGCATGCCCAGCGCATGCAGCACCGCCGCATAGCTCCCGATGCCTACCCCGCCGTCCCCACGCTCTATCCGCCCCAGCGTGGCCGGCGATATCATCGCGCGCTCCGCCACCAGCGCCATCGTCAACCGACGGCGCCGGCGTGCATCGCGGATATCCATCCCCACCTTCCGCAAGGCGGAAACCACCCCCGCCGGTATTGGCCATTTGCCTTTCATGAGAGGTTTTATAGACTATATCTGACACCTTGTCAAGTTTTATCCTGCGGATATGATAGATTATTTGCCATTCAGGGGAAACGGTGACGGGCAACCATGGGATGGACATGCATGTTTTGGCGCGCACAGGGAAAAAACTTGACAAAAGGGGGGTGTTCCGCTACCTTGCGCGCACACGCGAAATCATTAACCAAGCAGAAAGGAAAAAAGACATGGACAAGATAGTATACCACTTTGGGGGCGGAAGCGCCGACGGCAACGGGGACATGAAGCCGCTGCTGGGCGGCAAGGGAGCGAACCTGGCGGAAATGGCCCGCATCGGCCTGCCGGTGCCTCCGGGGTTCACCATCACCACGGAGGTCTGCACGTACTACTACGACCACGACAAGAGCTACCCTGCGGAGCTGGAGGGTTTGGTACGTGACGGCATAGCGCGCATGGAGAAGCTGGTGGGGCACAAGTTCGGCGCCACGGACGAGATGCCGCTGCTGGTTTCCGTTCGCAGCGGCGCGCGGGAATCCATGCCGGGCATGATGGACACGATTTTGAACCTGGGCCTGAACGACGACACGGTGAAGGCCATGGCGGAGGCCACGGGCAACCCGCGCTTCGCGTGGGACTGCTACCGCCGCTTCGTGCAGATGTACGGGGATGTGGTGCTGGGCGTGCAGAAGGAGGACGGCGAGGACCTGGAGCCGTTCGAGAGCGTCATCCACGCGGTGAAGACGGAGCGCTACGGCAAGGACATCTCGGACGCCAAGCTCACGGCGGAGGACTGCCAGGAGCTGGTGAAGCGCTTCAAGAAGCTGGTGCTGCTGCGCACCGGGCACGCCTTCCCGGCAGACCCGTGGGAGCAGCTGCAGGGTGCCATCGGCGCGGTGTTCGGCTCCTGGAACAACGAGCGCGCCATCACCTACCGCCAGAAGTACGGCATCCCCGCGGAATGGGGCACCGCCGTGAACGTGCAGTGCATGGTCTTCGGCAACACCTCCAACGAGTCCGGCTCCGGCGTGGCCTTCACCCGCAACCCCGCCATCGGTGCCAACGAGTTCTACGGCGAGTTCCTCATGAACGCCCAAGGCGAGGACGTGGTGGCCGGCGTGCGCACGCCCGACCCCGTCTCCAGGCTCGCGGAGGTCATGCCCTCCGCCTACGAGGAGCTCTGCTCCATCCGCAAGAAGCTGGAGGACCACTTCCGCGACATGCAGGACTTCGAGTTCACCATCCAGGACCGCAAGGTCTACATGCTCCAGACCCGCAACGGCAAGCGCACCGGCATCGCCGCCTTCCGCATCGCCTGCGAGATGGAGCGCGAGGGGCTCATCGACTGGAAGACCGCCGTGAAGCGCATCCCCGCGGACCAGGTGGACCAGGTGCTCGCGCCCGTGTTCGACGAGAAGGCGGCCGCGGAGGCCAAGGTGATTGCGCGCGGCCTGAACGCGGGCCCCGGCGCGGCTTCCGGGCGTTTCTACCTGAACGCCAAGCGGTGCATCGAGGCCACCCAGCGCGGCGAGAAGGTGCTGCTGGTGCGCCTGGAGACATCCCCGGAGGACCTGCGCGGCATGATTGCCGCGGAAGGCATCCTCACCGCGCGCGGCGGACTTTCCAGCCACGCCGCCCTGGTGGCCCGCCAGATGGGCAAGGTCTGCGTCTGCGGCGTGCAGGACTTGGAAATCGACTACGAGGCCCGCACCGTCGCCATCGGCGGCAAGGTGTACAACGAGGGCGACTACCTCTCTCTGGACGGCACGGCAGGCCAGGTGTACGCCGGCAAGCTGCCCACCGCGCCCAGCTCCATCATCCAGGTGCTCATCAACAAGACCCGCAAGCCTGAGGACAGCCGCAGCTACCGCAACTTCGCCCGCGTGATGGAGTGGTGCGAGAAGGCCACCAAGCTGCAGGTGCGCACCAACGCAGACTCCCCGGAGCAGGCCGCCGTGGCCGTCGCCTTCGGCGCCGTCGGCATCGGCCTCTGCCGCACGGAGCACATGTTCTTCAGCGGCAACCGCATCGATTTCATGCGCCGCATGATTTTGTCCGAGCGCATCGACGACCGCAAGGAGGCGGTGGCCAAGCTCCTGCCCTTCCAGAAGAGCGACTTCAAGGGCATCTTCAAGACGCTGGCGGGGCGCCCCGGCACCATCCGCCTGCTGGACCCGCCCCTGCACGAGTTCCTGCCGCAGACCAAGGAGCAGCAGCTGGATCTGGCCAACAAGATGCACATGCCCGTGGAGCTCATCATGCGCCGCGTCTCAGAGCTGCATGAGTTCAACCCCATGCTCGGCCACCGCGGCTGCCGCCTCGGCATCGCCTACCCGGAAATCACCGAGATGCAGGCACGCGCCATCCTGGAGGCCGCCATCGAGGTGCAGGAGGAGGACGGCGTGGAGGTACACCCCGAAATCATGGTCCCCCTCGTCTCCTTCAAGCGCGAGCTCGACCTCCAGAAGGAAATCATCGACCGCGTCGCACAGGAGGTCTTCGCCGCCAAGGGCCACAGCATCTCCTACAAGGTCGGCACCATGATCGAAATCCCCCGCGCCTGCGTCACGGCGGATGAAATCGCCCAGACCGCGGAGTTCTTCTCCTTCGGCACCAACGATCTCACCCAGACCGGGCTCGGCATGAGCCGAGACGACGCCGGCGCCTTCCTCGGCACCTACCAGAACCTGGAAATCATCTCCCGCAACGTCTTCGCCAGCATCGACCAGGGCGGCGTCGGCGCGCTCATGCGCATCGGCGTGGAGAAGGGCCGCAGCACCCGCCCCGGCATGAAGATCGGCATCTGCGGCGAGCACGGCGGCGACCCCGCCTCCGTGAAGTTCTGCCACAAGCTGGGCCTCACCTACGTGTCCTGCTCCCCCTACCGCGTGCCCACCGCCCGCATCGCCGCCGCGCAGGCAGCGCTGGAGGAACAAGCCTGAGGGATTTACAATTTACAATTGACGATTTACAATTGATAAAGTTAGCCGCGCGTTGCGCGGGAAATTCCAAAGCCTGCGGGGATTGGCAATTGAAAATTGTCAATCCCCATTGGGTTTGGTATAATGCCATTGTTGGCAAACGGCACACAGGAGCGTGAAGAAAGCGCATGGGCGGTCATCTCGCCCGTGGTGAGGCGGTATGTGCTGGGTTCCCGGCGCATCATGCGCTGCGTGGTGTTGGGTGTGCTGGCGGGCATGGTTGCGGCTGCGGCCAGCGGGTTCGGCCTGCCGTTCATGATACGCTACGTGTTCCCTGTGGTGTTCGGCGAGGCGCAGCCGCCGGAGGCGGTGCGGGTGTGGCTGGAGGCGCACGTGGCGGCGGACGAGATGTCTTCCGCGGTGCTGTGGAGCGCGGCGCTGCTCATTCCGCTCATCATGGCGGTACGCGGCGTGGCCACGTACCTGAACGCGTACCTGCTGACCAAAGCGGGCATGCTGGCGCTCTCCGACATGCGCACGGAGATCTTCGCGCGGCTGCAGTGGCTCTCGTTCTCGTTCCACGACCGCAAGAAGCGCGGCGACCTGATGACGGTGGTGGTGCAGTACACGCAGAACATCCAGCAGGGGCTCATCACCATATTGAACGACATCCTCATCCAGCCGTTCATCCTGGTGGCGGCGGTGGGATACCTGCTGTTCGCGGCACTGACGAGCCGGGAGAGCGCCATGCTGCTGGGCAACCTCATCATCACCGCGGCGGTGATACCCGTTATCCACTTCGTGGGCAAGAAGCTGGTCAAGCACGTCCGCAAATCCCTGGTGGGCATGAACATCATCACCTCCACCATTGAGGAAACCCTTTCCGCGCAGCGGGAGGTGCGCGCCTTCAACCTGGAGAAGCGCCAGGAGGGCCTGCTCCAGGAGGCCATCCGCTACTTCAACCGCATGCTCATGCGCATTGCCATCTGGCAGCACCTGCTCACCCCGCTGGTGGAGATTGTCACCGCGCTGGCGCTGTCGTTCGCGCTGTACCGCGGCGCGCAGGACGGCCTCACGCTGGAGCAGTTCACCGCCATCGCCACCGCGTTCTACTTCTGCTACGACCCCGTGAAGCGCTTGGGAGCCACCGCCAACTGCTGCCAGATGGTGCGCGCCGGCATCGAGGGCGTCAACGAAATCCTGCACGCGAAGGACGAGACGCCGGAACCCGCCGCCCCGCAGCCGCTGCCGCAGCCCACGCGCGGCGCCGTGGACTTCCGCAACGTGTGCTTCGGCTATGTGGAGGACACGCCCGTGCTGCACGACATCACGGTGAGCGTGCCGCCCGGCCAGGTGGTGGCGCTGGTGGGTCCCAGCGGCTCCGGCAAGACCACCTTCATCAACCTCGTCTGCCGCTTCTACGACCCCGACTCCGGCTCCGTGTCCATCGACGGCGTGGACGTGCGCCAGCTCACGCGGGCGGAGCGCACGCGCGCCATCGGCCTGGTGTCCCAGTTCTCCGCGCTCTTCCGCGGCACCATCCGCGAGAACATACGCGTGGGCAACCCCGGTGCGGATGATGCCGCCGTGGAGCGCGCCGCCGAGCGCGCCAAGGTGGACGAGTTCGCCAACACGGACCCCGCCGGGTACGACCGCATGCTGGAGGAGGGCGGCAACGGCCTCTCCGGCGGCCAGCGCCAGCGCGTCTCCATCGCGCGCGCCTTCCTGAAGAATGCACCCATCCTGATATTGGACGAGGCGACCTCTGCGCTGGACATGAAGAGCGAGGCCGCCATCCAGGGCGCGCTGCAGGAGCTGGCGCAGGGGCACACCACCTTCATCATCGCCCACCGCTTCAGCACCATCCGCATGGCCTCCCGCATCCTGGTGTTCGAGTCCGGCCGCATCGTGGCGGACGGCCCGCACGCGGAGCTGTACGAGAGCTGCGTCCTCTACCGCCACCTGTACGACGAACAGGTGCGGCGCGAGGAGCATGGAAAGGAGAGCGCATGCTGAAGACGTACACCTACTTCGTGAAGCGCTTCCTGGTGCCGCACCTGGGGTTGCTGGGCATTGTGTTCCTCACGGGCATGGTGGCGGCGGCGGCGAGCGGCATGGGCGTGCCCATGATGGTGAAGTTCGTGTTCCCGCTGGTGTTCCGCAGCGAGAGCGGCGACACGCCGGAGATACTGGAGTACGCGCCGTCGCTGGCGGAGTGGGACCACCTGAGCCTGCTGCTGGCGGCGTGCGCCATGCTGCCGCTGGTGTTCGTTGTGCGCGGGTTTGCCATGTGGCTGAACGCGGTGATGGTGAACCTGCTGGGGCTTCGCATCCTGGAAACCCTGCGCATGGCGGTGTTCCAACGCGTGCAGGAGCTGCCCATCGCCTTCCTGCACCACCGCCGCAAGGGCGACGTGGTGAGCCGTATCGCCGCGGACACCGCCAACGTGCAGACCATCCTCTCCAACGTGGCCAACGATTTGGTGAAGCAGCCCATCACCGCGCTCTGCGCGCTGGCGGCGTTCGTGTGGCTGCTGGTGATGTCGGGCAACGGCCTGCTGTTCTTCGTGAACCTGGTGTTCATCGGGCTGGCGGCGTGGCCCATCATCGTGTTCGGCAAGCGCATCGCCAAGAAGGCCCTGCGCGCGCAGGAGGGACTCGGCGAGCTCAACACCGCCGTCCAGCAGAACCTCGAAACCCAGCGGGAGGTCCGCGCCTACGCCATGGAGGAACGCGAAATCCGCTCCTTCTCCCAGGTCTCCCTCCGCTACTGCACCAACTACGTCAAGCTCATCAAGTACCAGAAGGCCCTCGTTCCCGTGATGGAGACAGTGACCGCGGTGGCGCTGGCGTTCCTGATGGTGTGCGGGCGCCTGTGCGGCATGTCGCTCACGGACTTCATGGCGATGGCGGGCGCGCTGTTCTTCGCGTTCGATGCACTCAAGCGCGCCGGCAACGCCTTCAACCGCTTCAACGAGGCCCAGGGCTCCATCCACCGCCTCGCGGAAATCCTCAACGAGCCCAACTCCATCCCCGAACCCGAGAACCCGCGCCTGCTCCCGGACGGCGGGCTCCGCGGCGCGCTGGACTTCCACCACGTCAACTTCACCTTCGAGGACGGGCACGCCGTGCTGCACGACATCGACCTCTCCATCCCGCCCGGCCAGATCGTGGGTCTGGTGGGCCCCAGCGGCGCGGGCAAGACCACCTTCGCCAACCTCATCCCGCGCTTCTACGACACCACGCAGGGAGCCGTGGAGACAGACGGCATCAACGTGCGCGAGCTGAACTCGCACGACCTCCGCTCCCAGCTGGCCTACGTGGGGCAGCAGGCGCTGCTCTTCAGCGGCACCATCCGCCAGAACATCGCCCTCGGCAGGCCCGGCGCCACGGATGCGGAGATTGAGGCCGCCGCCCGCGCCGCCGGGGTGGACGCCTTCGCCGCCAACCTGCCCGACGGCCTGGACACCGAGCTCGGCCAGGGAGGCGCCGGCATCTCCGGCGGCCAGCGGCAGAGGGTCGCCATCGCCCGCGCCTTCGTGAAAGACGCCCCCATCCTCATTCTGGACGAGGCCACCGCCTCGCTGGACGCCGAGGGCGAGCACGCCATCCAGCAATCCCTGGAGCGCCTGGCGCAGGGCCGCACCACCCTCATCGTGGCACACCGCTTCAGCACCATCCGCATGGCCCACCGCATCCTCGTCTTCGACCACGGCCGCATCATCGCCGACGGCCCCCACGACCGCCTCTACGCCACCTGCCCGCTCTACAAGGAGCTCTACGACCGCCAGGGCGTGTAGCTCCGCATCCCTTTTTTGTTGCGCGTGCGCGGGAATTGTGGTAGGCTTGCGGGTGCTATGGAAAAGACGTTGTTCCAGAAAATAGCAGACAAGGAGATACCGTCCGACATGGTGTACGAGGACGAGATGTGCATGGCGTTCCGGGATATATCGCCGAGCGCGCCGGTGCACATCCTGCTGGTGCCGCGCAAGCCGTTGCGGGACATCACGTGCGCCACAGCGGAGGATGCGGCGCTGCTCTCGCACCTGATGCTGAAGGTGGGGGATATCGCACGTGCTGAGGGAATCGCGGAGAGCGGGTTCCGCACGGTGCTCAACACCGGGGAGGACGGCGGCCAGACCGTGCCGCACCTGCATATCCACATCATCGGCGGGCGCTCCATGCAGTGGCCTCCCGGTTAGGATTTCCCCCTTTCCCCTTTAATCCCCCATGCCCATGAGCAGGCAGAAGGTGGAGCGCACGGTGTGGGTTTCCCAGCACACGCTGGAGGTGGTGCTGTCGCACAGCAAGCTGCGGCTGTCCTTCCTGGAGGAGGGGCTTGTGCGCTGCCGCTACGTGACCAGCCCGGTGTTCGAGAACATCCCGACCTACGGGGTGGCGCCGGAGTACCGCGCGGCGCCGCCGCAGCTCCAGGCGGAAGACCGCGGGGAGTTCCTGCAGGTGCGCACGCCGCGCCTCTCCCTGCACATCCGCAAGGCCGACAGCGGGCTGGAATTCTACGATGCGGATGGCGTGTGCCTGTGCGCGGATGCGGACGGCTTCGGCCACCGCCTCAACGAGCGCACAGGTGACGACTTCGTGTGGGTGCAGAAGGAGATGCCGCCGGAGGCGCACTTCTTCGGCCTGGGCGACAAGCCGGGCAAGCTGAACCTGCGCGGGCGGCGCCTGGAGATGTGGGGCGCGGACCACTACAAGTTCACGCCGCAGAGCGACCCCCTCTACAAGAGCATCCCGTTCTTCCTGTGCCTCAACGAGGGGCGCCAGTACGGCATCTTCTTCGACAACACCATGCGCTCCTACTTCGATTTCGGCAAGGAGCGCGACGACCGCCTGCTGTTCGGGGCGGACGGCGGGGTGATGGACTACTACTTCATCCTGGGAGCCACGGCGCTGGAAACGGTGAGCCTGTACACGCGGCTCACCGGGCTGCCGCCCATGCCGCCGCTCTGGACCCTGGGCTACCACCAGAGCAAGTGGAGCTACTACCCGGAGCAGGTGGTCGCCGATTTGGCCGCCGAGTTCCGCAAGCGCCGCATCCCCTGCGACGCCATCCACCTGGACATCCACCACATGAAGCGATACCAGGCCCTCACCTGGGACCGCACCCACTTCCCCGACCCGCCCGGCATGATCCGCCGCCTCGGCGAGCAGGGTTTCAAGGTGGTCTGCATCGTGGACCCCGGCATCAAAATCAACCCCAACAACTACGTCTGGAAAAGCGGGTTCGAGAGGAACATCTTCTGCCGGCGCCACGACGGCGCGCTGCTGCGCGGCACGGTGTGGCCCGGCGAGTGCAACTTCCCGGACTTCACATCGGAGGACACGCGGCAATGGTGGGCGGGCCTGTTCCACCGCCAGGTGGCGGAGTACGGCGTGCGCGGCATCTGGACGGACATGAACGAGCCGGTGATGTTCCCGGACAAGACGTTCCCTGACGACACGCGGCACGCGTTCGACGGCTTCTCCTGCTCGCACCTGAAAGCGCACAACGTGTACGGCCAGTGCATGGCCAAGGCCACGCGGCAGGGCATGGAGCAGGCCGCGCCGCTGCGCAGGCCGTTCGTGTTGTCGCGCTCTGGCTTTGCGGGTCTGCAGCGCTGGGCCGCCACATGGACGGGCGACAACGATTCCGACTGGGAGAACCTGCAGATGGCCAACCTGATGATCCAGCGGCTGAGCGCCAGCGGGGTGTCGTTCTGCGGGGCGGACACGGGCGGGTTCCTGGGGCATCCCACGCCGGAGCTGTTCTGCCGATGGATGCAGATGGCGGCATTCCACGTGTTCTTCCGCAACCACAACAACGGCGAATTCGGCGGCCAGGAGCCCTGGTGCTTCGGCGCGGAGGTGGAGGGGCTGGTGCGCGAGGCCATCGAGGCGCGCTACCGCCTCCTGCCCTACCTCTACACCCAGTTCCACCGCTACCACGCCGACGGCACGCCCGTCATACGCTCCCTCGCGCTCATGCTCCATGAGAACACGGACATGTACTGGCGCAGCACGGAATTCTTCCTCGGCGACGCCCTGTACGTCGTCCCCGTGCACTACAAGGGCCAGGCGGAGCAGAAGCTCTTTGTGCCGCCGGGCACGTGGTACTGCTACCACACGGACAACCGCGTGCCCGTGAGCAACGCGGAATTCGTGACCCCGGTGGTGCGCGCGCACATTCCCGTGCTGGTGAAGGGCGGCTGCGTCGTCCCGCGCTGGCCCGTGCAGCAGTACGTGGGCGAGCTTCCCGTGCCGCCCTGCACGCTGGATCTCTGGTGGGCGCCCGACACGGAGGAAACCAGCAGCCTGTACGAGGATGCGGGCGACGGGCCGGACGCGGAACGCTTCGGCGCGTACCGCCTGCACGCATTCCGCTACCACGCAGAGGCGCGCGGCCTGCGGCTCTCCGCGGAGCGCAGCGGCAGCCTGGACAACGGCCGCACGGAGTTCGCGTTCGCGCTGCACGGCCTGCCGCGGGACGCCGCGCCACACGCCGTGTGCGACGGCGCGGAGCTTGCATGCGAGTACGATGCGGAGGCTCACCTGCTGCGCGCCGCCCTGCCCGCCGACTTCGCCACGCTGGAAATCACTTTCTGAACCCGCCATGAAAAAGGACACTGTAGGCAAGATTGTGGAACGCCTGGACAGCCTGGGAACGGAGGAGCTGCGCCGCATCTTCCTGCGCATGGCTTCCGACAAGGGTCTGCTGCAAGACGTGTTCGACGCCCTGCGCGACGGGCTCATCCTCTTCGATGCGGACGGGCATGCGCGGCTCGCCAACCGCGCCGCGGCCAAGATCTACGCCAGCCCGCTGCACGAGCTGCTCGCGCAGCCGTTCGAGGTTCTGGTGGGCAACACCTGCAGCTGGGAGGACATCAAGGGCAGCGGCGTGGCCGTCACCCGCGACCTCCAGGTCAACTACCCGGAACCGCGCCACTACAACTTCTTCATCACTCCCGTGGGCGACGGCGCGGAGTACCTCCTGCTCATCCGCGACGACACGGAAACCCGCATGCAGGGCGAGGAGGACGCGGAGGCGGAGCAGATGAACCTGCTCACCTACCTCTCCAGCGCCGTAGCGCATGAAATCGGCAACCCGCTCAATTCCCTCGGCCTGAACCTGCAGCTGCTCCAGCGCAAGCTCAAGAAGCTGCCGCCGCAGGAGTGGGAAAGCGTGGCCCCGCTGCTGGAGGACGCGCTGGGTGAGACCCGCCGTCTGGACACCCTGCTCCACCAGTTCCTGCAATCCATGCGCCCCACGCGCCCGCAGCGCCAACCCGTGGACCTCGCGGACATCATCAACCGCGTCATCTCCACCCTCACCCCGGAGATCGCGCCGCGCGGCATCGCCGTCCACACCGAGCTGGACGCCAAGCAGCCGGAGCTCTCCGCCGACCCCGACCAGCTCTTCCAGGCCCTCTACAACCTCATCCGCAACGCCTACCAGTCCATCCCCGGCAGCGACGGCGGCATCTTCATCGCCACCGCACACACGGACTCCGATGTGCGCATCATCGTCAGCGACACCGGAACGGGCATCTCGCACGAGGTCATGGGCTCCATGTACGAGCCTTTCCGCTCCACCAAGAAGAAGGGGAACGGCCTCGGCCTCCTGATTGTCCGCCGCATCATCAAGGACCACGGCGGCTCGCTCGCCTTCGCCTCCAAGGAGGGCACCGGAACCAGCGTCACCATCACCCTGCCCAGGGCGGATAAGGTGGTGCGGCTGCTCCCGGCGTAACGCCGGGAATTTACAATTTACGATTGACGATTTACAATTTTGAAATAGAGCCGCGCCCCTAGGGGCGCGGTGGCTTTATACACACAACGCAGGCACACAAACAAATTCTAAATACTAAATTCTAAATCAAAAATTCAAAATAACCTCTACTCCCGCACTGTCTCCTCGCGCCCAAAGAAACCGCCCCGCTTGGCAGTGTGCCAGGCGGGGCGTGAAACAATTTGTCAAACAGGTGCTACTTCCTGCGGCGGCGCGCGCAAAGTCCGACCAGAGCCAGCATGCCGAGCGTGGCGGTGCCGGGTTCCGGCACGGGGGCGGGCGGCGCCGCCCAATATACGCCGGAGACGCAGAGCTGCGTGTTGTCCACCAGGTTGTACTTCAGGTCGGTGATGCGGGTGTTGAGGGAATCGCCCGCGTTGAGTTCGGCATCGTTGGTGA
>JAKSOT010000003.1 GCA_024405455.1 Akkermansia sp. | reverse complement strand
GAAATAGCCCTGCTCCTGCGCCTTGTCCACGTGCTGCCCGGGGGTGTAGGTCTCGGTGATCGCGGCCTCGCCGGTGGCACCCACGGCCAGGGAGAGCACGTCGCCCACGGCATCGGAGTGGATGACGGTGAGCTCGCGCTTGTTGGTCCAGAGCCAGGAAATGCGGCGGCGCAGGCAGTACGGGGAAACGCTGGCCAGCGGGCCGGGAATGCGCACGGCGGCCTCCGGCGTGCCGGACACCGCAAAGTGGAAACGGTGGTAGTCCACCGGGCAGAGGCGGCTGAGCACCACGGTGCCGTGCGCGTACTTGCGCGCCAGCTCGGCGCTGCCCAGCAGGGCGGGCAAATCGAACCCCTGCCCCTTCACGAACGCGCCGCGCATTTCCGCGGCGTCCTGCCAGCCGCTGTGGCGTCCGTCCCCCGGCAGCGCCACAAGGCCCTCCCCGCAGACGGGGCGGGCGCCGGGCTTGAGCGTGCGGGTGAAGAAATCGTTGAACGAGGCGTAATCCTCCACGGCGCGCTCCGCCTCGGTCATGTCGATGCCGTATTCCTGCACGAACTGCGGCAGGCAGCGCGCGCTGGAGGGGCGGTCCTTCAACCAGCCCATCACCTTGGACACCACCGCCCGCTTGACGAGCAGATGCAGCGCCAGCTTTCCCGTGGCGGTGCCGTAGATCCAGCGCAGGGCGCGCTCGCCCATGACCTTTTCCCGCTCCATCTCCCCGGTGTAGCGGTTGTAGAATGTGATGCCGTCCTTTTCCATGCAGGGGATGGGTTGCGCCGCGCGGCGCGGGTTACTTGATGATCACCGTGTCGCCCACGGAGGTGTTGTCGAAGAAAATCTTGGCCATCTTCTTGGGCAGGCGGATGCAGCCGTGGCTCTCCGGCGCGGAGGTCACAATGCCCTCGTGCATCCACACGCCGCCCGTGGTCAGCTGCAGCGCGTTGGTCATCTCCGCTCCCTTATAGTGGCCGCCCGCCGGGATGGGCTGCCCCTGCGTGTATTCCGCCACCAGCGTGTTGCCGGCGCTGTCCACGATGCTGCCGTAGGTGGACGACTTGTGGTCCGCGTCCTTGGCCAGCACGTGGAATGTGCCGCACGGCGTGCCGTGCCCCGCCTTGCCGGAGGATATGGTGGAGGTGCCCACCAGGTGGTCGCCTATGTAGTAGTTGGCCTTCTGCAGCCCGGTGTCCACCACGATGACGTGGGCTCCGGTGATACCCGCGGGGGCGTCCCAGGAGCCGGCGTTCACAGCGTCGCCGGGGGTGAAGTTCAAGTGGCGCTTGAAAGCGTACCCCTCCGCGTTCGCAAGCTCGGCGGCGGGTTCGCAGGAGGTCAGGAGCGCGGCGGCGGACAGAATCAGGATGGTGGCGTATCTCATGGCGGATTTTTGAGGCCTTGCGCATGCCCGCGCATGCCGGGCTGCGCCACATTGAGTTCCCGGGACGCACCTTTGGGACGGCGCATGCCCGCGCACGCGGGACTGCGCCCGCTTTATGCCCCCGCCGCGCGGAAAAGTCAAGCACAAATTGTTGCGTTTCCCGCCCGTCCGTGGTATTGTAGGGGCATGATACTGGCACTCGCTCCCATGCAGGACGTCACGGATTTGGCCTTTGTTCGCACGCTGGCGCGCATCGGCAGCCTCCCGGATTTCCTGGTCACCCCCTACTTCCGCAGCACTGCCACCACCTGCGCCATGGCAGACGAGAACCTGCGCTGCATCCGCGAGAACGAGAGCGGCTGCCCCATCCACGCCCAGCTGGCGGGCAGCGATGCCGCCGCGCTGGTGCGGGACGCCGCGGAGCTGCTGAAGCTGCCCGTTGCGGGCATCAACCTGAACGCGGGCTGTCCGTCACCCCTGGTGAACCGCCACGGCGCGGGCGCCGCCCTGCTGCGCAACCTGGAGAACTTCCGCGAAATCCTGCTGCGCCTGCGCGATGCCGTGCCGGAGGGCAAGTTCAGCGTGAAATGCCGCATCGGCTGGCAGGAGGCGGACGAGTTCGATGCCATCCTGCCCGTACTGGCGGAAGCCCGGCCGGACATGGTAATGATCCACCTGCGTACGCGAGCCCAGCTGTATGCGGGCAAGCCGCACTGGTACATCGGCCCCAAGGCCGTGCAGGGCCTGCAGTGCCCCGTGCTGCTCAACGGCGACATGCAGACCCACGAATCCGTGCTGCGCACCATGGAGGTTGCGGAGTGCGCGGGCGTGATGCTCGGCCGCGGCGCCGTGCGCAACCCGTACCTCTTCCGCATGATCCGCGGCGGCGGCGCGCCCACGCGCGACGAAATGCACGCCTACTACGAAACCCTCATCGAGGAGACCGGGCGCATCCTGCCGGAGGACATCACCCAGGCCGGCCACTGCAACCGCATGAAGAAGTACCTGGCCTTCTGCTACCAGGACTTTTCCGACGGCGCGGAGTACGCCCTCCGCCGCTGCATCGACATCTCCCAGATGCGCGCCATTTTGGCCAAGCAGTAAGGGGCGCTTTCCCTGTGGGTTGGAGGAAGATTCCGCCCCGATTTTCGCGCGCGCACGCAGAAATGTCTTGCAATCCGCCGCGCACGGGGGTACACTCCTCCGCGGCGCGCGGTATGCACGCCGCAGCATCCGTCTATATCAACATCTAACATTATTCCCCCCATGGATTTCATCTCTGAGAACGCCTCCTCCCTCACGCCCTCCCTCACGCTCGCCGTCACCAACAAGGCCAAGGAAATGAAGGCCCGCGGCGAACAGGTGTTCGGCCTCGCCGGCGGCGAGCCCGACAAGGACACCCCGGAAAACATCAAGCAGGCCGCCATCAAGGCCCTCAACGAGGGCGCCACCAAGTACACCCCCTCCGTCGGCCTCCCCGCCCTGCGCGAGGCCATTGCCGCCAAGCTCAAGCGCGACAACGGCCTGGAGTACGGCATCGACCAGATTTGCGTGACCTCCGGCGCCAAGCCGGCGGTGTACGCGGCGCTGCGTGCGGTCATCAACCCCGGCGACGAGGTGATCATCCCCACGCCGTACTGGGTGAGCTACCCGTCCATGGTGCAGCTGTGCGGCGGCACGCCCGTGCTGGTGGAAACCAAGGCGGAGAACGGCTGGAAGATTACCGCGGAGGAGTTTGAGAACGCCATGACCCCGCGCACCAAGCTCATCATCATCAACTCCCCCCACAACCCCACCGGCGCCGTCTACTCCGAGGACGAGCTGCGCGCCATCGGCGAAATCGCCGTGGAGGAGGACATCCTCATCCTGGCCGACGAAATCTACGAGCACCTCATCTACGGCGATGCCAAGCACGTCTCCATCGCCGCCCTCAGCCCGGAGCTCTACAACCTCACCATCACCGTCAACGGCTTCTCCAAGGCCTACGCCATGACCGGCTGGCGCCTCGGCTACACCGCCGCCCCCGCGGAGATCGCCAAGGCCATCAAGCTCAGCCTGGATCACACGGCATCCAACGCCACCACGTTCTGCCAGTACGGCGCCATCGAGGCCCTCACGGGAGAACAGACCTTCATCGCCGACCTCAAGGAGGAGTACGACTTCCGCCGCCAGTACGTGTACAGCCGCCTCGCCGCCATGCCCAAGATCAAGGTGGTGGAGCCCAAGGGCGCCTTCTACTTCTTCATCGACACCACGGAGCTGGGCATGGGCTCGCTTGACCTGTGCGAGAAGCTGCTGGAGCGCTACAAGGTGGCCGCCGTGCCCGGCATCGCCTTCGGCAACGACCACGCCATCCGCATCTCCTACTGCACCTCGCTGGACGTGCTCAAGGAGGGTCTGGACCGCCTGGAGGAATTCTGCAAGAAGAGCTGACCCACCCCGCCATGAAGGCCCTTATTCTCGTCCTCTGCGCCGCGCTCATGCCGCTCGGCAGCGCGTGCGCAGCAGATACGCCCGCCACCCCCGCCGCAGCCGAGGCCGCCGCCGCGCGCGACGCCATCCTCGGCAACACCCGCAAGCAGGTGGACTGCATCCGCGAGCTGCGGGACGCCCTAGCCCTGGTGCAGGACAAGGCCGCCGCGGATGCCGCCGCCCCCAAGGTCAAGGAGATTGTGGAGCGCATGGTCCAGCTGCAGGAGGATAGCCAAAAGATGGATGTGGAGGCGGACGACGCCCTGCTGCAGGAGGCCCTGAAGATGCTCCAGGACGAACCCGCCACGGAAGCCCTGCCGCTCATCATCAACATGCTCCACGACAGCGACTACTACGGCTCAGCCGCCCTGCGGGAAGCCCTCGCCCCCGTCATCGGCGACAGCGTTGGGCAATAGCCCAAGCCCGGCAAGCGTTACTGCCGCGGCTTGCCGATTTGGTCGCACAGCTGGTCGTAGAGGGACTGCGCGGCGTCACCCTTGCAGAAGAGCATGCTCCTGGCTCCGCCGTGCTGGTACGGAAAGCCGTAGCCGTCCCGCGTGCGCCCGTCCATGCGTATGTTCACGTCCGCGCCCTTGCATTCGTTCCAGCGCCCGCCCACCTGCGGGATGAAGTCGCGCACGTCTTGGGAATTCACGATATAGCTGTTCCCCCACCAGGTGACGCATTTCGGGCGGGTGGGGGCGGTGAGGCGGTCCACGGGGTCGAGCGTGACAAGGTAGACGGGGCCGCCGGGCCTGCCGTCCAGCTTGGCTGCAACCCGCAGGGCGGTGGCGGCGCCCAGGGAGTGCCCCGCGAGCAGGAGCGGTGCGGCGGGGTTGATGGTGCGGAAGGCCTGCAGGCGCTCCGCCAGCCTCTCAACCGCCCGGTCGAAGTTCCCGGGGTCGCCCAGGTGCCAGTGGTAGTACGCGCGCACCTGGTTGCCGCCGATGGGCAGCGGCGGGGTGTGCCTGCCCGTGTTGTACATGATGCCGGTCCACTCGTCGGCCATGCCGCCGATGAAGAGCATACCCGCCGCAGCCTTCCGCAGGGAAACGGGGGTCTGCGGGTACATGGCCTTGCGGGCGTAGTCCACCACTGCATCCACTGCGTCCTGCACCTCCAGGGCCTCTGCCGCGGGCATGCAGGACAGGGGGCAGAGCAGCAGGGTTGGGAGCGCGGCTTCCCTCGCCAATCGACAAACAGCACCTAGGACATAGCACATAGTCAATCACCTGCGTTTCCTGCGGCTCGCAAGCAGGGCAAGAGCCAGCAGGGAAAGTCCCCCCGTTGCGGGTTCCGGTATCTGCATGAGGTAGACGGTGCCCACCCGTTCTCCCGCGCCGCCCTGGGCGGCACCGCTGTAGAACAGGTAGTATTCCCTCTCGTCGTCAAACTCGGGATTGGCGAACACATCGGCCGCCTTCACCCAGGGCTCGGTCAAGCCAAGCTCCTCCAGGAAGTTGAAGTCGCCGTCCAGGCACAGGCCGTCCACCCCGCTGAACAGGTCGTACATGCCCTTGAATTCCAGGGCTCCCACCGCTTCCATGTCGGCATCGGAGAGAAGCACGCGGCCCGGGTCCAGCGTCACGGTGCTGCCCATCTGCAGGCCGCCGACACCCCCGGCGGCGGAGACATCCAGCGTGGAGTCTTCCTCCATCACCAGGTCGGCGTTGAGCAAGGCGCCCACCCCGGCGGTGAGGGTGTAGTCCCCGGCGATGGTGAGCGTGCCCTCTTGGTCCTCCGCGGCGGTGGAGCCGGTGTACACGCCTATGGTGGCGTTGGTGCCGATGGTGACGTCAGCCGTTGTCAGGTCGCTGGCCTCCGCAATGTTCATGATGTTGAACCTGGCCTCCTCCACCGTCAACAGGTCGCCGAATTCAACTTGCCCGCCGGCCCTGATGATGGAATCCGGCCCGCCGTTACCCTTGATATCCACGACGCCGCGCAGCGCGATGCTCTCCATCGCCGTTGCCTGCAGCGCATTCGTGCTGACATTGCCGTTCACCTCAATGGACGGCAGGGGCTCGTCGTAGTCGTCGGTTGTGTCCATGCCGGTGCTATGGAGGGAGACCGCGCCCTTGCTGGTGATGTATTGTGCGGAGATGGAGTAGCCTTCGAGACAGACGGCGAAGGGGCCGCTCCCGGTGCCGTCCGCATTCCACATGCCTTCCCCCGTTGAGTCGATGCCCACATCATCTTCACTGTTCCCGATGGTCAGGGCGCCGCCCGAGGATGCGTTGATGGTGCGGCCCGCGAAACAATCGATGGTGACCGGCCCGAATACGGAAGAGAGGTACACGTTCCCGACGGGATGGTTTTCCACCGGTCCCCCTTCCTCCTCGCATATTCCCAATGCCCCCACCATACCCAGCTTCATCTCGCCTCCGGCATTGATGGTTATCTCTTCGCAGTCATAGAAGAAGCCCTCCATATCGACTTTCCCCGTCGCCGTTGCATCCAGCGAGCCGCGCACCACCGCCTCGTCGCCGAAGGTGATGTCCCCGCCGGCTTTCAGGGTGGCGCGTTGATCCGTGCTCAAATGCCCCGCAACCGAGATGCTCCCGAACGCGTTCGCGTTCAACGAAAAGGCTTTGATGGAGTCTCCCGCACTGGATGCACCCACGGCAATGGACGCCGCGTCCCGTCCGTCCTGGCCGATGTAGTCCGGCCCGGTGCTTTTGAGCTCGACCTTGCCGTCGGCGGTGATGGCTTGGGTGGAAACGCTCGCTCCCTTGAGGTAGATGTCGCCGGGGTCGCCCCACATGTCTATTCCCTCTGAAACAATGTTGCCCTCGACGGTCAGTGCGTCGGATGCGGTCGCGTCGAGGGTGATGCCGGTGAAGGAGCCGATGGTGACACAGCCCTTGCTGGAAGCGATAGACGCGAAGTAGCTGACAGGCTGCACGTCATCCCCCACCGCGCCCAAGGTCACGCCGTTGGAGCCGACGGCTTCCAAGATATCTCCGCGGAAGGTCTGCTGGATGTTGATGGTGTCGTTGGCCTGGAGGTAAAGGAAATCGGTGGTTATGGTTTGGTTTGCCGCCTTTCCGGTAATGTTCTTTCCATACAGCTCGATCGTGCCATCCGCTCCAGTCGCCAGGGAACTGTCGATGGTGATATCCGCCCGCGTCCTGACTCCGTTTTCCTCTTTCTCGTCAATCCTCAACAGGTCTTTTACCGTCACATTTCCCTCCAGCTTCACGTTGTCGCTCGCATGGAACACGAGATTGCCGCCCGAGAGGGCGGAGAGGCAGATTTGCTGCGCTTCAACTGTTGCATTGCCTGAGATGAGCCCCACGTTGACGCCGCCCGTGAGCGCGGTCGCCTTGAAATCGCCATGCACCCAGCCGTAGACATCCACTTCATACCCCACCCCATTGGTGTCGCCGGTGTAGGTGACGTCGAAATTCCCCGTGAGGTTGTTGGCTACGCCATCCTCGGTCTTGCCGATGATGACGTGTTCGCCGGAAGAGAGCTTTACCGTTTCCGGCGCATCCGTGGAAGCGGTGCCGTCTATGAGGGTCAATGTGCCGACGGCGGCGGCATCAAGGCTGGTGCCGGTGAACGAGTTGATGGTCAATTCATTGCCGGAGCGTGCAACAAGTTCGCCGCTGGTGAACGAGTCGACGGTGAAGCTGTTGCCGCCGACAAGGGTGACGGTTCCTCCGGAAATGGGGCCGCCAATGGCTATGGTTCCCTGGGCGTGGGCAAGTAGGTTTCCGGTGCCTTCCACCTTCCCCGTGATGGTGATGCCCCCGGCTGATTCGAGTGCGCCGGAAGCGGCCAAATCCCCGGAAATGGTGATGCCTCCGTTTAGGCTCTTTAGATTGACATCCACAACGGCGGCGATATCTTTGGCGCTGATGCCGGAACCTTCGATCTCGATGGAGGCTTCGCATCCGGTAACGGCACCGAGAGTTACGTACCCGTCAGCTTTGGCTGAAAGGCTGGTGCCGGTGAACGAGTTGATGGTCAATCCGTCGCCGGAGTGTGCAGCAAGTTCGCCGCCGGTGAACGAGTTGACGGTGAAGCTGTTGCCGCCGACGAGAGTGACGGTTCCTCCGGAAACGGGGCCGGCAATGGCTATGGTTCCCTGGGCTTGGGCAAGCAGGTTTCCAGTGCCTTCCACCTTCCCCGTGATGGTGATATCCCTGGCTGATTCGAGTTCGCCGGAAGCGGTCAAATCCCCGGAAATGGTGATGCCCTTCTTGTCGGATGTGTCATTGCTGGTGAGCTTAAGCCAGTTGGCGGTGATGGATTGCGTGGAGACGCAGGCGCCGTTGAGTGTGACGTTGCCGTATGCCGTAATGCTGTCGGTGGCGGTCACGTTCTTGTTTGCGGTAGCCTCAAGTGTCGTACCGAGGAACGAGGAAAAGGAGACGTTTCCTTCCGCGCTGGTGAGGACAGTGGATCCGCTGATACCCTGCAGACTTCCCAATTGCACGTCGTTGTTTGCGGTGACTTGCAATTCATCGCCGCCGACAAAACGCTGTTGGATATCGACGGTGTCAGCGGCCACAATCTCGAAGGAACGGGCGGAGAAATAGGCATAGGGATTCTTCCCCGTAACGTTGGTGCCGAACATGCTAATCTTCCCTTCTGCAATCAAGATGTCGCCGATGGTGATTGCCGGAGTGGGGTATATGGTGCCTTGCGTCACTAGCCTTGAGACGCTCAAGTCTTTCTTTGATTCGATACATTCATCCATGGTCACCTGATTGCTTGCCTGGATCGTGACGTTGTCGCTGTTCTGGATCCGTCCAAGAGTGACATTTCTCCCGCGGAGGTCGAGGATGCCGCCAGTGATTGCGGAAGCGTGAACGTCCGAATTTTCGGTCAACACAGTGAGATTGATGTTGGTCATGGTGGAAGCTTCCACCCACCCCGCGGCTTCGACATACACATTGCTCGTTCCGGGCAGGCCAAAGGACGTCGCGCTGCTGAAATCGGTAATGCGGGCATTCCCTTTGGCGTAGATTTTCAATGCGGCGCCGTTGTAGAATGTTGCACGGTAAACCCCCAACCCCGAATATGACTCTAACGTGGCATCTCCAAGTAATGTGCCATCATTTAAAGCGCTACTATTATGAAAAAGGATAAAGGGGCCACTGCAACTAACTGTCCAACCGTTGATGGTGTTGCCCTCTTCGTGGTCGTACTCGTATGTTTCGGGACTATCATACACCTCGTCATTATACTCTGGGCCATGGCAGCCCACCAGTGTGAGCGCCAACAGAACGGCGAGGGTATATTGCGGGAAATGCTGTTTCATGGTCATGCAGTATGAATTCCTGGGTGAGAAGATGGAACGCGCGAACGCGCGCGGCAATGCTACGCCCTTGCACGCGGTATGTCAAGCGGAATCACCGATTTGCGCTTTTTTTGTTTGCGCGTGTGTCACCATGGAGTTTGGCGCGCATCCACCCCGCGGAAGGCGGGGGTGGATACACACCAAGGCGGATGGTGGTGGCTACTTGTTGGAAATGAGGTTGGCGAACTGCCCGCGGGAGACGGTGTTGCCGTCCTTGTCTGTGAAGCGGAGCGGCTGCAGGGTGGGAATGTCGTCCTCCCCGTCGACCTTGCGGCGCAGCTTTTGGATGTCGTCGATTTCCTGACTGGCGTCATCGGTGACCTCGGTCATGAACCACACAATGTCGTCAAGCAGGGCCGCATCGATGGCCTCGATATCGAATTCGAAGATGCCGGGGTCGTATACCTGCCAGACATCCCAGAAGGGCTAGTAGGAATCCAGGGTGAGATCCCAATCGCTGTTGATGTCGCCGGTGTTGTAGAACTCCAGCGCGGCGCCGGAGATGATGCCGTCCAGCAGCAGCTCGTCGGCTATCGCCTTGATGATGACCTTGGCGGTGGTGCCGGAAGCGTCGATGTCATGCACGGTGAGCCCGTCGCCGCCAAACAGGGGCGCCAGGTCCGCCACGAAGTAATCGAGGGCGGAGCCGCTTAGGTCGTTGGTGTCCGCATCGAGGAACACGCCGGCGTTCGCGCTGGTGGCGACGATTTGCGGACCGGAAACATCCGTGCCCGTGATGCCGAACAAACCGTTGAGGAGCATGTCACCCGTGCTGGAGGTCAGGTCCAGGGAGAGGGAGTTGCCCGTGAGGTCGGCGTTGCCGGCAACGCGCACGTTGTCGAGCGAAACATCGCCCGTGCTGTAGAGCAGCAGGGCGTCCCAAAGCTCGCAGAAGGCCTCATCGCCGTAGGCGGCGAGGATGAGATCCCCCGTGCTGTCGATGACGATATTCCCGTTGGCGGCGTTGTCGATGCCGGCAAGCTGGAGGGTGGCGTCGCCCTCGACGCTGATGGCGGCATCGGCGGCATCAAGCGAATCGATGGTCAGCGGGCGCGCGGCCAGCAGACGGTGCTCACCGCCGCCGAACTGGGCATTGACGGTAATCGTCTTGGGGGCGCGGACGGTGTAGGCGCCGTCGCCGCTGAATGTCAATTTGCCGCTGAAGGCCTGTGCCTCCGTGAACTCGACGAGGTTGCCCTCCCTGCCCCCGCCCACTTGGCGGAACGTGGCCGTATCGGCATCCGGCAGGCCGATGAGCATGAGATGCCCGGTGTAGTCGATGGCGATATTGCCGGGTGCCGCGTTGGCGTTGCCTTCCGTCACGAACCAGAAGGTGTAGTCCGTGTTGAGGGCGGTGAACTGGATATCGTTGGAACGGCCGTTGCGGAACCAGTGCAGGCCGCCGCTCTCCATGGTCCCCCCGTAGGTGCGGAAGTTCAGCCCGGCTTCCAGGCTGCCGTGCCAGTCGATTCTCTGCCCGACGACACTGGCATCCCCGGTATTGGGCAGCAGCCTGCCGGCCGATTCGTCCACGGTTACAACCTTGCCCACGAGGGAATCTATCTTGACGTCTCCGGCGGGCTTGAGGAAGACGTCTCCGGCGGAGGCAATGGAGAAGGTGGAGCTGCCGCCGACACCGAAGTAGCCGTCCTCCGCGCCGATACCCTTGTCGGCATAGAGCGCGATGTAGTCGCCCCCGCCCTGGATGGCGCCCTTGAGGAAGCCGGAGGTGGTGAGTGCCAGGTTCCTGGTGGCCTGGATGTCAGTGTTGCCGAGGTTGAAATCCCTGTTGGAGGCCAGGCGCACGGTGGAGCCCAGGGCGTGGATTTGCGGGGCGTCCACGCCGATGTATCCGCCGGGGGAGACGCGGATCAGGTTCTGCTCGAGCATCACGTTGATTTGCGAGGGTCCCGCCTGCTGGATGAGGCGCAGCTCCAGCTCGTTGAGGGAGTTCGGCGATGAGGCGGTGGTCTGCAGGTACTGCATGGCGAACATGCACTCGCCCGTTTCCTCATCCATGTACACCAGCCTTGTGCCGACGCGCGCGTTGCCCTTGCCGCTGATTTCCTTCATGTAGAGGGTCGCCCAATCCGAGTAGACGAAGTTGCCCTGCTCGTCACGGCCAATCGGGTTGATGGTGAAGCAGTATTCCCTGCCGCCGATACGCCCGCCATTCACCGGGTCGGTGTTGGTCGCGAGGGTGATGTCAGTGGCGGCGCGGACGGTGATGAGCGTGTCGCCCGTTTTCCCGGTGTCCTGGGTGGCGGCCTTGGAGCGCACCTCTCCCAGGGTGGTGGATGCAGCCGCGAAGCCGCTCATGGCATCGGCCAGGGTATTGAGCAGCGGGCTCTCCAGGACTTTGTATTTGCTTTCGGACGGCGCCTGGCTCTTGAATTGCTTGGTGATGGCCTGGCACAACTCATCGCTGTACACCGGGCCGATGTCATTGCCGAAGGCATCATACTTTCTCGGGCTGATGAACAGGCCTTTCTCCTTGCCTGACAAAACTTGGTTCACGTAGTTGCCCTTTTCATCCCTCATCCAATAGAGGCGGAAGACGTTCTCGTCGAACTCGCCGAAATCAATGGGCTTTTTCCTCTTGGTGATGGACTTGGTGTGCACGGCGACAACCTCCGAGGTGATATCCGCGACCAACTTGTCGTAATAGGCATTGGCCAGTTCGCCGCTCTTCAGCTTGTCGGGGTTTTGCTTCAGGTAGTCCAGGGCGGCCGCCTTGCTGGCGAACTTGGTCTTGCCCACGGCTTGCGTGCCGCTGAGCTGGTAGATGAAATCGCCCAGGTAGGATGCCTTGCCGTTGTCGTACAGCGCTTGGAAGGCTTTCTTCATCTCCGTGCGGGACTCCTCTTCATCCGGCAGGATAAAGGTGGTTCCGTCCGCCGCGCGGTGGGTGTACTCGCCCTTCTCGTTCTTCTCATAGTAGAGCCGCTCGTAGTTCAGGATCTTGGCGTAGTACTCGTCCATCACCTCCTTGCGGCGCGCCTCCCTCTGTTCCTGGAAGACGGTTGACTTGGAGTCCGGGGCGGCGTAGAACTTTGTGCTGAGGTCGTCGCTGGCGAGGGCGGTGATGTCCCCCTGCGCTTGCAGGTTCACCGCGCCCCCGCGGCTTTCCACGTAGTAGAGCCTGAGGGCGCCATCCGTGGTGACGTGGACGTCGCCCTGCGCCTCTGCATCCAGGATGCCCGGCCCGTTCTTGGAGTCCGCGCCGGCGGGCGTGCCGTAATTCGCGGTGATGGCGCCCTCCTGAGATTCGAGGGTGGTGAATGCGGCGTGGCCGTTGGTGACGTTGATGCTCCCCAGCGCCGCAATGGTGGCTGCACCGCCCGACGTGATGTCGGGAGTGCCCGCCTGGGGCGCGGGCCCGGCGTGGTATTCCACGGCCTTGACGGCGCCATTGGAGCGCAGCGTCAGGTTGTTGCCCGCCTTCAGGAACAGGCTGTCCGCATCCTCCTGCGTGGACAGGAACAAATCCTGCCCGGCGATGAAGGAGGCCGTGCGGGCGTTGAAGGCGAGAGCCTGCTCATTCTCGCCGATGCTGCCCCACGTGGCCGTCATGTCGATGGTTCCAGCGTGGACCAAGCCCGCCACGCCCGCGTGAATCCAGTCCACGGCATTCACCGTGCAGGAATTCGCCGTGACCTTCCCGGAGAAGTTCACCGTTCCGCTCGTGACGGTGAGAGAGGAATTGCCCGAGCCGCCGCCGACCTTGATGTCGATTGCGTTGGCCGCGCCGATGTAGAGCTCGTAGCTGCACTGGTCCACGTATTCCAGGGCGTACTTGTAGCGGTAGGCCGTCCCGGGGTCGTACAGGTTGGTGAGCTTCTTGTCGCCCAGTGTGTGCCGCGCGACTGCATAGCCGTTCCTGTGGTCTCCGGAGTAGGCGGTGTAGGCGTAGTCAAGCTCGCTGACGGTTGCCGTGCCGCTGGTGTTGATCTTGATTCCGTCGATGATGGTTTCCTTGTCGCCCACCTTGCCGTTGTTGTAAATGCCGCCCACCTTGCCGTCGCTCAGTTTGCCGTCGAACGTCAGGCGCCCGTTTTCAATAATGGGCGTGCTGGTGGTCTTCTGCAGTTTGACCTGGTAGTTGGCACAGCCGGTATAGGTGTATTCGCCGATTTGCGTATAGGTGGTCGTGCCCGAGCCTGCGGGATTGTTGAGCGTGATGCCCTTGCTCTCCCGGTATGAGAGGTCGACGTTGCCGATGTTGAGGGTGTAGCGGGTCTGGTTGTCGATTTTCACATCGCTCATGCCGCCCATGGCGTAGAGGCCTCCCCTGCCGGTGGGGTCGGAGTTGACGATGATGCCGGTGATCTCGATGCCCGACTCCCTGGCGAAAATGTCGCTGAGGGTAATCCAGTTGTTGCTGAAATCGAACACCAGGGTGACATCCTCGTAGCCATCCAGCTTGAAGACGCTCTTGGTGTTGTCCGCCTCATACATGGCGCGGGCGGCGGCAAGGGTGATGGTGTTGCCCTTTGCATCCAGCAGCTTGAACCCATCCTTGATGGTGATGGTGTTGCCGTTGCTCCAGGCGCCGCTGTATATCTTGCCGTTGATGTCGACGACCCTGGCCTTGATGTCCACCGTGCCCAGGGCCTTGATGGAGGCTTCCCGGCTGGTCGCCTTGTCCCTGACATCAGCGTCATTGTAGGTGACGCCGCTGTTTGTGTAGGAGTTCAGGCATCCCTCGGAATCATGAGCCTCGTTCGCGCCGCTCTTTGCGACCACATCGGCCACATGCCTCGCAAACTCGTCTTTCGCCCGGCTCTCCCAATCGCTGAACAACCGCTCGTACATGCTCAGCGGGCTTTGGAGACTGTAGTCCTTGTTGGTGTTGTCGAAACGGAAGTTCCCGCCGGCCTGCATGGTGGTGGTGCCGCAGCGCACCTCGCCGCTGATGATGAGGTCGTACAGGCTGGAGGCGTGGAGCGGGCTGTACGGGAACTCGTACATGCCGGTGAGGGTGAGGTTGCCGGTGGCATCGCTGCGGATGGCGACTCCCTCATTGAGGTAGAGGTCCGGCCCGGCGCAGGCGGAAACGGCGTTCTCCACGGCATTGCGGTTGAAGATGAGACCGGACTCGTGCCCGCGGAGGGTGACGCCCCTGGTTTCAACGCCGGCGCTCATGCCGAGGGGGAAGTAGACATCCAGGCCGTGCTTGGCGGGGCTGTAGAGCTTGCCGCTGAAGACACCCCGGTCAGCCTTGGTCTCAATGCGGAAGGCCATGCCGGGGAGCGTGAGCGGTTCAAGGACCAACCCGGCCTTCTTTCCATCCTTCTCCGCGTTGTATTCGAAGAGCATCTTCACCGCCTCGGCTGGCGCGGTCCACGTGCCGTCGCTCTCGCTGCTGCCATCGAAAATCCTTTGGGCGGTGGTGAACTCCAAGACTGGAGCGTCACCCATGGAGAAGCTCACCTTCACGGCGGAGCCCAGGCCCGCGTAGAGCCTGGCGCCAGTCCCCAGGGTGATGGATGTGGTGACGTCGGCAGCGGTGTCGAGCGCGCCGTTCTTGTAGTCCACGCTCTCGCCTGTCGGGTGGAAGGGCTTCTTGACGGTGTTGGCGGAGCTGTCGTTGTAGATGGCCAGCTCGCCGCCGGCGCGCACTTCCCTGTTGATGGTGATGTTCTCGCTGCGCCTGTTGTGGATGACGGCCTTGTCCTTGCCCCAGAAGAAGTTGGTGGTGTTGGTGTCGTCGTCACCGGCCAGCACGGCTGTGCCGTCCACCATCTTGTAGCCGATGGCGGCGCTGCCGGATTGGATGGTGATGTTGCCGATGGACTCCACGGCGCCGTTGATCTTCACGGTGTCGGTCGTGTCGATGGTGTTCGTGACATGGGATGTGAACGTGGGGATGAGGGCGCCGCTGGTCACGCTGTTGATCATGTTGTGCCTGGCGTGGGAGTAGGCGGTGAGCTCGGTGTCTCCCCAGGTGTCGATGCCGCCGTTGAGGTCGAGCGTGGCGTTGGCGGTGGTCTGGTCCTTGGTGGTCAGCACGCAGTTGGCGTTCAGGATGCCGCCGGAGAAGAGGGAAATCTCCGTCCTCGTGTCCACGTTGTTGGTGGCGGAGAAGAGCGCCTTGTACGCATCCTTCATCAGGTAGTGCGCCGAGTCCGCGCGCCGCCGCACCTTGGATCCGCTGCCCATCGTCACCGTGGCGTTCAGGGTTTGCTTGGCTTCCACCGTGCCCTCCGACGTGCCGGATATCAGGCCGATATCGCCGCCGTACACCATGGATTTGGTGTCATCATCCAGACGCTTGAAGAGGTGCTTGTTGTGGGAGGTGACGCTGATGCCGTCCGTCAGGATGTCGAGCTCGTTGCCATCCGTTCCCAGGGTGATGCCGGAGGTCTGCGTGATGTCGGATTGCACCTTGCCGGTGTTGACATCCACGGTAAGGCTGCCGCCGCCGAGCATCTGGCTGACCTTGACGGCGACGTCCGTCAGCGCCTTGGCGTTGAACTGCGCCACATCAATCATGCCACCCGCCAGCGTGATGGTGGCGGTGGAGGAGTCTTGCACGTATATGGCATTCTTGCTGTAGGGGTTCAACGCCAGGGAAACGGTCACCTTCTTGCCGTGGCAGAGGTACTCTTCCGCGTTGATGGCCTCCAGGGTGAGGACCCTGCCGGCGGCATCGAAACCCGTGCCGATGGTGACATCTGCGGTGAATTTGCCGTTGTTGGTCGAGGTGAGCTCATCCGTGAGGTTGAGGGCGTTCGCCGTGATGTTGTAGCCGGACATGTCGCCCTTGTGCTTGTTGTCGGCGCGCACGGTCATGGTTCCGTTTTGGGCGCGGAGCTTGACGTTGTTGCCCAGCTTCGTCTTGTTGGTTACCGTTTCCGTGAACGTGTTTTTCGCGCCCGTGGCGCTGATGCCGATGGCGTTCACGCCCAGGAAGGAGAGCTTGGCGTGGGTGTCGACATGGGAGGCGATGGCGAGATCACCCGTTGTCGCGGTGACGGTGCTGCCGTTCCCCACGGTCAGGGTGGCGTTGACGGTGTCCGTGATGGTCAGGAACGGGAAGGAAAGCGACAAGCCTGTGGCGGCGATGTGGTCCTCCACGATACCGATTTCACGGTTGATGTTTTGGAGGATGCCGACGGAGCTTCCCGTGATGGTGGCGTTGTCTCCAATGGTGAGCGCCGGGGTGGTGCTCATGATGATTTCGCTGGAATTGAGGCCGGCATTGATGGCGGCGAGCGTGATGTCGTAGGTGGAGGCATCGAGCTTGCTCTTGGAATTGGTGGCGATGGTGACGGCCTTTTGAGCCTCGATGCTGACACCGTTGCCGACGGTGAGGGTGTTGCTCTCCGTCTGCCTGAAGGTGGGAAGGATGAAGGCGATCTTGCCGATAGCCGCCCCCACGTTGACATGGTGGAACGTTTCCGTGATGTCGGACTTCGTGCCGATGGTGACGGCTCCCCCGGTCGACTTCAGCTTCGTGGCGCCTTTAAGCGAGATTGCCGTGGAGGCGTTGTCCGTCCATTCGTACACGGCCGCGGTGCCGGCCACTGCGGCAATGGCCACTCCCACGGTGTGGAAGTTGTCCGTGTGTTCCTGCTTCGCATCTATGGTGATGTTGCCCCCGGCGTTGAGGACGGTGTCGTTGACGGTGGCCTCCACAACGGAATTCACGTCCGTGATGTTGACATGCGGCGCGACAACCAGCAGGCCTCCCGACACGGGAACCGTGGTGGGCGTGGTGGTGATGGTGTCCGTGGCCTTGATGTCGGCGTTCCCGCCCACCGTGGCGGTCTTGCCGTGCAGGTCCACCTCGGCCAGGGTCATCGGGTCCTCAATCTTGTCCATGGCGTTCGCCGCGCGGCTCATGGAACCGGCCACATCTTCGCTGATTGTCAGCGTGGTCTCGCCGTCCGGCCGGATGTTCGCCTTGCCGATAAGCGCGCCGACGTTCCCTATTTCCTCGTCGACTTTAGCCGTCGCCAAGTCCCTGTTCTCCTTCTGGTCACCGTTCAGCGGCTTTGTGTCGTTGGAAACCTTCAGGGAGTTGACATCCAGGTTGAAGGAAACCCCCAGGGAGGCGGCTACGGGCACGGTGGTGTACGTGGCCTCGCGGATGGTGTCCGCCGTGACGTTCAGGTTGCCGCCCAGGGTGAGCGGCATGGCCCCGTTGATGCTGGCCTTGGAGCTGCCGGCCAGGTTCATTGTGTTGACGCAGAGGTTGGCGGCCAGAGATGCTTCCGGGTTGACGGCAACGGCGATAGACCACAGGTGGGAGCGCATCCACTGGGTGTTGGTGGCCGCCACGGTCAAGTCATGCGCGGTGGTGATGCCCACCTGGCTCCCTCCCTTGGTTGTGGCTTGGTCCGAGGTGATGAGGGCTTCCGCCGCGCCGCGGAGCACAGGGCGCACCACGTTCAGGTTCCCCCCGATGAACTGGCCGCCCGCCACGCTCACCGTCACGGCGTCCGCATTGGCGGTTTCGTTCGCCAGCACGCTCATGGAGCCGGAATCCACGCTCACGTTGTGAGCCTTGGCCTCCACATGGTCCGCAATATCAATGCAGCTGACATCCACGCCCACGCCGCCGCCAAACACTCCCAGGGCGCCATTGGCAATGGTGAAGCGCGTGCCCTTACCCTTGCCCACGTTGGAGGTGTTGTCCGCCTTCACGGTGAGGGCGCCGTTCATCTTCATGACGGCTTCCTTCAGTTCGGCTTTGACATTGTGGGTGATGGTGGAGGCGAACGCGCCGCCGGAGACACTGGCCAGGCCGGAGCCGGCACCGCCGATGACGAGGCCGGACAAGTCCGCCTTGCCGGATGCGTGCAGGGTGAAGTCACGGGCGCTTTCCACACCGCCGCCCGTCATGGTGGCTTTCGTGGTGGCGTTGTCCTTCAACACGGCAATGCCCACGCCCACGCCCGCCCCCTTGCCGATTTGCACGGCCAGGTTGCCGAAGCCGAGGGTGAGGTCGCTCGTGCTCGTGGCTTCCGCCTTGATGTTGGCGTCTTTGTCGCTTTCCTCCTTGCGCTGGTTGAAGACGGTGTCCGTGATTTCCACCTTGGTGACGGAGGCATCGGACACCCAGGAGAAGCTGCCGGTGAAGACCGCGCCGACCCCGCCGGCCGAGACGGCGGCGTTCGCCCCCGCCAGAAGCCCGGTGGTGGTGCTTTTCGCCAAAAGGTCCGTGGTGCCGCTGTTGTTGATGAAGCTGTTGCTCACCAGCATCTCCGTCTGGTTGGTGTCATCCGTGCCGTTGCCGCCCACGTAGATGAAGGAAAGGGCCGCGCCGCAGCCCGCCCCGGGCTTGCCGCCACCCACGCGGATGCCCAGTGCGCCCACGCCGTCCGTGAACGTGCGCTTCCCCTCGGAAAGCGCCTTGAACTTGCCGTTCTTGCCGGTGACCGTCAGCGTGCTGCCCTTGATGTCCGTGATGACATGGTTGTTGAAGTTCAGGTAGTTGATCATGCCGGTGACAACGGCGTTGCCCTCGCTGCCGGACCCGCCGACGGAGATGAAGGTGGAATCCAGCGTGGAGGAGGCCAGGATGTCAACCTCGCTGCCCACCGTGGCGTTCACGTTCTTTATCAGGGCCTTGGTGGTGGCCCCGGCAAAGCTGCCCCACGACAGCACCAGGCCGATGCCTGCGGTGTCGCCGTACCCGACGCCGAAGCTCCACACGCGCTCGCGGTGGTTGTCTTTGGCGTGCAGCGTCAGGCTGCCCGCCTCGATGTCCAGCTTGCCATCCACGCCGGATTTCTGCTTGAGGGCGGCCTCCGTGGTGGAGCTGACGGGAGCGAAGGAGAACACGCCACCCGCGCCGATGGAGATGCCATCACCCTTGGATGCCGCGGCGCCGACGCTGACGGCGGTGATGACGGAGGTATCCGTGGCGGTGATGGCGAGCGCGCCCGGGGTGGTGACGGCGCAGCCTTCCACAATGGCCTTGCTGTGCATATCCAGCGCGTTGCGGGAGATGGACGCGCCGAGGTCAAACGCCACGACGCCGTTGGCCTCCCCGAGAATGGGGAAATCCTCCCCGATGGACAGGCCGTTGCTGCTGTCGTCGCTGAAATAGCTCATGTCCCCCCAGTTCCGCTCGTAATCGTCCGAGTTGTTCCGCTCCTGCAGGTCATCGAAGAAATTGGAAAGGGCGTCGTCTCCTTCGGCATCGCCCTCGCCGTTGGCTCCCAGGTTGACTCCAACGGCTGCACCCAGCGTGCAGGAGAAGGAGGTCAAATCCGTGAGAGAGGAAACCTTGACGCTCTCCGCGTCCACACTGCCGCCGGTGAGATAGGAGCCCGTGTTGCCGGACAGGGAGTTCCACGCGCTGCCGGCCGCTATGTTGGCGGCGGCGGCACCCACGCCCGCCGCCACGTCCACCGCCACCACGGTGGCCTTGTTGCTCGTGTCGAGGGTGAATTCGCCCACGCCGCTGTAGTCGCAATCCGTGACGTAGGCCGTGGTGTCCATCACCCCGCGGTTCACGGAGAGGGCACCCGCCCCGGTGACCACGTTCTTGTCCCCGGCGTTGACGGAGGCGTCTCCCGCCACGGAGATGGTGGTGGAGGTGTCTGTGGCCTGGGTGGTGACATCGTTCTCGCCGTCGTTCCCGGTTCCCTTGACGCCGTGCTGGCGTGCGGTGGCAACCGTGTGGCTGTAGTCCACGCCCACGTTGGCGGCCACGGATGCGGCGCCGCTTCCGCCCGTTTGCACGGCGGCGGAGATGCCCACGTTGACGAGCGTGGCCTTGTTCTCCGCCTCCACGCTGAGCTCGCTGTCGCCCTTGAAGGTCAGGATGATGTCTTCCTTGTCGCGTGCGAACGGCATGGCGGAATCACCCCACACGGATTTCCAGTTGCTCTCATACGAGTCGGTGATGGGAAGGTTGTTGCCCAGCATGGCGGCCGTGAAGGCGTTGTTGACCGTGACGGCCACGCCCACGCCCACGGCGGTGGTGCCGCCGTCCGCCTCCAGCCCGGTTATGTTGAGCAGCACGCTCTTGTCCGTGGCGGTGATGGAGGAGCCCTCCTTGTCGCCCTCGCCGCTGAGGGTGATATGGGCGTCGCCGCTGATTTCGCTGACGGTCATCTTGTTCTCGACGATGAGGTTGACACCGCCCTGCACACCGTGGTCCGCGGAGCCGAAGGTTCCCGCAAGGCTCATCTCCAGCATGAAGGCGTCACCCGTGGCATCCACCTCCAGCTGCCGCGCCTCCAGCGTGGCGGCGCCGATGTAGGTGACGGTGTTGAACGTCTTCTCACCGACGATAACCGAGGCGCCGAAGCCGGAGGCCGCCTTCTCCGTGGACATGTACACCGGGCGCGTCAGGGACAGGAAGATGGGCAGCTGCCCGGCAAAGGTGACCTGCGTGCCCGTGGCGGAGGAATCCACGCTGAGCTTCTTGCCTGCCGTGAGGCTCGCGCCATCGTTGATGACGGTCTTGGTGTTGAGGTCGCGCACGTCCACCACCAGGTCGCCGCCGATGGTCATGTCGCCGCCATCACCCGTGCCCGTGCCCTTCATGAGCGTGGAGGCGTGCGAGGACGTCAGGGAGTCCAGTATGCCGAGGTCGCCGTTGTCCTTGTAGTCGTAGATGAATTTGAGCGAGCCGCGCACGGCCGAGATGAAATCGGCGGGCTTGTTCTTGCCCGATGCCTTCACGGCTTCGGCCCAGTCGTTCCACCCCATGTAGTCGAAGGACATCGGCAGTTCCGTGGAGGAGCTGACCTTGATGTTTTCCCCGGCGCTGAGCCTGGCCTTGGAGCCGATTTCCGCAACGGTGTCGCCAACCACCACGGGAACCGAGATGGAGCCCGCTATCGCCTTCTCCGTGGGTATGCCCACGATGGAGGTCTCCGCACCGCAGGCCGCCTCGATTTCAGATGTCGCCTCCACGGTGATGTCTTCCCCGGCCGTTGCCGTGCCGTTGAAGGTCAGCTTGTTTTCCGTGACAACGATGTCCGTTGCTATGGACATGTCGATGCAGCGCTCCACCTCCTCGCCGCCGCCGTCTTGGAAGAGGCTCAGGAAATCGTAGTTTCCGTTCTTCTTGAACATGTTGAGCACGCCGTCTTTGTCGATAAGCTTACCGAAGTCCTTGTCAATCTTCAGCTTGCCGATGGCGAAGTCCAGGGTCAGGCATTCCCGGATTGTCGTGCCGAGGAACTGGAGGAAATTCTGATCCGGTCCCGGTTCCTTTTTCGGCTTGGCCATCCCCAATGTGTACTGAAGGCTGCCGCCCATGGTCAGGGAGGAACTGATGCTGTCCTCCGAGGTCATGCTGATGCTTCCGTCGGTGGATTCGAGCGTGCCGTTGATGGTTGCCTCGCTCTTGTGCACCATCACATTCGCGCCGAACATGAGGATGTTGCTCGCGGAGGCGCCTTCGTCCTCCTCGTAATCCCTTCCATCGTCACGGTGTACCGTTTTCTCCCAGCCCGAGCCCAGGGACATGAAGGGCTCCGCCTCGATGTCGCTCGTTGTTTCAATGTTGATGTTCTGAGGCGCGGAAATCTTGACGCTCTCGTCGATGTTCAGCGTGTTGAAGTCGGTTCCCACAGAGAGCAGCACGCCCACGGCGCAGGTGTCGGCCCCGCTGTCGTAGTTGGTTTCCAGGCTGAGCTTGCTGTTGGTGCTGCTGGTGATGGTGACGCTCACGTTCTCTTTCTCCTTGCCGGAGACCACCTCCTTGAATCCGGTGGCGGTGACCACCAGGTTCTTGCCCAGATCCACCTTGCTGTCGTTGTAGATGTATCCGATGGAGATGCCGGCAATGTCGTTGGAGTAGTTCTTGCGGCCGCTGACGTTGGCGGTGGAGGAGGAGCTGATGGTGACGGTGTTGCCCTTGATGACGCCCTGCTTGGCGATATCGTTCTCGCCGAAGGTGACGGAGGCCTTGGAGACGCGCACCCCGATTTGCGGCAGGTTCAGCTGGCTCGTGTCCCAGTCCTTCCCCATGATACGGTTGAGGAGCTTCTTGAAGAACTTGTCGCTGTCGAACTTCAGCACCCCGAGTTTGGAGAACGCCTTGCCTACGGGGGAATCCTCCGCCCCCGGTATCAGCTTCACCACCTTGCCGATGAGGTCCGTGGACGCGGAGGTCAGCAGGCTGGTGCCCATGCCGTTCTTGTTCTTGGCGCTGATGGTGACATCCCCGCCGGCCTGGATGTCGACACCCTTGCCGAATTGGATGTAGGTGTTGTAGAAACCTTCCGTGGTGATGGCGACGTTGCCGGAGGCGCTGACCGTGAAGTTCTCGCCGACGGTCAGGGAGGTGGGACCGCCGAAATAGGTGCTCACCAGGGCATCCATCACCGCGCTGTTGCGGAACCTGAAGGTGAAATTCTTCACGCCCGTGATGCTCACGTTGTTGCCGATGGTGACAGAGTTCGCAAGATGATAGTTGTGCCCATAGGCATTCGTGAGCGTCAGGCTGTATTTGCCCTGGCCGTCAATGTGCGTTCCGTCTGCAATGGCTGCGGTTTGGATGGATGCCTCCACATCCTTGGTCAAGGTAATGTTCCCGGACAGTTTGGCATAGGTGAAGCCGCTGGTCCACTCCTTCGGGACACCGGCGTTGGAATAGGAAAGGTTCAGCGTTTTTTCCAGGAATTCCCGTGAAATGCTGTCGGCGCTGTTGATGGTGTCGCTGGTGAGGCCCTCGTGGTTCACCAGGTTGATGGCGCCCTGACCGGAGGTGCCGTTCACCTTGTAGCCCAGCGGGGATTGGAGCTCGTACTCCGGGGCGTCGAAGCTGATGGTGCCGCCCTTTCCGTTGGCGGAGGATGCATCCAGCACCGCCTTGTCCGTGATAGTAAGCTTGCCGCCGGACACCAGGGAGACGGCACCGCCCTCTCCCGCGCCCAGCTTGTCACCCGCCTCGCGACGCGCGGTCACGGTGCCCGCCACCTCCAGCAGCACGCCCTCGCTCTTCTGCGGCTCAGGGGCGGGCTGGTCTTCCTTGTTGCTCTTGGCCTCTAGGGAGATGGAGCCGTTTTCCCTGCTCACCGAAACCACCGTACCCTCGCGCACGAAGGTCTGGTGCGGGTTGGCCGCCAGGGTGGCGCCCTCCGCCACGCGCAGCGTCGCCGTCTCGCCCGTGGCCGCGGCACTGATGTCACCGCTCGCCACCTTGCCTGCCAGCAGGACGGAGGCGGCCTTGGCGGCATCCGCGCTGATGGTGGCGCTCAGGCTGGACTGCAGCTCCGATGCGGCAGCCTGCGTGATGGAGGCGTTGCCCGCCGCAGCGGTGGCGGAAATGTTCATGGTGGCCGTGGCGGCGGTGTCGGTGGGCTTCCCCTTGAGATATTCCGTGTAGCGCTTCATGTAGGCGGCGTTCTTGCTGTTCGCCGTCTCCGGGGTGTCCGTTTCCTTCACGGTTTCCGCATCCGTGCGCTCCAGGCCGAGCTCGCCCACCGTCTTCGTCTCCGTATGCAGGGAGGTGAGCCTGCCGTTGAGGTTGAGAGTGGCGTCGCCATGGGTGCCGATGGCCAGCGCGGACACGGTCAGCGCGCCCTTGGCCTCCACGGTGCCGGATACCGTCACCGTGGCGTCGCCGCCGCCCTCGGAAGCGAACTCCATCTCGGAAATCTCCTTTTCTTCCTCATCCTTGGAGACCACGTTGCCCGTGGAGGCAGTGATGGTCACATCGTTGCCGCCCGTGACCCTGCCCTGCACGTTCACATCCGCATTCCCGCTGACCGCGGCTGCCGTGAGCGCAACGGTGTCCGCTGTGACGGCGGCGGATGTCCCCAGCGTGAGGACGGCGTTGCCCGCCAGGCTCATGGCCCCGATTTCCATGCTGTCTGCGGTCAGGGTGCTGTTCTGGATGTCCACGCTCGTGTTGCCGCTCCTGGATGTGGCGTAGATGCCCAGGGAGCCGTCACCCTGCGCGGCTTTGACGGTGCTCCCGGTAATCGAGATGATGGCATCCGCCGCGTTCGTGGTGGCGGTTGCGTTGATGCTCACGCTGTCCGCCACGATGTTGCTGTTGGAGAGCGTGATGCTCACGTTGCCCGCGAAGGTGCCGTCCGACAGTTCGTTGGCAGCATTGAGCGTGAAACTGGTGAGGTTGTCCGACTTGACGTTGTCGAGGATGACAACGCGTGCCTCCAGCGTGTAGTCCCCGCTGATGGCGGAATTGGTCAACGATGCCGTGTCCGGGTCGATATAGACGCTGTCGGCGTTCAGCGCACCGCCGTCCACCAGCACGTCGTCCGCGAAGATGGCGATATCCGCCTTCCTCTCCTGCTTCTGCTCCTTGGCCTTGGCGGGTTTCTTGCCGAAGCTCAGCCTGCCGTCCCGGATGGACATGCCCTGGGTGTCCACCTTTCGCTTGCCGGTGTTCACCATTTCGCCGAACTTCACGTCGGTGTTGATTTCACCGCCCTTTACCTCCACCTTGCCGGCGCGCAGCTCTGCGGTGCGGTGGGCGTTCACCTTGCCCTTGATGGAGATGGTGCCCTTCTCGTTGATGGGCATGTCGCCCGCCAGCACGGCCTGCGTGGCCGTGGGGGAGATGCTGCCGTCGCGCGCGATGAGCTGCTCCACAAACGCGGCGGTGGGCGTGCTCATGGAGACGCTGCCCGCGTTGATGATGCCGGACTTGCCCACGATGATGCCGTGCGGGTTCAGGAAGTACACGTCGCCGCCAATGCGGCCGTCCTTGTAGCTGTTGAGCACGCCGTCGATGTGCGAGGAGGAGTCGCGCACCACGTTGATGAGCTTGCCCGTGCCGTCTGCCAGGTGCAGGTTCGCCGTGGTTTCGGCGTATACGTCAAAGGTGGAGAAGCTGTTGAACCCGGTGTTGCCTCTCACGGTGTTCGTGTACACATCGTACACGCTGCCGCTTTGTATCACCTGCGTGGCCGTGCGCCCGTCCGGGGTTATCATATCGGCGTGCGTGGCGCTTGCAAGCGTGGTCACCACGGTGGCGGCTGCAAACAGGGCTCTGACGACTGCACGGCGGAGAAGATGGGGAAGGTGAAGCTTCATATGTGTCTATTATATTTTTGGGCGCGAATATTCTAACACATTTGAGACAAAAGGCAAGGGCTTGTATCCCGTCATGGGTTTCCGGTTTTCCCCTATACGCAGAAAGTCCCCGCGCCTTTTCAGCGCAGGGACCCGTGGCAACTGGCGTCGTATGCCGCCAGCCTTTCATAAAGAAAACCCATCAGCCCTTTTTGAGGGCGGCGGCGGGCTTGAAGCTGACGGAGCGGCTGGCGGGAATCTGGATGGATTCCCCGGTGCGCGGGTTGCGGCCCTTGTGGGGAGCGCGTACCTTGGCCTGGAACGTGCCGAAACCGACAATCTGCACCTTCTCATGGGCGACAGACTTGATGATGGCGTTCAGCGAGGCGTTGAGGGCCAGGGTGGCATCCTGCTTGGAGGCGTTGGGGCCGAGTTCTTCGCGGACCACTTTGATTAGCTGTGCTTTGTTCATGTGAAATGGTGGTTTGAGGTTGAGAGGTACTTCACGCGCATTGTATCAGAGGTTGAATTTTGAGCAAGCATAAAATTTTCCGTAAGTGCTGGAAAATAGCGGTTTAATGACGAAAAACGGCTAAAATTCGCCGTTTTTTGCACGTGAAAAAACTTTGCGCGCGGGCTGGGAAAACGGAAACGGCGGCGTTCTCCGCGCTAAACGGCGGTATTCAGGGCAGAAAGGCCACGGCCCCCAAGTACCCCGGAGCGGGGGTGAAAAGCTCCACGGCGGGAGCGGGGGTGAACAGCGGAACGATGCCCGCGTTCTCGTATCGGAAGGGGAAGTCTTTGCGCGCCTGCCAAATCGCGCCGCCCGCGCATTTCACCAGGGCTTCCGCCGCGCACCAGCAAGCATAGAATTCATCCATGGGGCAGCCGCGCTCCAGGAACGCTTGCAGCTGCGCGTCTGCCATGAAGTGCGGGGCGAGGCGCGCGAAGTTGCGCGGGCGCACGCGCTCCACGTCCACGCCCACGGCGCGGTGGTGGAAGGCCAGGCACAGGCAGTTGCCGGAGTGGGAGAGGCTGAACGGCTGCGGCGCGAACTCCGGCTTGCCGTTGGCGTTGTAGGTGAACCGCACGTCCTGCACGGTCACGCCGCACAGGCGGGAGAGCTCGCGGCGCAGCAGCATGCGCTCCGCCAGGTATGCCGCCCCGCGGTGCGCGTATGCCTCCCGCTCCACCTCGTCCAGCAGCGCGGCATCCGCCGCGTCCGCGGCGGGCAAGGCATCCAAGCTGTAGACCAGGTAGTGCATCAGAAGGGGTGGATGCTCACGGTGTTGTCCGCGGTGTCGTAGATGCCGTAGGACGGCTTTCCGGCGCGGCCGGTGATTTCTCCGGGATTGGCGGCCAGCGTGCGCCCGAAGGTTTTGTTGAAGGCCTGGTGCGTGTGGCCGAAGAACACGGCGTCGAAACACCCTGCCAACAGCGCGTTTTGCGCGTGCTCCGGCTGGTGGGTGAAATAGATGCGCCGCCCGTCCAGCTCCACCTCGCCGCGGTCGCCGTGCAGCGTGGTGTTGTGGAACTGCGCGGCCAGTTGCTCGAAGATGCGGCGCTCGCGCTCGTTGTTGCCGAACACCAGATCGATGCCGAACGGCCAGGAGAGCCGCAGCGTGCGGAACGTGGCGCTGCGCACCATGTCGCCCAGGCAGATGAGGTGCGTGCAGCCCGCCGCCTCCGCCAGGCCCAGCGCCTGCACCAGGTTGGCCGCGTGGTCGTGGATGTCGGATATCAGGGCTACCTTCATGGCTCCGGTTGCGGTTGCGTTTCCCCTGCGGCGCGCTTCTCCGCAACAAAGAGCGGGGAGAAGGGCGCGGCGTCCTCCAGCTCCTCGCCGTTGCGCGCGGTGGACATGCCGTCCGCCGTCACGTACCATATCAGCTCGCCCGGTTCCGGCTTGCGGCACAGCCGCGCGTGCCCGTTGGGCGTCACGAACCCGCAGAACCGCGGGCGCACCGCCATGAAGCTGGCAAAGTTCTCCGCCATCTCCGCGGAGTAGGATGACTTGTAGTGCGCGGCAAACCAGTCCGCGAACTCGCGCTCCGCGCGGGTGTGCGCCGCGGACTGCCGCAGCCAGCAGTCGCCCGTGAGCTCCACGCCGCAGCGCGCCTTCACGCTCTCGAAATCGCGTATGTCCTCCTGCAGGGTGGGTGAGTACGGCAGCCCGGTGAGCATCCTCTCCTCCCGCGCGTGCATCATGCGCACCAGGCAGTCGTACACGAACGCGCGCGCCAGTGCCGGGCACTCCGGCGCGCGGCACCGCAGCACGCCCTCCAGCGCCTTGCCGTAGTGCAGGCCGCCCAGGAGCGCCGCGCGGTCGTCCGTGTGCAGCAGCTGCGCCAGCGGCGTGGGGTCGATATGGTGCATCTTCACCCAGTGCGGGTTGGGCCACTCCACGTTGTCGCCGGAACCGGTGGGCTTGGCGGGGTCCAGCAGGGTGCGCTTGAAATGCGCCTTGCCGTCTTTCACCACGGGTTCCTGCTCGGTGTAGTTGACCTCACCCGTCTCGTTGGCGACGGCGTAGAGCGGCGTGCGCAGGGCGAGGGCACCCAGCAGTTCGTCCGCACTGCCCGACACCTCCGCGGATGCGGGGGCTTCCGGCGTGATGGAGGGAGCGCCCATGACGAGGGTCTGGCGCGCGGCCTGCAGCCGGGTTTGCGGGATGTCGCGCCCGCGCGTGCGCACCTCCCACAGCACGGTGCTGCGGTCCGGCAGGGCCTTGGCGGTTTCCAGAGCGGGGGCCAGGACGGTGTAGAGCTTGGGGTTGACGGCCAGCAGGCGCTTGCGGTAGGTGTCGTAGTCTCGCGCGGCGGCCAGCTTGTTCAAATCCTCCTGCAGGTGCCTGTTCTCCTGCAGCAGGGCGTTCACCTGCCGGAGGGCATCCTGGGCGGGGCGTATGAGCTCCTCGTCCAGCTGCTGGGAGTAGTGGGCGTCGGCGAAGATGAGGCAGCGTTCCTGCAAATCGGCGCGCAGCTCCTCCAGGCGCTGCTCGTCGTCCTGCAGGTTGTCGCTGGGCGCCACCATGGGAAGCAGGGGGCGCGCCAGCCTCTGCACGTACTCCAGGCGCTGGCTGGCGAGCTGTTCCTGCTCCCCGCGGCAGTACTTGTTCCAGGTTTCCGTGAGGTGTTGCGCGGCCTTGGGCAGGGTGGAGAGCGTGTGCTCGATTTCCATGCGGCGGATGGGTCCCAGCTCCGTGATGGAGCTTTCGCCCCTCTCGATTTTCCGGAAGAGGGCGGTGAGGTCGTCGATGTCGGCCTGCTCGCGCTTCAGGCGTGCCTGTGCGGCGGTGATGAGCATGGGAAGGCGCTTGCAGAACTGGCGGTTCATCGGCGTGTCGCTCGCCTTCACGCAGATGGCAAGCTCCGCGGAGTCCCCGCTGCGCAGGCATTCGCTCAGGCGCACGGCGGCGCGCTCCGCATGGTTGGCCATCAGCATGCCGATGACCACCAGCAGCGCCACGCCGCCCGCGATGGAGGCGGCGATGCCCAGCACGCGGCGCACGGGCTTGGCGCGCCGCGCCAGCTCGCGGGAGAGCGCCTGCCTGTATTGGGTGGCCGCCTTGCGGTCCGCATCTTCCAGCGAGCTCCCGGCGTACTTCATGCGGCGGGCGAGCTCCTTCTTGGCGCGGCGCAGGCGGCGGGCGTCCCATTGCGCGAAAATCTGCGGATCCTTGGTGAACTCCTGCAGCATGGCGGCCAGGCGGGCCTGGTTCTGCTCGCCCTTGGCGCTCTCGCGTTCGCGGCTGCGCTCCACGCTGCGCAGCGGCAGCCCGGCGTCCAGGCGCTCCAGCTCGGCGCGCGCATTCCGGTTGGACGGGTTCTTTTGCAGCATTTCCACGAGCACGCGGCGCGCAGCCTCCATGTCCCCGGCGGCAATGTGCTGGCGCAGGGCGTGCATGGCGGGGTCTGGGCGTCTCCTGCTCATGGTTCGGGATGGGGTTGCGGGGCCGGCGGCAGCTCCAGGTTTTCCGTGATGTGGAGGACGGGATGCCCCGCCAGATGCGCGCGCTCGATGATGCCCCGCGCGGCGGCGGTGCATGCCATGCGGTGGGTGTCCGCAAAGGAGTCCGTGTCCTCTGCGGCGGTGGTGAAGGTGTGCCCCCAGCCGCGCTGGCGCGTGAGCCAGTCGCCCTCGTGCAGCAGGTGCAGGATGTCCGCCCCCTCCGTGCCCGGCGGCACCAGCAGCACGCAGTCATGCTCATACTGCGGCAGGCAGAACGCGCGCGCGTTGCCCTTGTGCCCGGTCATGCGCTTCCATGCGGGCTGCTCGGCGGCGTCGGGCATGTCGGCTGCACAGAATGCCGGCACGTCCGTCAAGAAGCCGGGCTCGCCGCTCCAGCAGGAGCGCCACAGGCTGCGCCGCTCCATGGCCAGCATGATGCCGGCGGGCGTGGGGCGCGCGGGATGCCGACGCATGGCCTCCGCCTCTGCGGCGGTGAGATCCAGGTGGTGCGCGATGTGGCACGCGCGGCCGGAGTAGTCCGCCCCGCAGGTCTGCACGCGCGTGAGCACGTGGTAGGCCGTGCCGCGGGCAGGCAGCACGCGGTAGGCGTACTGCGCGCCGCGGAGCTCCTTGCAGGCCACCTCGCGGTAGCCGCTCAGCGCGGTCAGCTTGTCGCGCAGGATGCGCGGCATTTCCTCGCTGCGCGCCACGGTGCCGTAGCCGGGGCCGTTGCGGTCCAGCAGGTGCTCTGCGCTGGTGTGGATGAGCTGTTGCGGCATGGCGGCGGGCGGAAAATGGTTCAGGTGGCTTGCGCGCAGGGCAGCAGGGAAGGCGCGGCGCAGCTCAGCGCCCACAGCGCGGCGTCCGTCACGCGGAACGGGTGCACCTGGCCGGAGGCTGGGCCGATGAGCATGGAGCCGCTGGCCTCGTCCGCAAACTCGATGGGCGACTCGCCGAAGGAGGATGCCGCGAAGTAGCGCACGTTGGAGGAGATGGCCTCCGCGTTGGTGCAGATGTGCGGGGCGATGGCGAAGAGGAACTGGCGCAGGCGCGCGGAGTTGGCCTGGATGAGCTCCGGCATGAACATGCCGTTGCGCGTGGCGGGCAGCAGGGGCTCCGGCCCCAGCAGGTGCATCCACGTGTCGCACTTGCCGATGATGATGGCCAGCGGCACATCCAGCTTGTTGCCGGGCGCCACGTTCAGCTGCGTGCGCATGCGCATCTCCGATTCCGCCAGCAGCAGCGCCTGCCGCCCGGGCGGGTACAGGTTGCGCTGCAGCTGCGGGTCCTTGTTGTCCGCCAGCAGCTTGCGGAACCCGGGGTTGGCCGTGGGATCGAACAGGAACAGGATGGCGTCCGACACGTCCATGTGGTGGCTGCCGGGGTTCAGCTCGCCGCCCTGCCCGGGCTGGAAGTCCTCGCCCGCGTTGTCGTACAGCACGATGGAGTGGGTCTCGTCGCCCTTGTTGAGGTTGTAGATGAACGGGCGGGGCATGTTGGCCCACACGCCGTGGCGCCACACCTTGTGGTAGAGGCGGCCCTGCAGCTGGGTCTTGCCGATGTAGGCCTCCTGCGGGGTCTTGGCGGAGAAGAGGCGCATGCGCATGTCGTTGAGCGGCTCGTTGATCACGGGGTCCGCATCGCGGAACGGCATGCCGAAGTCACGCGGGAACTCCAGCTCCAACTCGCGCACCAGCGCCGCCAGGAAGTAGGACTTTCCGGCGGCGGGCACGCCCACCAGGGAAATCATGTGCTGCTGCGTGGCGGTGAAGAACGGCGGCAGCTTGCGGTGGCAGTGCGGACATGCGTACTGCGAGCATGCGGAGCCCTTGGCATCGATGGGCAGCCCCTGCCAGTTGCGTTCCGTGGGCTTGAAGCGCAGCATGGCGTCCGCGCCCAGGATGCTGTCGCCGCACAGGTCCGGGTGCACGGCGATGGCCAGCTCCCGGCCCTCGCGGAACTTCTCCCAGCAGTTGGGGCACAGCAGCTCGCGCGCGCCGCCGTCGGCAGCCGCGTCCGCCGGGCGCTTCTCCAGGCGGGACGCGAACACCGCCACCGCCAGCATGTCCTTCAGGTAGAACGCGCAGTTCTCCAGCCCCTGGAACGTCACCAGCACCTCCGCCGGGAAATCCGGCGCCAGACGCGGCAGGTCGCTCAGCGAGTATGGCCCGTACCATTCGTGGTTCTCCGGGTTGTACAGGAACCACACGTTCGGGTCGTACTGGTCGAAATCCGGCTTGTTCACCGCATCCCCGTACCAGCACACGAAGCATCCGCAATCCAGCACAAAGAGGTACATGGTCTCCGGCCGTATTACCACGTCCGTGTTCATCACCACCCCGTTGAGCGAGTATTTCTCAACATGCCCGTGCGGGAAGAACCGGCACGTGCCGTCACGCTGCGTGAACGAGCCCCCGTTCTCTCCCTGCATCGGCAGCCGGAAGGTGTTCTTCTCTCCCGCGCCGATGGTCATGAACACGCCGTCGGACGACCACAGCTTGGCTGTCAGGCAATCGTAGATGTACAGTTGGTTGTTCATGCTTTCCACGGGCACGCCCGCCCGCGGGTATTCTACCCCACCCGCCCCCCTTGCGTCAAGTTTGCCCCGTGCGGCGCAGAATATGACTTCGACGTCAGATGGATAGGCAGACCTTGGCGCTAGGGATGCATATCGGGATAGTTTCTGATATCGAGAGCTAGAGGAGTCAGAGAGTTGACCTCATTTTCGAGCCGCTGCAGCTCTTGCAGGATATCGATAAGCGCCGGAGCGTCATCGGGCAGCATGGTGACTTGCATCTTGGCGTAGTCGCGCGTCAGGCCCTCCAGAATATGACCTTTGGGCATGAGATGCATCCGCCCCGGCACGGCGTTGGGGTAGTCGGCCCACCCGGCGTGGTAGAAGTAGTGCTTAAACGATGCCACGGCGTACAAGAGCTTCACATGGGCGAAAGCGGACGCCTTCAATTCTGCGTTGCGCGCCATCATGATGCTGTCGTAGTAGTGGCGGGCATATCGTTCCGGCAGTGGCGACGGACGCTGCGCCTGGGCGTGGAGGATGGTGAGCTTCTCCCAGAACGCGCGTTCAGCCGTGGTGACGGTTACGGGGAAAGAGGGAGATTGGAACAGCTGCGGGTATTCCTCCGCGATGTATGGAGAAATCTGAACCGTGCGGTGCGGGTTCCACGCCGCCTTGGGTCCGATTTCCAGCAGGATGGCACTTTTGACATACTCCGTCTGGAATGACTTGGGATATTCAATCACGATGGTTTCCGGCGCGGTGTCGGACAGGTGCGCGGCGCAGAGCTCGCCACACTCCTGCTGCACCACAGGGAGGACAACGGACTCTATGCAGTCCAGTCCCCAGGAATCCAGCGCGTCCAGCATTTTCTTGCGCGGGCTCTTGCCGAGGCGTTGTGCGGGGTCGCCCTGGTTCAGCGCCGCGAAATCGCTCCAGTCCAGAATGAGGTCGATGTCCTCGGAAAACCTGTTGATGAGGTGGTAGGCCTTGGACAAGCTGGTGCCACCCTTGAAGATAATCTTTTCCTTGAGGGATGAGCGGAACAGGCGGTCGAGCACCCAGCACACCCAGAAATCTTTCTCAATGATGGCGGGGCTCATCCCCGTGCGAGCGGATGTTTGGATGACAATTTCCCGTCGCTCCTCCGACGGTAGGGCGGCAATGCTATTCATGGTCGTGTTCGGTGATGATTTGCCTGATGGCGTTGCGGCACCATTCCGGGGTGTGCATGAGGTCCTTGCCCAGCGCCTTGCGGGTGGCGGGCGTGATGGCGTCGGCAATCTTCGATATGGTGCCCCGCGTGATGTGGTCTTTGCCGAGTTCCATCAAGGCTTGAATGACAAGGCCCGATTGCGGGGAAGAGAACTGGCTTTTGCGCGTGGCAACGTGAACAAAGCGCAGGTCCCGTTTCCCAAAACGGTAGGTGCGGCTGGGGCCGTCAGACAGAAAGACAAGCCGCATGGGAACCTGGGAGCTCAACCCAAGGGCGTTGAGCGCGGTGCCGCCGCTCGGCTGGATGGTCCACGCAAACTTGCGCGCCAGCGCTTGTGCAGCCTTGTACAGGTCCGGTGCAACAGTCTCCCCGAGCCGTTGGCTGTACCGCGGGTAGTCGTACAACCCGCGCAAAAGCTGGCGGATGGTGCCGCGCCTTTTGAGCTGCATGAGGCTCCATGCGACCGAGGTGTCCTTGCCCAAATCCAGGAAATCATGGTTGGAAAAGACATAGCCCTTCCCGTTCCTGACCAGTCTGGCCAGGATTTTCTGTTCCAGGCTTCTCTCTCCCTTCGGTAATGCCATGCAAATGAAAAATAGCTTGTTTTCATTGGTATGTCAAGACAAAATATGCATATTTTATAATGTTTTTCCAAGTTTTTGTTTTTTTGCAATAGAGGTTTCCCCGCAAGGCGAATCTGGGCGGCTAGAAGCCGTTTGTTTTGTCATTTTTCCATTTTCTTTGTGCATTGGGGGCGGGTCGTGTATTATAGGTACAGGAAGAGCCATGAAAGCGACCACCATCAAGAGGGCCGGGATTATCTCCCTGGCCGTGCTGTCTCTCATCCTGCTGTACCAAAACAGCGGCATGCGCGACGAGCTGCGGCAATACCGCGCCGCGGAGATTTACCTGGCGGAGGAAGAACGGACGGCGGAGGATTGCCTGGCGTACGCGCGCACGCTGGGCCGCGCTGATGACACCTTGTCTGATGTGCTGTGGGTGGTGGCGGCGCAGAAGGGGGATGCGGACGCGCAGAGCTATCTGGGGCGCGTGCTGGATACGTATCCCCCGTATCGCGCCAACCGCTATTCCTCCATCAAGGACAGGGGACCCAAGAGCGAGAGGTGGCTGCTGGCGGCCGCGCGGCAGGGAAACCCAAAGCACATGGAGACCCTGGCGCGGTTCTACGACTACAGCCGCCCCGACGACATGACGGCGCGGAGGCAAATGCAGCTAAGTGCCTTCCATTGGTACAGGGAAGCCGCCCTGCGCAATAACGCGTACTGCATGTACCAGGTCGCCTCGATGTACAGGCTCGGGGAGGGTGTGGAGAAGGATTTGGCGCAGGCGGAGCAATGGTTCAATAAAGCGGAGGCCGCGGGCGATCAGTCCGCGCCCGGCGGCCTGTGGCTCGTGTACATGGAGACCGGGCGCCAGGATATTGCCGACGCCATGCTGAAAAAGGGCTTGGAAGAGGGACTGCCATGGGCCGTCCACATTAAGAAAGCCCAGGAGTTCGAGGAGGAGCGGCAACGCTGGTTGCAGGAAAGGGAAAACCGCGAATAAACCGCGCCGCAGGATGATTGGTGAGGGGGTGTTGGCGCTAATCCCCGTTGGGCACGTGCCAGGAGGGCATGACCAGCTGCACCAGGATGTAGATGCAGAAGAGGAAGGTGACGCCCCACGCGGCGTAGGAGAGCAGGCCGAGTATCTCGTTCGGCCCGTCCACCGACTTGATGGTGCCTTCAAACAGGCAACCCGTGTAGATGCTCAGCGCGGTGGTGACGGGGGGAGCCAGGAGCCACCAGCCGCTGTGTTGGGTGTCGTGCAGGCGGCGGACCGCCGCGGCCAGCAGGGCCAGCAGCACCCACGCGCCCAACACTTGCAGGATACGCCCCGCCACGGTGACCACCATCTCCGCATCCAATCCCGCGGTTTGGCAAACGGACCACACCAGCTCCATGCCGTACGCCAGGCATGCGGCGAAAAGCACGTAGCCCCAGAACTCGCGCCGCGCGGCGCGTCCACGGAAACGCCAGGGGTGCGTGAAAGCGTGCCAGGCGTCCTCCCAGAGGTTGCCCTGGATGTTTTGTTCACTGGATTGTTCCTGTTCCATATCTCTCAATGCCGGCGGGAGCTGTCATTCCGGCTGTGCTGCGCGGATGACGGGCGGGTTGGTGTCCTCCACGGGGGGCGGAGCGGTGTTGGTGAAGCGTTTCAGGTAGTCCGCGGCCTTGGGGTGGCCGTTGGCGGCGGCCTTCTGCCACCACTCGCGCGCGGCGGGGCGGTCCGCCTCCACGCCCATGCCGGAATAGAGGATGAGGCCGAGCTTGAACTGGGCGTCAGCATCGCCGGCCTCCGCCTGCTGGTGCAGTTGGGCGATGGCATCCAGCGCGCGGGCGCGGATTTCCTCCGGCGTGAGGTTGCTTTCCGACGGCTTCCAGCTCTTTTCCTCATTCCCGCCCATCATCTGGCATGATTTGCTCACGGCGGGGATGAACAGCGCGGCGGCCGCGGCGTAGAACGCCAGCAGGTGCCACATGCTCACCTTGCGGTTGCGCCCCAGGAAGAAGAGGCTTGGCCGCGGCGGCGCGTAGGTGCGCTTCCCATGCTCGCGTTCGCGTCCACGCTCCCGGCGGTTGGCGCGGTTCTCGCGGCGCTCGCGCCCGTGGCGTGCGGACACGCGTATGTTGCGGCGCATGGCGGCCAGCTCCGGCGCGCCCGCGTACTTGCGATCGCGCTCGCAGTCGGCATCGTAGAGCTCGCGCTCGGCGGGGTCGCCCAGTATGCGGTAGGCTTCCACGATGTCCTTGAAACGCTCCTCCGCGGCGGGGTCGCCGCCGTTGCGGTCGGGGTGGAATTTCTTGGCCTGGCGGCGGTAGGCGGCCTTCAGCTCCTCCTGCGTGGCGGAGGGGTCTACATCCAGAAGCTGGTAGAGGTCGTCACGCATGGCAATGACGGGTCACAAAATCAGCAAAGGCGTGCCGCGGGCTCCAACCGAGGGCGCGGATGGCGGAGCTGTCGGCAGCCTCGCCGCCGCAGCCGCGGTGGGAGGGCGCGGCATCCGCATCCGCGGCCGGCACGCCCGTCAGGCGCTCCAGCAGGGCGTACGCCTCCGCCTTGGAAAAACTTTCCCCGCACACGGTGTAGCGGCGGGACTCGCCCGATTGCGCCAGCACCAGCAGCGCAGCCACGGCATCCTGCACGTGGAGGTAGTTCAGCATGCGCTCCGGCGCGCCCGCCAGCTTGGGCTCGCCCGCCAGGTGGCGGCGCAGCAGCTCGCAGCGGCCGGGTCCGTACAGCGCGGAAAGGCGCGCCACCACGCCGCCGCGCGCCAGCACGGCATCCTCCGCCGCACGCAAAATTTGTTGGCGCTCGCCTTCCGCATGCTCCACGGAGGTTGACGAGCAGAACACCACGCGCACATGCGGCGGCAGCGCGGACACCACATCCGCGTATGCATGGCGGTAGGCGGCGGCATCCCCGCCGTGCGTGGCGGTGCAGCAGAACACCCATTCCGGTGCCAGCAGGCCCGCCGCCCGCGCCAGCACGGACATGTCTGCGGCGTCGCCCTGCACATCCGCGGGCGCGGTGCAGTCGATACCCACGGCATGGGGCAGCGCGCGCAGCAGCTCCGCGCCCAGGAAGCCTGTGCCGATAACCCACGCGGGGCGGGGCTCCGTGTGGGGAGGGGCGGGCATCACGCGCGGTGTTTCCAAATCAGTTCGGCCAATTCCAAATCACCGGGCAGGGTGATTTTCATGTTGGCGCCCACCTGCACCAGACGCGTCTGCACGCCCGCGGCCTCCACGGCGGAAACCTCGTCCGTGACCGCCAGCCCGCGCGCCTTCACCAGCTTGTAGGCCTCCCGCAGCAGGGGGAGCCTGAAAATCTGCGGCGTCTCCATGCCCCACAGGTGCTCGCGGCTCACCGCCTCCGGCAGGGTGCAATCGTGTTCGTCCGCGCGCTTGAGCGTGTCCACCACGGGATGCGCGCATGCGGCGGCACCCGTCTCCCGCGCGGCCTCCGCGCAGCGGCGGATGCCCTCCGCGGTGATGAGCGGGCGCGCGCCGTCGTGCACGGCCACCAAATCCGTTCCGTTCGGCAGGGCATCCAAGCCCGCCGCCACGGAATCCCGGCGCTCCGCCCCGCCGTCCACGCGCACCACGGGAACGGGGAACTGCGCCGCGGCCAGCCCGGTGGCCTCCCACCGCTCTGCCGGACACACCACCACCACGGCATCGCAGCCCGCGGACACGAATGCGTCCACGCTGCGGCGCAGCACGGGCACGCCGTCCAGCGGGGCGGACAATTTGTCGAACCCGGCGCGGCGGCCGCTTCCGGCGGCTACGATGACGGCGCAGAACATGGCGGCGTTCAGGAAAGCTTGGAACCCACCAGCCGGGAGAGCAGCTTGCCCGGGGCGCGCCCCTCCGTGCGGGCCTGCATCTCCTTCATCACGCGGCCCATGTCCTTCTTGGTGGTCGCGCCCAGCTCCGCTATCACCGCCTCCAGCACGGGCAGGATTTCCGCCTCCGTCATCTCCTTGGGCAGGAACGCGGAGAGCACGCCGATTTCCGCGCGCTCCTTGTCCGCGGCATCCGCGCGGCCCGCCTGCTCGAACATGGCGATGGAGTCCTCACGCTGCTTGATCTGCTTGCGGATGACGTTCATCACCTCGGTGGGCGGCAGCTCGTCGTGCACGTTGCCCTTGGCGATTTGCGCGTTCTGGAGCGCGGTCTTGAGCCCGCGCAGCGCACCCAGCGCCACAGTGTCCTTCCCGCGCATCGCGGCCTTCATCTGTTCCGTGATTTCCTCGTAGATAGTTGCCATAACCCACCCATTCAACCACGTTCCCCACCATCTTTCAAGCCGCAAGTGTGTCTGAAAAGGTGCTTGAGTCCCTGTGCGGGATGTGCTACCATAACCGCTACCATGGAATCTGAAACACCTCACCTAAGGGGATGCCTCGTTGTCTTCGAGGGCATCGACGGCACCGGGAAGTCCACCCAAATCGAACTTCTTGCGCGCTATTTGCGTGCACGCGACATCGAGGTGGAGACAGATTTCGAGCCCACGCGCGGGCCATGGGGCATGAAGGTGCGCCAGGCCGCGCAATCCGGCGAGCGCCTGAGCGTGGAGGACGAGGTGGAGTGCCTGCTGCAGGACCGGCGCGAGCATGTGAAAAACTTTATCGAGCCTGCGCTGGCGGCGGGCAAGTGGGTGCTTCTGGACCGCTACTACCTTTCCATGATGGCCTACCAGGGCGCGAGCGGCGAGGACGTGGAGCGCCTGCGCGAGATGAACGAGGAGTTCGCCACCATACCGGATGCCGCGTTCTGGCTGGATATCCCCGTGGAAACGGCGTTGGAGCGCATGAACGCCCGCGGCAACGGGCACGACGCCTTTGAGCGGGAGGATTTCCTCTCCGCCGTGGCCAAGGTGTATTCCGAAATGGAGATGCCCTGGCTGCACCGCATCGAGGCCGACGGCACCATCGACGAGGTGCAGCAGCGCGTGCGCGAGGTCATCCTGCAGGAGCTCGGCGTGTAGGACGCGCGCCCTATTCCGGCATCTTGAACTCCGGCATCTTGCTCAGTTTGTAGTCCTCCACCGACTCCACGCGGCGCAGCGGCAGCGTCACCTCGTCCTCCTGGATGTACTGCGACTTGGAGGACCACTTGGTCCACAGGAAGGAGCGGATGCGGCCGGGCTTGGACTGCACGTTCACGGCGGCCACCTCGTACCCCGGCTTTTCCGCCACGATACCCAGATCCTTGGTCTGCTCCACCTTGGTGGTGAGCGGGCTGGTGCCCACCTTCTCCCCGTTGATGGAGATGGCGGCGCCCTCCGGCTGCGTGTGGATGGTAAAGTCCTTGGGCGGCATGTTCTGGCAGGATACCAGAGCCGCCGCCACGATTGCCATACCGGTGCGCATTGCCTTCATGCCCCCATGCTACTCTCATCCCCAAGCATGGGCAAGATAAAAAACTAACCGGTGGAGGGAGCAATTGGGGGATTGAGCGCCCCCGGGAGGTTAGCGCAAAAGATTGTCCAGGTCTGGGGGCAAGGGTGATTCCACGGTGAGGGTAGAACCGTTGTGGGGGAAGATGAGCTTGCATGCATGCAGCGCGTGGCGGGGGAACTGCAGCCGCTCGGCGAGCTGTGGAGTCCAGCCGCTTTCCATGAATTCCAGATAGCACGATTCGTCTCCGCCGTATATTTTGTCACCCACGATGGAATGGCCGAGGTGGGCGAGGTGCACGCGGATCTGGTGCATGCGCCCGGTGTGCGGGATGCAGCGCACCAGCGCGCGGGAGGCGGTGCGGCGCAGTACCTCGAACTCCGTGCGGCAGGGCTTCCCGTTCGGGTGGCAGCACTGGCGCACGTGGATGCGCGTGGGCGCCACGTCCTCCATGCGCAGGATGGGTTCCGCGCAGCAGGCGCGGTCCCACGCGGGCGCTCCCTGCACCACGGCCAGGTATTCCTTGTGGAGCTTGCGGGCCATCATGGCCTTGCCCAGCTCCGCGGCGGCCTCGGAGGTCTTGGCCACCAGGGCGATTCCGCTGGTCTCGCGGTCCAGGCGGTTGATGAAGGAGACCTGGCCTCCGGTGGCGAGCTCGAAGGCCAGCAGCTCGCGCACGCCGTGCCAGAGGGTGGGCTCGTTCTTGGCGCCCGTGGGATGCGTGAGCAGCGGAGCCGCCTTCTCCACCGCCAGCACGGCCGCGTCCTCGTACAGCACGCGGAACTCCGGGGTGACCGCTATCGGCATGTCGAAGGGGCTGTCCGTGCGGTCGCTCATGCCTGGGGTGAGAAAACAACCGGGTCGAACGCGCGCCACTCGCCGGGCTGCAGGTTGAGGTCGGCCAGGCGCAGCGGGCCAATCTCCACGCGCTGCAGGTCGACCACGGGTGCACCCACGGCGGCGAGCATGCGGCGCACCTGGTGGTAGCGGCCCTCGTGCAGGGTGAGCCGCCCCTCGCACGCCGCGGTGATTTCCAGCTCCGCCGGCTTGCACGGGGCGGTCTCCCCGTTGAGCAGGAGCGTGCCCGCCGCGAAGGTTGCCACCGCCTCCGCGGGGATGGGGGCGGACGTGGTGAACTCGTACACCTTCGGCACGTGGCGGCGCGGGCTGGTCATGGCGTGCTCGAACGCGCCGTCGTCCGTGATGAGGATGAGCCCGCTGGTTTCCTTGTCCAGCCTGCCAACGGTGTTGACGGGCGGGTTGCGGCGCAGCCACTCCGGCGGCAGGAGGTCGTAGATGAGCGCGCCGTCCTCCTTGTGGCTGCAGGTGCAGCCCAGCGGCTTGTGGAACGCGGCGTACAGGCCGTTCGGGAACGGCACGGGGCGTCCGTCCACCAGCACGCGCGCAGGGTCCACGTTCTGCCTCGCGGCGGATACGGCCGTGCCGTCGTCCAGCGCAACGCGGCCCGCCTTCAGCCAGGCGGGGGCCTCCTTGCGGGAGCAGTAGCCGAAGCGGCTCAGCAGGGCATCCGTTCTCATGGCTGCATTTTGACACGGTTTTTCCAAAAAACAAGGTTGAATTCCCGCGCGCGATGTGGTATCTCTTGGGGGAAGCAGTGCATGCCCGCGCATGCACGGAATATCTAGCACGTCATGATTACTCTCACCACCGCCAACCAACTCGCTCCCGACCAGTCCGCCCTCTGGGTGAAGGCCCAGCAGGCCGTGCAGGCCAAGAACTACAAGTACGCCGTCAGCATCCTCAAGACGCTCGTCAAGCGCGTCCCGGGCTTCCTGGAAGGCCGCAAGCTGCTGCGCGCCTGCGCCGTGAAATCCGCTCCGGAGGGCGGCCACAAGTCATCCCTCTTCGGCGGCATCCGCATGACCACCTCGCGCAAGGACCCAGAGAGCACCCTCGGCAACGTGGAGGACACCCTGGAGAACGACCCCTACAACATCGCCGCCAACGAGGCCCTCTTCGCCGCCGCGAACGAGCTGGGGCTCACGGATCTGGCATCCTTCGCCATGGAGACCATCTGCCAGGGCCAGCCCAAGCCCAAGAAGCACCTCCACCTCCTGGCAAACCACTACATCCAGAACGAGAAGTTTGCCGAAGCCGCAGACGCCTACCGCCGCATCCTCGAATTCGACCGCGCGGATCCCATCGCCGTCCGCGGCGAGAAGGACTGCGCCGCACGCGCCTCCATGAAGCAGGGCAACTGGGAGGGCAGCGGCGACTTCCGCACCAAGATGAAGGACCAGAACGCCACCAACGAGCTGGAAAGCCAGGACAAGATGGGCATGACCCGCGCCGAGCTGGAAGCCAAGCTGGCCGCCCTCTCCAACGAGTACGCCGCCAACAACGCGGACCTCCGCGTCGTCAAGGAAATCGCATCCGTGTACGAGCAGATGGAGGACTACGGCAACGCCTACTCCTTCTACGCCTACGCCTTCGAGCTGAGCGGGCAGTCCGACGTCGCCCTCAACGACCACGCCGTGGAGATGCACCAGAAGGCCATGACCGCCGAAATCGAGCAGCTGGAGCAGGTGATCGCCGCCGACCCCAACAACGAGGAGGCCAAGGCGCAGCTCGCCGAGCGCAAGAAGGTGGTGGCCGAAGCCGTGGTAGCCGACGCCAAGGCGCGCGTGGACGCCAACCCCGCCGACGCGCAGCTGCAGTTCAAGTACGGCCAGGCGCTCTTCGAGGCCGACCGCTACAGCGAGGCCATCCCCGCCCTCCAGCGTGCCCGCAACAACCCGAACCTGCGCATCAAGGCCATGCTCATGCTCGGCAAGTGCTACCACTCCAAGAACATGATCGACATGGCCATCCGCCAGCTGGAGGAAGCCAACGGCGAGCTCATTGGCATGGACGAGACCAAGAAGGAAATCCTCTACAACATCGGCCTGCTCTACGAGGAGGCCGGAAACAAGGAGAAAGCCCTGGAGAACTTCAAGGTCATCTACGAGGTGGACTACGGCTACCACGACGGCGAGGTGGCCCAGAAGGTGGAGTCCGCCTACTCCTGATAAATCAAATTCCCATCATTCAAAAGCCCCGCACCCTGAAAGGCGCGGGGCTTTTTGGTGGGCAATCAGGGACAGGAAACAAGGCATCATCCCCGTCACAATCCCAGCAGGCGCGTGATGATTTCCGTGACCATGCGCGGGTTGGGCTTGGGGTTGCTGGCCTTCATGACCTTACCGGTGAGGGCGTTGATGATTTTCGAGTTTCCGGCCTTGAGGGCCTCCACGTCTGCGGCGTTTTCCTCCAGCACCTTCTGCACGGTGGCCTCCAGCTCGTTGGAGTCCGCCTTCTTGTAGCCCAGCTGGGCGGCGGCGGCGGCGGCATCCATGTCCGGGTGCTCCCAAAGGAGCTCCAGCACCTCTCGCGCCTGGTTGTTGGAGACGGTGCCGTCCTCCACAATGGCCACCAGCCCGGCGAGGGCTGCGGGCGGCACGGGGCAGTCCGCGATGGAGAGCTCGCGCTTGGCGAGTGCGGCGGTGAGGTTGTTGATGACCCAGTTGGCCACCTTGCGCGGCGCGGCGGAGGCGGCTGCGGCCTGCTCGAAATAGCGGCAGAGCGGCAAATCGCCCACCAGGGTGGAAGCATCAGCCTGCGGCAGGCCGTACTGCTCCTGCAGGCGCGTGTGCAGCGCGTCCGGCAGCTCCGGCAGCTCTCCCTTCACCCTCTCCACAATGGGCGCGGTGTGCACGGGGATGAGATCCGGGCAGGTGTGGTAGCGGTAGTCGTGCGCGTTCTCCTTGGTGCGCATGACAATGCTCTCGCCGAGCGCGTCGTCCCAGCGGCGTGTGGACTGCACCTGGGGGATGCCCATGTCCAGCTCCTCCGCCTGGCGCGCGATTTCATAGATGAGCGCGCGGCGTGCGGCGGACATGGAGTTGATGTTCTTCATCTCGATTTTGGCACCGAGCTCCTTCTGGCCCTTGGGGCGCAGGGAGACGTTGACGTCGCAGCGCATCTGGCCCTTCTCCATGTCGGCGTCGGAGATGCCGCCGCATATGAGGATCTGCTGCAGGCTCTTGAGGTAGGCGTAGGTCTCGTCCGGGCTGGTGAGGTCCGGTGCGGAGACAATCTCCATGAGCGGGGTGCCGCCGCGGTTGTAGTCCACCAGGGAATACCCGTTGTAGTGGGTGAGCTTGGCGGCATCCTCCTCCAGGTGGATGTGGTCCAGCTTCACGCGGCGCACCACCGCGCCGTCCGCGGCAGGCACCTTGGCGTCCGCGGGGAAGGCCCAGGCGTAGAGCGGCACCTCTCCGCCGATGCAGAGCGGCAGGTCAAGCTGGCTGGTCTGGTAGTTCTTGGGCATGTCCGCGTAGAAGTAGTTTTTGCGGTCCCACTTGGAGACGGGCGGGGTGGAGCAGCCGAGCATCATGCCGGTGAGCACGGTGCGCTCGATGGCATGCTCGTTGAGCACGGGCAGCGCGCCCGGCATACCCAGGCAGGTGGGGCACACGTTCGTGTTGGGCTCGTAGCCGAACCCTGCCTTGCAGGAGCAGAACATCTTGGTCTGCGTCTTGATTTGGCAGTGGACTTCCAGGCCGATGGTGACGAGATAATCGGAGGCGGGCATGGTGGCGTGTCAGGGTTTGGTGTTCTTGATGTTTTCGCGGTAGGCGTCTTCGAGGTCGGAGCGGAACGAGGCGTCGAACACGTCCTCGAACCAAAGGCTGTGAGTGGCTTCCAAGGCGTCGTACACCTTGTCGAGCTGCTCGGAGAATTCATCGAATGCCGCCTCGGAATACCCGGGCAGGGCGGCCAGGCGCACAATCTCGTTGCGGATGCCCCACAGGGCCTGGCGCAGCGGCTCGATGGCCGCGCGCACGCTCTCCGCCCGCTCGTCCGCAAACATGCCGCACTCCTGCGGCGGCGCCAGCAGGAGCAGGTTGTATTCCAGCTCGCGCAAGTGCGGCACAGCCTGCTGCGCGGAGGCGCTGTCGCGCACGGAGCCGAGCTGCAGGCAGATTTGGCGGTCCGGCTCCAGCAGCTTGCCCAGACGCGCGATTTCCGCGGCGGCCTGCTCCGGCGTAAAGGGTTGCGGTATGCCGGTGAGGGAGTGCGCGTCGTCCTCGCCGAACAGCCCCGCGCGACCCGCCAGGCGGAACGCGCGCAGAAGGCGCTCCGACCCGTAGCAGTGCATCCGGCTCAGGGAGTGGAACTCCTCGTCCACGGTTTCCAGGGAATCCAGGATGCGGCCCTGGATGTTGTCCAGCACGCCGGCGCAGGCGGCGTCCGGCGCCACCACGGTGCTGGTGCTCAATTTTTCGTCCAGCTCGTAAATCTTGGCCACCAGGGCCATCATGCGGTCGGCTGCGTCGTCAGCGTCGTTCTTGGAGCGCACGCTGGAAAGCAGCAGCCACATGTCGTTGGATGCCTGCAGGAACTCGCTTCCCACGCGCTCCATCTCCTCGCGCTGCTCGTCTGTCATGGGCGGGGTGCCCGGCTGCACCTCCTCCACATCGGCAACGTCCGCCACATCCACCACGTCCTCATCCGCGGGCTGCGGAGCCACGTCCGCAGCCTCCTCCGCCGCCACAGGCACACAGAGCCCCGCAACCAGGGCAAGACAGGTGCTTTGAATGTGGTGGGACATGCGCGTGCGTTCATTATAGCCCCCGCCCCCCAATTTGCAAGGCGGGATTACAACATGGGATTTACAATTTACGATTTACGATTGACAATTTGAAAATTCGCGCGCCGTGCGGCGCGTTCCCCATTATCCGTTGTCATACGGGTTGCCAAAAGCGCGGGTGTGTGCTATGCTCCGCGCCGTTCTCTATGAAAAAACTACCCAAGGACAATGAAAACACCCCGTTGAGGGAGGCGCTGGGCGCCTATCTGCAGCGGCGCGACTACACACCGCAAAGCAGCGGCGAGATTGCGCGCGGCATGGGCATCGATTCCCGCCAGCGCGCCCTGCTGCGGGAAACGCTCAAGCTCTGGCTCGGCCAGGGGCGGCTCACCAAGCTCAAGAAGGGCGCGTACGCGCTGCGGAAGGACCCGCAGGCGCAGCCGCTGCTGGGCCGCATCGTGAAGACGCCGGGCGGCAAGCTGCTGTACCTGCCGGACGACGCCGCGCAGGTGCAAATCTCGGCCATGCTGCACGCGGAATGCCCGCGCAGCCTCACCGTGGAGCCGCGCCGCAGCTGCGGCGCCATGGATGGCGACCGCGTGCGGGCCTCCGTGCGCGTGCAGGGCCTGCCCACACGCCGCCGCGGCGGCAAGGGAGCGCGCAGGCCCGCCGCGGGCGACCTCACCGCCGTGGTGTACGTGGAGGAAATTCTGGAGCGCGGGCACGCGCTGTGGGTGGGCACCTACCGCCGCGGCGGGCGCTACGGCGCAGTGGAGGGCGACGGCGTGACCGCGCCGGAATACATCGAGCTCAGCGCGGCTCCGCCGCAGGAGGCGCAGCCCGGCTTCACCGTGGTGGTGGAACCCGTGGCCTACCCCGTGGCACGCAACGCCGCCAAGGGACGCATTGCCGAGGTGCTGGGCGACCCCGCCCGCACGGATGTGTGCATCGACGCCGTCATCCACCGCTACGGCCTGGCCGCGGAGTTCCCCGCGGAGGTGCTGGCGGAGGCCGCCGCCATCCCGCCCGCCGTGCGCGACAAAGACCGCCGCGGCCGCCTCGACTGCCGCAAGGACTGCATCGTCACCATCGACCCCGAAAGCGCGCGCGACTACGACGACGCCATCGCCGTGAAGCGCAGCGGCAACGGCTGGCAGCTGGACGTCCACATAGCGGACGTGGCGCACTACGTGCGGCCCGGCTCCGCGCTGGACGCGGAGGCGCAGCGGCGCGGCAACTCCACGTACCTGCCGGACCGCGTGCTGCCCATGCTGCCGCCCAAGCTGTGCGACGGCATCTGCTCCCTGCGGCAGGGGGAGGACCGCCTCACCGCGCTGTGCCGCATGCGCATCGACTCCAAGGGAGCGGTCACGCACGCGGAGTTCGCGCAGGCGGTCATCCGCTCACGCCGCCGCATGACCTACGCGGAGGCGCTGCAGGTGCTGCAGGGCGGCAGCTGCGGGAACGCGGAGATTGACGGCATCCTGCGCGAGGCCGGGAAGCTGGCGCAAGCCCTGCGCGCCCGCCGCATGCGGCAGGCCGCCCTCAACCTGGACATGCCGGAGCTGCACGTCATTGCGGATGCGGAGGGCAACCCCACGGACGTGGAGCTCACGGAGTCCGACCCCGCCCACCAGCTTATTGAAGAGTGCATGCTCGCCGCCAACGAGGCCGTGGCGCACGCCCTCAACGCACGCACCCTGCCCGCCATCTACCGCGTGCACGAGGAACCCGACCCCGCCAAGATCCACGAGTTCGGCGTCCAGCTGCGCAGCTACGGCTACAGCGTCGGCACGCTCGCCACACGCGAGCAGCTCGCCCGCGCCATGGAGCAGACCAAGGGCACGCCGGAGGAGGACGCCCTCAAGGTGGCCCTGCTGCGCTGCATGATGCGCGCGCGCTACTCCCCGTCCCCGCTCGGGCACTACGGCCTAGCCAAGGGCGACTACTGCCACTTCACCAGCCCCATCCGCCGGTATGCGGATTTGGTGGTGCACCGCGCGTTCCGCCGCCTCGCCGGCGTGCAGGACGCCCCCCTGCCCTCGCCCGCGCGCCTGGAGGGTGTCTCCGCCCACATCTCCGAGACCGAGCGCACCTCCGCCGCCGCGGAGGCCGAGGCCGACCGCCTCATGCTCGCGCGCTACCTGGAGCAGCAGTGCGAGGCCGAGCATCCCCGCGTGTGGGACGGCGTGGTCACTGCATGCTGGCCGCAGGGCATGACCGTGGACATCCCGCAGCTGCGCGGCGTGAAGGGCTACGTCTCACGCTCCTCCCTGCCGCGCGACACGCACTGGTTCTACGAGAGCCACGTCCAGTCCTGGCGCGCATCCGACGGCCGCGCCTTCCAACCCGGGCAGGCCCTCCGCCTCATCCCCACCGCCGTGGACGAAACGACCGGGTTTGTGGACTTCACCCCCCTCCCCTGAACCTCCAGCGCGCACGCGAAAAATGTTGCGCGAAGGCGGCATGGGATGGTAGAATGACCCGCATGAGGAAATGGTCGGCAATCCTGGGCGCGCTGGCGACAGCCGCGGCGGTGTGCAGCTGCGGCGACGGTCGCGGCGGGCACCGTGCGCACGCGTACAGGGGACACAGCGCGCACTGGGACCAATCGGCGGTTCCCGTGTCGCTGCAGTGCGCGGCGTGCCACCCCAAGGAGTTCGAGGAATGGGCGGGCAGCGACCATGCCTGGGCCATGCGGAAAATTTCATCCAAGCTGGACGGCGCGCCGTTCCGCGGGCAGACACAGCAGGCCCACGGAGAGACCACGCATTTCCTCACGCGTGCAAGCGGCGCGCCGTACCTGCGCGTGGAGCCGGATGGCGGCGAGCCGGCGGAGTTTGATGCCGTGTTCGCCATCGGCAAGGTGCCGCTGGTGCAATACCTGGTGCGCGGGAACGACGGCGGCTGCCAGGTGACCAGCGCCGCCTGGGATTCCGCCGAGCGCGGGCGGTACGGCCTGCGCTCCGTTGACAGGGAGCACGGCAACCAGTGGTTCGATGTCTTCCGCGACGACGCGCGACAGCGCAGCAACGGCATGGGCGAGCGCGCGGCGGGCGAGTGGGGCCATTGGCAGGGCCGAGGCATGAACTGGGACTCCCAGTGCGCCTGGTGCCACATGACAGGTTTCCACAAGAACTACGATGTCCAGCAGGACCAGTACCGCGCCGAGTGGAAGGAAACCGGCGTCACCTGCATCCAATGCCACAAACTGGCGGACAAGCCCGCGCCGGACGGCTGCCTGGTGGCCCCTGCGGACCGCAAGCTCTCCCCCATGCGCGCGCATGACAACTGCGCCTCCTGCCACGCCCGCAGGGAGGAGCTCGATGATAACTCCACCGCGGGCGACCGCTTCGACGACCACTTCCGGCTGGAGCTGCCGCGCGTGCCGGGCGTCTTTTATCCGAACGGCATCCAGCGTGACGAGGACTATTGCGAAACCGGCTTCCGCCTGAGCCGCATGGGCATGCGCGGCGTCACCTGCATCGAGTGCCACGACGCCCACACGGGCGCGCTGCTCCATCCCGCGGAGAACAACGAGCTCTGCCTGCGCTGCCATGCCGAGCACCAGAAGGTCAACGGCGTGGAGGCTCCCTACGTGGACCGCGGCGACACTTTCACCTGCCCCGCCGGAACCAAGGGCCACATGTGCGTGGAATGCCACATGCCGGAGAGCACCTACATGGGGCGCGACCCGCGGCGCGACCACACGCTGCTGCCGCCGGACCCGCGCCTGAGCCTGGAAATCGGCACGCCGAACGCATGCACGATGTGCCACGCGGGCAAGGACAACGAGTGGGCCGCCAAGGCCGTGGAGAAGCGCTACGGCGAGCACTCTTGGCTGGAAGGATACCGCCCGCGCTTCCGTGCCGTGGCACACGCCATGGAAGGCCAATTCAACCAGGACGAGATGCTGGCCGCCTACGCCAAGGAGGAAAACCCCGCCTGGCGCGCCACCATGCTCGGGTTGCTTTCCCAGATGCCCCGCACGGACGCCGTGCTGCAAACCGCGCTGAAAGCCACGCGGGACGCCAGCCCGATGCTGCGCGCGGCCGCCGCGGAGCTGCTAGGGGCGGACTGCCCGGAGAGGCTGCTGAAGGATTCCTGCCGCAGCGTGCGGCATGCGGCGGTGCGAGCGCTGCTGCCAAGCGTGCCAGACGACTCGCCCGCCATGCGGGAGTATCAGGAGACGCTCGCCCTGCAGGCGGACCAGCCCGCCGGGGCCATGCAGCTCGCCCAGCTCTCCCTGGTGCGCCAGGATTTGGGCGAGGCCGAGCGCCAGTACCGCCGCGCCGTGGAGCTGGACCCCGCTTCCGCCGTGCCCCGCATGGACTACGCCGTCTTCCTGGACCGCCTGAACCGCCCCGTGGAGGCGCTGCAGCAGATGCTGGACTGCGCCGCCGCACACCCGCAGGACGCCGAGGTGCAGTACCGCCTGGCGCTCATCCTGGCAGAGGTGGGCCAGCGCGAGGCCGCACGCCACGCCGCCAACAAGGCAATTCAACTCAACCCGCAGCATGAGGCCGCCGCCCAGCTGCTCCGCGCCCTGCAACCATGACCATCCCTCTGGACAGTACAACCATCATTGCCGCCATCGGGGGCGTTCTCCTGCTGGCCATCCTGCTCTTCACCGTCTTCAAGGGCGTGATGCGCATGCTCGCACTTGCCATCGGCCTGGCCCTCGCCGTCGGCGCGTGGCTCTTCTTCTACAAGAACGGCTTCACCTTCGTCTCCTTCATCACGGACTCCCCGCAACCCTGGATGGTGCATGTGCTGGCGGGCGGCGTGGCCCTCCTCATCATCGTGGTCACCATCCACGGCCTCACCTGGATTTCCCAGGTGCTCAGCTTCAACCGCCGCGTGGGGCCCACAGGCATCACCACCACCATCCTCATGTGCCTGCTGGCCCTCTGGCTGGGTGTCATGGGCGTCTCCTACTACGGCGATGTCTGCCGCATCGCCTACTACCACGACCTCGCGGAGGCCCAGATGACCGGCGCGCCGCAGCCCGCCCTGCCCCTCTTCACCAAGGTGAAGGACACCATCCGCACCAACAGGCTCACCTCCTGGCTGGAGAAAATCGACCCCATGGAAAACCCCGCGCGCACCAACCTGGCGTGCCTGATTGCCTACGGCTGCACACTGGACGCCGCGCGGTGCGACGCGCTCTACCACAACCAGCTGGCCAACCGCGGCATCCCCCACCCGTACCGCCTGCTGGATTTGTTCCGCGACCCCGGCATGCGCACCCTGGTGCAGGAGGAACGCTACGTGCCCCTGCTGGAGAACGAGCGCCTGAACACCTTCCTGCAATTCGAGAACACGGAGGAACTGATGCGGAATATCCTGTAGGAATTTACAATAGACGATTTACAATTTACAATTTGTAAATAGTCCCGCGCCCGGCGCGCTCATCCCGGCATCCGCCAGGGGTGGAGCATAGAAACGGAGAAGATACGGGCGCAGAAAAAGGCGCGTCCGCCAAGGGACGCGCCTTGCAAGTCGAGAGGAGAGCCGCCTAGGCCTCGTACCGCACCTCGCCGTCGATGATGGTCTTGAGCGTCTCGAACTCCGGGTCCAGCAGCACCAGGTCCGCCGTGTAGCCGGGGGCGATTTTGCCCAAATCATGCAGGCCGAGGCTCTGCGCCTGGTTCCAGGAGGTGGCCTTCACCAGCTGGGAGAGCGGCTGGCCGGTAATCTTCCAAACGTTGCGCAGGCCCTTGGCGTAGCGCAGGGTGGAGCCGGCCAGGTTGCCGGCCTCCAGGCGGGCCACGCCGTCCTTCACGATGATGGGCAGGCCGCCGAGCTGGCCGGGGCCGTCCGGCATCCACGAGCACGCCAGGGAGTCCGTGATCATGATCATCTGGTCCGCGCTCTTGTTGGTGAAGGTGAGGTTGAGCATATCGGCGCACAGGTGGATGGTGTCGCAGATGATTTCAATCTTGATTTCCTTGTCCAGCATGCCGGAGCCCACCAAGCCGATTTCGCGGTGGTGCTGGGGGCTCATCTGGTTGCAGAAGTGGGTGAGGTGCTTCAGGCCCGCGGCCTTGGCCTTCACAAAGTCCGCGTGCGTGGCGGCGGAGTGCCCCGCGGAGCAGGTGATGCCGCGCTCCGCGGCCTGCGCGATGAATTCCACCGCCCCAGGCATCTCCGGCGCCAGGGAAATCAGCAGCACAGGGTAGATGGCGCGGATGGAATCCACTTCCTCCATGTCCGCCGTGCGCACGAACGCGGGGTTCTGCGCGCCGCACTGCTTGGGGTTGATGTACGGCCCCTCCAAGTGCACGCCGGGGGTCTTGGACCCGTTGGGCGACGCGGCGTACTCCTTCACGCACGCGCACACGTCCATCAGCGTCTTGGTGCCCAGCGTCAGCGTGGTGGGCAGCCACGTGGTCACGCCCTCCTTCATCTTGCAGTCCGCTATGGTGCGGATGCTCTCCACCTTGCAGTCGCACGTGTCGCATCCGCCCGCGCCGTGCGAGTGGATGTCGATGAAGCCCGGCAGCAGCAGGTTGCCTCCCGCATCGATAACCTTGTCGGCCGCGGGGGCGGCGCCGTCCGGGTACACGGCGGCGATTTTCTTGCCTTCAATCAGGACGGACGCCCCGGGGAGATCCACTCCCGGGGACACGACATGCGCGTTGGTGATGAGCGTCTTCATGGTAATCATTCATCCAGGGAATGCCCTGTTCACATGCCATCCTACCCACCTGCGCCGCGCCTTTCAAGCAAAAACCGCCCGCGCGGCCCGTTGGTTAGGAAAAGTTAAATAAATCATGACGCGGAAAGAGACGGGAGAAAGCCGTGGAGCGCGATGCATCAAGGGGAGATTTTTTTTCAAAAAAATGACCTTGCGCGGGGATGGGAGGATGGGGTAGGATGCGCCTACCGATTACCATGAGCGAAAAGAAAGAAGAGAAACCGGATTTGAAAGCGGGCGCGAGCCCGGCGGCGGCCAGGGAGAACGTGGTGATGCCGCAGGCGACTTCCGTGGAGAAGAGCATGCTGTCCATGATGGCACTGGATCCCAACGAGAACATCTCGCGCAGCATCACGAACGGCATCACGGACGAGTTTTTCTACGTGCCGGCGCACCGCATCCTGTGGCAACTGCTGCGGGAGCGCCATGAGAACAACCAAAAGGTGGACGTCACGTCCGTGGCGCAGGAGCTGGCGGACCGCAACCAGCTGGAGGCGGTGGGTGGCCATCCCGGGCTGATGGACATCTATTCCGTGGCATCGTCCTCCTCGCTGTTCGAGACGCATTTCGAGATACTGCGGGAGAAGTACCTGCGCCGTTCCATCATCCACACAGCCGACCGCGCCGCAGCAGCAGCCTTTGCAAACGAGACGGAGGTGGAGCACCTGCTGGACCAGACGGAGCAGGAGGTGTTCCAAATACGCCAAAGCCTGGCAACCGGCAAGAACCAGTGGTCGCTCAACGAAGATGTGCAGCAGGTCATCACCTCCCTGGAGCGCATCATGAAGAAAGGCGAAACGGGGCTGCTGGGGCTTTCCACCGGGTACGAGAAACTGGACCGCATGAGCAACGGCCTGAAACCCGGCGAACTTTTCGTGATAGCCGCGCGCCCGTCCATGGGCAAGACCTCCTTCCTGCTCAACATCGTGGAGCACATGATACTCGACGAGAAGAAGCCGGTGCTGGTGTTCTCCTGCGAAATGCCGAGCGTGCAGCTGGTGGAGCGCCTCATCATGGCGCGGGCGGACGTGAGCAAGCAATACCTGATAGCCGTGCACAAGCCCAAGAAGGAAGAGCTCAAGAGGCTTACGGAATCCATCAACATGATGAAGAAAGCGCCGCTCATCATCGACGACACCCCGAGCATCTCCATCGCAGAGCTCCGCGCCAAGGCGCGCCGCGTGAAGCGCGACAACCCGGAGCTCGCCTGCATCGGCATCGACTACCTGCAGCTCATGCGCTCCCACACCAAGCAGGCGCAAAACAGCCGCGAGCGTGAAATCGCAGAAATCTCCGGCGGCCTCAAGAGCCTCGCCAAGGAGCTCAAAGTCCCCATCATCGTGCTTGCCCAGCTCAACCGCGGGCCGGAAAACCGCCCCGGGCGCGCCAAGGGCCTGCCCATGATGAGCGACCTGCGCGAATCCGGCGCCATCGAGCAGGATGCCGACATGGTGGGCCTGCTCTACCGCAACGCCTACTACGCGGTAGACGACGAGGAGCGCGAGCGCGAGGGCAACAACGCCAACCTCCTGCTGGCCAAGAACCGAAACGGCCCCACCGGAGACGTGCCGCTTTCCTTCAAGGCGGAAACCATGCGCTTCCTCACCCGCGTGGAGAGGGAGGACGACGAACAGGCATCCGGAGAATAGGCGCCATGTTCCCGTGGAAACAAACCCTGGCCGCAGCGTTCGCCGCGCTGGCGCTCGCCGGATGCACAGGCGTGGGCACGCCCGGCGGCTCCAACGTGGTGGTGCTGGATATCGGCCACTGCGTGGAAAGCCCCGGTGCGCACGCGCCCGGCACCCCCTCCCTGGAGGAATGCCGCTTCTGGTACAAGTACTCGTACGACGTGAAGCGGGAGATTGAACGCGCGGGCTACCGCTGCACCGTGTGCAACCGCGGCAACGGCACGGGGCTGGACGCCGAGCTGGCCACCCACGCACGCCGCGCGGGCGTGGTGCACCTGCACCGCCCGGGCCAGGGCGGGGAACGCTATCCCTCCCGCTACCATCCCGACCGCGTGGGCAGCGGCGTGGTCAGCGCGGACTACGCCATCTACCGCCGCGCCGCCGCAGCCGTGTTCCTGCACCACAACAGCTCCGGCGGCAGAACCACCGGAGCCTCCCCCAGCATCATCATCTGCAACCGCCACAACGGCAGGCCGCTCGCCAACGCCATCGCCGCCTCCCTCAATGCGGACATCCTGAACCACGGCATGCCCAACGGCGGCCGCGCCTGCTCCGTGCAGGTGCGCTATGTGGACGCCGACCGCTCCGCCTCCTGGATGAACGCGTGCGACGACTCCGGCATACCCGCCGCCGTGGTGGAGGCCGCCTTCCTCAACAACACCGGCCACGCCGCCTTCCTGGCGAATGACGCCAACGCCCGGCGCTACGCGCGCGCCATCGGCAGGGGCATCGTCAACTACCTCCGCCACCCCGCACCCCGCCATGTCCGCCAAGACGAAAACCGGGCGGACGAGGGCTCGTTCGGCTATGCGGCGGAATCCCGCCGCATCACCGTGCCCGGCGCCAAGGTGCTGCGGCGGTGAAGGATTGGCGTCAATCCACCCTGCGCGCTCGATTCCGTCACCTCGGCTTTCCCGACTACGCAAACTGCATGCAGTTGGGGCACGCAGGACTGAAGCGGATACAGCGAGGCGTGCTCAAATTGCGGAAATGGGAAGGGCCAGGTTCTTGTCGCCCAGGGGAAGCGGGGTTTGGATGGGGCAGAATACAACACCGGGAGCCAGTTTCCTACCCCCCAAGGGGATACCGTGCATGGCTTTCAAATCGCTTGCGGACGGGGTGAGGGAACGCTTGACCTCGATTGGGTAGAGCGTGCCGGCACGCTCTATGAGCAGGTCGATTTCCGCCCCTTTGGCTTCCCGGTAGAAATGCATGAGCGGCATATCCCCGCAATTGGCATACCTGCGCATGAGCTGCCCAAACACCCAAGATTCCAGTATGTGTCCGTTGAGCTTGCGGTGCATGCTGAGCTCCTGCGGGGTCTTGATGCCCGCAAGCCAGCAGCAGAACCCTGTGTCCATGAAATGCAGCACGGGCGCCTTCGTAAGCCGCTTGGGTGTGGTGGTGCTGTACGGCCGCAGCAGGGTGATGATGCCGCTGGTCTCCAAGATGCTGACCCAACGCTTGACAGTGGGCATGGATACTCCGGCATTGCGTGCCAGGTCGCTGTACACCAGCTGTTGCCCGGTGAGGTCTGCCATGGCGTACATCATGTCTTGGAACGCTCCCTTGTCGGCCACCTGCGTGAGCGCGCTGACATCGCGCTCAATGTACGTTTGGAGATAGGAACTGAAAAACAGGTCGCGCGGCATGTCGCGGGAGCACATTAGACCGGGATACCCTCCGTTCCAGATGCGCTTGTACAGCTCAGCCATGGGGCACACCGGGGCATCCTTCATGATGTCCAGCGGCTTCTCCGGCCGGTACGGCGGCACCTTGGCGCCCTTTCCCGCCAGCTCGCGCTGGGAGAGCGTGCCAAGCTCCAGCACGGCGATACGGCCTGCCAGACTCTCCGTCACCCCTTTCATGAGACCGAAACGTTGCGAGCCGCTCATGAAGTACATACCGGGGCGCCGTGCTGCATCCACGCGCACCTTGATTGCGCGCAGAAGTTCTGGTGCATGCTGGATTTCATCTATGCAAGCGGGGCATCCCAATGTTTCCAGAAACATGGCGGGATCTGCCTTTGCGGCTGCCGCCGTGGCAAAATCATCCAGCGAAACATACTTCACACCCTTGGGCAGGAAACGCTGCAGGAGTGTGGATTTGCCTACCTGCCGGGCCCCCGTGAGCAGCACGCACGGAAACGCCTTGCCCGCGCGCTTTACCAGCGGCAGCATGCTTCGTTCCAGTATCTCTCCCTTTTTCATGCCGCCATCATACGCCCCTTGCCTATCCCCGTCAATACAATTTGGTGCAAATTTAACATGGCGTGTTAAATTTGCACCATATCGCATGTTAAAATTGCACTCGCGCGGAGGTGGCGATTACAAATCAGCGGCGGCGGTTGTTGCCGCCATTGCCGCCGCGGTTGCCGCCGCTGCGGTTGGCTCCGTTGCCTCGGTTGCCCCTGTTGCCGCCGCGGTTGGCTCCGTTGCGGTTGCCGCGCTGTCCGCGTCCCATGCGGCCGCCGGTGGTGTTTTCCGCGGCGGAGTTGGGCGGGCGGTAGGTGATGATGCGCATGAACCAGCGCATGGAGTTTGCGACGATGCTGTTGCGGAGGGCATCCGTGCAGTTGGGGGAACCCTTCTTGTGCACCTCCGCGCGGGAATCCGCGCCCAGCAGGCGGCACATGCCGGGGAACACGTAGTCCTTCAAGTCCTCCGCGTCCTTCTTGCTGCTGTTCTTGTCGGCCTTCTTGTCGGTGTCCTTTGGCGTAGTGCCGTCTGTGTTCTTCTGGTCGCTCTTCTCTTTTTGGTCGCCCTGCCCTTCCTGCGCCTCATCGTCGGAGCCTTCCTCGTCAGACTTCTCCTGGCCGGGAATCATATCGGTGGGCAGCAGGCCCATGGTGCCGTCCACGGTGGAATTGATGAGCTCCTGCGTATCCTGCACAAAGCTGCCGGGGGTGGAGTTCTCCCGCTCCTGCCGCTCCCTTTCCTCCTGCTCATCCTTCCTCTTCTCCTCGTCCTCCTTCTGCTTCTTGCGGGAATCGGTGTCGCAGGAGGCGTAGAGGGCGTCCACGCCGTTGCCCTGGATATCGCGCACGCGGGCTCCGGCGGCGAGCAGGCGCCAACCCCAGCGTTCCTCCTGCTGCTCCTTGGCGTCCATGGACTCGTACCCGCAGTAGCAGAGGGCGTTGGCGTGGGTGAAGCCGTGGCGGTCGTTCAGGTACGCGCCCTTCTTCATGATTTCAAAGACCATGCCGCTGTTGAGGTCGTTCTTGGCCAAATCCGACGCGGCGCGCATGAGGGCGGTCTGGCCGTTGGCGTTCACGGCATTGGGGTCCGCGCCCTTCCTGATGAGCATATCCAAAATCTGCGCCATCTTGCGGTGCTTGTTCTCCACGTCCTTGCGGTTCTCCGGGTCCAGCGGGGCGCAGAGGATCATGAGCGGGGTGTTGCCGGCGAAATCGGCGTCCTGCGCGTCGCGCTTGCTCTTGAGCAGGGCGCGCACGCGACCGACCTTGAGCTTCTCGATGGCATCCATGAGGGCGGGGTTGGCGCCGCCCCAGCCCTTCTCCGGCTGCATCTCGCCGCGCTCGGCCTCCGGGTTGGCGCCGATTCCGGCCAGGGTGGACATGGCCTCGGCGTCGTCCATGGCCTTGGCGTAGAGGTAGGCGGTGAGGCCGTTTTCATCGTAGTGGTTGGGGTCGGCGTGCACGCGGGCGAGCTCCACCATGGCGTCGGTGTGGCCGTTGATGGTGGCGAAGATGAGGGCGGTTCGGCCGCGGTTGTCCTCCTCGTTGGCGAGGAGACCCACCTTCACGCATTCCAGTATGAGCTCCTTGTTGCCCACGGCGGCGGCGAACATGAGGGCGTTTTGGTCGGCCTCGTTGGTGAGCCGCAGGTCCACGCCGTCCAGGATGAGCATCTTGGCCACCTCCTCCTTGTTGTTGCGGATGGCGTGGAGGACGGGTGTGTTGCCGCGCTTGTCCTGGGCGTTGAGGATCTCCAGGCGGTGGGGGTCGCGGCGCAGGCGCGTGAGGAAGTCCTGCACCATCTCGCGGTGGCCTCCGGCGCACATGGCCATGAGCGCGGTCTCGCCGTCCTTGGCCTCGATGGTGTAGTCTCCCCCTTTGTCGAGCAGCAGGTTGAACATGTCCAGGTTGCCGCGCTGCGCGGCGTAGTGGAGCGGGGTGTAGCCCATCATGTTGGCGGTGTTCACGGGGGCGTCGCTCTTGTCGCCGCCGTGGTAGGTGCCCAGCTTGTTGAGCAGCTCCGCCAGGATGTCGCGGTCGTTCGCAATGATGGCGTAGTGCATGGCGGTCATGCCGTAGGCGTCCTGCTCGGTCACCTTGTCCTCCGCGTCCTTGCCCTCCGCGTCGAGCAGGAGCTGGATAACCCTCTTGTTGTGGCCGAAGGCGGCGAGCATGAGCGGGGTCTGCTTCTCCAGCACGGTCTTCTGGGCGGTCGCCTTGCCGGCGTCCAGCAGGGTCTCCACCATCTTCTCGTCACCGTAGTATGCGGCGAGCGCCAGCGGCGTGAGGCTGCCCAGCTTGTTGATGTGCGCGCGCACCAGCAGCTCCCGCTGGTCCATGCGCTGCTTCAGGGAGTCCTGCGCGTCCTTGGTGAGGCTGCCGAAGCAGACGTCGGAGTTGATGTCGCGCATCTTGGATGCATCGGGCTCGGCGGTGGGGTCCGCGGCTGCGGGCTGGGCCTGCTGCTGCTTGCCGTCCGTTCCCGTCCTGGCGGGGGTGATGCCGGTTTCCGCCTCCTCGTAGAGGTCGGACGGGTCGTCCGCCTTGTGGTTGACGATGGCCGGGAATATG
>JAKSOT010000029.1 GCA_024405455.1 Akkermansia sp. | reverse complement strand
GGCTGGGAGCGCTGGAGCACTCGGAAGCCGGAGCCTTCACCAGCGCGGCCACCGTTTCCACGTCGGGCAGGTCGAGCAGGCCAACCGGATAAGAGGAGCGGCGGGTATGCCGGTATTCGTATATGATACTGCCCGTGCCGTTCTTGCCGCGCGTGATTTCCTGATAGTCTTGTGCATCCCAGGCATCGAGCATGTAGTGGAAAGGCCCGCGGATGAGGGCGATGGCACGGCGGTTGGTCACGGCGTAAACATCGCAGCGGCCAGCCCACAGCCGAGGCAGCAGAGAGGCGATGCCGGTGAGCGGTAGCAGGGCAATCACAGTGAAAAGGAGCAGGCTGAACCAGGGGGGATCCTGCATGTTGACGTTGCTGAAGAACGGCCACAGCATGGCCAACCAGAAGTAGTAGAAGACTACGGCAAACGCCAGAGACCCCCATGTCGCCAGCTGCTTGCCGGTGCCGGGTTTGGGGCGGCCGAGCCACAGCAGGCGCTCGCCGTCCCGCAGGGTTTCGTTGATGCGGTGGCGCTGTTCATCCGTGGCGCGGATGCTTTCCCACAGGCTGGCTGAATCAGGGCGCATGGTTGTCAAATCACTTCCCGGTTGGCTAAATCTCACACCCTATTAAGCCACCCCAAGCCCAAATGCACAACAAAAATGCATTTTTTTCAAAAAAAGTTGCCATGCGGCGGCGCATCGCAGGAAACAGGCGCCAACGCTCACCCTTTTCAGGGTCTCCAATCCTTTGCCCAGCGTAGGAACACATACACCCGGAACGGCAGCAGGCGCGGCCACGGCCAGCTCCGAAAGTTGGCGGGCAGTGGATTGTGCAGGGCGATGCCGAGCCTTTTCCTCCACGGCAACTCCCACCATTTGGCCAGGATTTCGTACGCAGCCAGCTTGCCGGAAACGTGGGCCTCAAGCTGCTGAAGCTGCTCCGGGGTCAAATCGGTGAGCGCTGTATCCACCTTGGCCCGCTTGATATCCCTGAGCTCCTGGCGGTAGTTTTTGAGATTCAGCTCGTAAAATTTGATCATGTGCAACTCGTAGGCGCGGCAGCCTGCCAGGGATCTGCCGTCGCGCATGCGGTTGAGGATGTTGTCCTCGCGCGTCCTGTATTTGCACAGGGGCTCCCGGCTGTTGATTGCGGGGCCTGTGAGAAGCGCCCGCAGATACCATGTGGAGTCCTGGAGAATGCGCTCTTCCCGCGCGCTTTTCGTCAATTCACCCCACCGGGTGAACACGCTGCGCCTTACGGCCATGTAGCATCCGAAGGGCGACCACCTCGGCGGTCCGTCAGGCAGCAGGTAGTTTTCCAGCCTCTCTTCCGGCGTACCCAGGCGGGAGCATTCCGGCGATTGCTCGTACGGCAGCCCGCAACACCCCAGATAGCCGTATACGTTCCCGTTGATGTCCGCAAATTTTGCCGAGCCCACCAGCACGCCCGCATCCGGGTGCCGCTGCACCAGCTCATTCGTGAGTTCCAGGCGGCGTTCATCCTGGATGTCGTCGCCGTCGGTCATGATAATCCACTCGTACTTGGCGCGGGAGCACCCGGCATCGCAGGCTCCGGCCACTCCGGAGTTGCGTTCCGTCTGGATAGTCGTCACCGGCCAACCGTTCGTGCCGCGCGCCAGCGTTTGCCGAATGACCTCCATGGAGCCGTCCGTGGAGCAGTCGTCCACGATGATGAGTTCCTTTTCCCCGTCGTACGTTTGCCGCAACACGGATTCGATAGCCTCTGCCACGTACTTTTCCAAGTTGTAGCAGGTCATGACCACGCTGAAGCTGATTTTTCTGCCCTCCATGTTGCAAGTAGCGGCAAGAATCTTTCTATCAAAAATCGGTTGCCTTCTCAAGGGTAATTTGTTTCATGCCGCTCGGGCAGGAGAAATCATGATTTATACTTCATTCACCCAGGGCATGTTGGGCTGTTTGCAGGGCGTTGCCTTGGGGGGAGGTGAGGACGGGGAAGGTGGCGGTGGGGAAGGCTTGCTGGATGGCATCCACGGCATCGTCCATTTCCGAAGTGGTGGAGACGGCCTCTCCGTTGTTGGTGACGGTGGCGGAGGTGGTGGCGGCCGCGGTCGCCGCCCCGTTTTTCAGTTCTGCGAGCTTGCGGTTCAGGTACACCTGCCAGCGGGGCAGGTAGTAGTGGCGCATGGTTTCCGCGAATTCGCGGTGGGCGTAGTCGTTGAGCGGGGAATTCTCCGGGGCCCAGGTGGTGATGAGGCGGCGGAGGGCCTGCACCATCTGGGCGCGGGCCTGCGGGTTGTCGCCCGCGCGGTCGGCGGCGCCCCTTTCAAACGCGCCGAGCAGGAAGTATTCCGAGGTGGCGAGGACGTCCGCGCTTTGGCGTATCAGCTCCAAAAACTCCCCGCTGTGGCGCGCGAAGGCCGCGGTGTCCTCGGCGGCGAAATCGGTCTCCAACTGCCGCAGCAGCGGGCGTGCACGGTCGGCCAGCACTTGGCGCGCGAGGTCCGCCAAATCGTAGCGGAAGGTGGGCAGGGCGTCCAGATGGTGCTCCCTGCCCGCCGCGAGCATGAGCCGCGCGGCCTGTTCCACCTGCGCGGGGTCGTAGTAGGGTGTGGAGGAGGCCCAGGTGGACACGCGCTGCGCGTGCAGGGAGGGGCGGGCGCAGAGGATGTTCTCCAGCCCGCCCTCGCGCATGCCGGTGGGGTTGTACACGCTGTCGGCCAGCAGGGAGAGGGCCTGCGCCAGGCGGGCGTCGTCCACGCCGTATCGGGAGCGGGCGTAGTTGCGGATGAATTCATCCCGGTTGATAACGCCGCTGGCGCGGTTGATGCGCTCGGTGAGCAGGGCATCGTAGAGCGGGTTGGTTTCCAGCCCCTCGGAGAGCATGCCGATACCCTCGAACGGCACGGGGTTCTCCAGCAGTTTGAAGCCGCCGTACATCACCTGCTTGCCGCCGAAGTTGGCCAGCTCGCACCAGATTTGCGGGAACCGCAGCACTTGCGGGCGCGCCAGGCGCGGATGGTCGCGGTAGTACGGGTCGTGGTCCGGGGAAAGGTCCTTGTCCAGCAGCAGGATGGTGGTCAACTTGGGGTCGAGCCCGGCCAGCAGCATGGGCATGGGGTTGTGCCCCCACGCCTGCAGGAACCAGGTGCTGCCCGGCGAGGCCGCCTGCATGCGGCGCTGAATCATGGTGGCGGCGAACCTCAGGTTGCAGTCGGCAATGTTGCCGCCCTCGTGGAAGAGATCGCCGCAGAAGGCGGTGGCGCGGTAGCCGTAGTGCTCCTCCAGCAGCTGATACCAGCGCGCGGCCAGCTGCGGGAATGCGGTGGACACGGGATCCAGCACGGCGGGTCGATCGTATCTCTTCACCCACTTGCCCTGCGGCAGCACGCGCCCTCCCGCCCGCCTGGCGGAGACGAAGTGCGGCAGGAACCCGGTGTAGCCCTGCAGAACGGGCTCCATACCCAGCTCGCGCGCGCGCTGCACCAGGAACTTGCCCAGCTCGGCCTCGCGGCGGATGATGTCGGGATGCACGGGGCCGCCCTCGCCCTCCAGGTTGCCCATGTGCCACCAGGCGGCGTACACGGGGCTGGCGATGAAGCTCTCAATCTCCTGCGGCGTGCAGCCCAGCCCGGTGAGGAAATCCTGCCACACGGACTCCAGCCCGGAGGTCACCAGCACGTAGCGGTAGCCGCACAGCGCCAGCATATCCAGCTCGCGCTCCCAGCGGGCGCGGTCCCAGTGCGCGCCGCTGTAGCTGAGCGTGCAGTAGTTGAACGCAAAGTTGCGCTGCGGGGCGGGGGGCAGCACCACGGGCTCCTGCGGCAGCACAAAGCGCGCGGCGGATGCGTTGTCGCCGTTGCGGGAGAGATGCACTCCCGCCATGTTCCGCAGGTAGTACCCGTAGGCGCGCAGGCACTCGCGGCGGTTGGGCGCGGTCACGCGCAGGCGGCCGTCATGCGAGTCCAGCGCGGCGGGGGTGTCCGCGATGCGGAACTCCACCTTGCCCGCCCATTGCGGGGTGACGCGCTCCACCGCGTCCATAAGCGGAGCAAGCTCCCCTTGCGAGGGAGCTTGCGCGTAGATGGCGGTTGGCATGGCCAGGGCCGCCAGCAGGCTGGCTTGGTAGCCGGTCATTCGATAAGCGTTATTTCCAGGAGCGGACGTTGGTCACGTTGTCGGCGTTCTCGCCCTCGTTGCTCATGCCGTCGCCCAAGCCGTCGCCGCCCATCGAGAAGATGTCGAAGTCCGGGTTGAAGCCTTTGCCGGGCTTGCCCTTGGAGTTGTCCTGGTCGAACCCGAGGCGGTAGCGGTAGGTGTTGCCCCAGGGGTCCTGAATCACCCAGAGCTTCTTGTTGCCCTTGTCCGTCTTGACCTTCGTCTTGATGACGGGGATGCCGTCCAGCTCCTCCTTGGCCTTGGTGTTCTTGATGACGGCGAGGGCGGTGCAGTAGGTGGGCAGGGGCACGCCTGCCTCCTCGTCCGGCACGCCGTCGTTGTCCTTGTCGCGGTAGAGGGCGGTGTACATCACGTTGGAGCTGGCCTCGTCACCCTTGCCGTCCGGCAGGCTGCCTGCGTTGTCGGAGCGGTAGGCGTTCATGCCGGTCTCCAGCAGGGCAATTTGGTTCTGGGCGGTGTTGAGCAGCTTCTTGTTGTTGACGTAGCCGCGGACCTCCAGCAGGATGACCGAGAGGAGTGCGAGGATGGCGATGCAGATGAGAATCTCCACCAGGGTGAAGCCGCCGCTGCCTTTGTTGACGCGCAGTTTCATGGGCGTTAGACGGTTTCGATGATCTTCATCATCGGCATGAACATGGCGAGCACGATGGAGCCCACCACCACGGCCAGGAACACAATCATGAGCGGCTCCAGCATGGCGGTGAGGGCGGTCACGTTGTTGTCCACCTCCTCATCGTACACGTCTGCCACCTTCATGAGCATGTCCGGCAGCTGGCCGGTCTCCTCGCCCACGTCCACCATGGATATCATCATCGGCGGGAACACCGTCGAGGAGGTCATCGGCGTCACGATGGACTCGCCTTCGCGCACCGCGTCGTGAATCTTCGTCACCGCATCGGACACCACCACGTTGCCGGCCGTGTCACGCGTGATGAGCAGGGCCTGCAGGATGGGCACGCCGGAGGACACCAGCGTGCCGAACGTGCGGGAGAAGCGCGCCACGGCGCTCACCTTGATGAGCTGGCCGAGCTTGGGCAGCTTCAGCAGGAAGGTGTCGATGGCGCGGCCGCCCTTGGGCGTGCGCTTCCAGATGCCCAGGCCGACGATGGCCAAACCGACGAGGATGAGCACGAACACGGCGTTCGGGATGAACGGCACCACGTCGCACGCCATGCAGTTGTCGGAGAAGTTGAACACGAACTCGGAGAGGGCGGGCAGCTCCATGTTCTGGCTCTCGAACATGCCCTTGAACTTGGGCACGATGACGAGCATGAGGAACACCAGGATGCCCACCGCAATCGTGAGGATGATGCAGGGGTAGACCATGGCGGAGGTGATCTTGCCGCGCAGCTTGTTGGCCTTTTCCTGGTACTCCGCCAAGCGCTTGAGCACCACCTCCAGCACGCCGCCCAGCTCACCGGCCTTCACCATGTTCACGAACAGCTTGTTGAACAGGCGCGGATACGCCGCCAACGCCTCCGAGAACGTGGCGCCGCCCTGCACGGACTCGCCCAGGGCCTCGATGGTGGCGCGCAGGTTGGGGTTCGGCTCCTGCTTGGAGAGCACGGTCAAGCTTTGCAGCAGGGGAAGGCCCGCATCAATCAGCGTGGCGAGCTGGCGCGTGAAAATCATCAGCTCGCGCTGCTTCACGGGGGCGCCGGCGCGGCCGCCGCCCTTGCCCTTCTTGTTCACCACGGGCCCGCCGGTCTTGGCTTCCTTCTTCTTCTGCTCGGCGGCCTTGGCTGCGGCGTTCTTGGCGTTGGTTTCCTCGCACTCGCGGACCAGGAGTCCCTTGGCGCGAATTTCCTCCATGGCGGCTATCTTGTCGGCCGCCGTGATGAATCCGGTGGATTCGTTTCCGTTCTGGTCAAGCGCGGTGTACTTGAAATTAGGCATGTCAGTTTGGTGGTTATGGAAAATCCGTTAATAATATGCTAGCAAAATGCGGGGAGGCAGTCAAGCCATTAGGAGCATGTCTCCCAAAGATTTTGAGGGCGAGCACCAGCCTCGGCGGAGACGTGGCCTCCTAATCCTAATCCTAATCTTAATCCCAATCTTGCCATTAGGTGTACTTGAGCACCTCCTCGATGGTGGTGTTGCCCTCGAAGATGTTCTGGATGCCGTCCTCGCGCAGGGTGCGCATGCCCAGCTCGATGGCCTTCTGCTTGAGCACCAGGGACGGCACGTTCTCCGTGATGAGCTCCTTGATGGGGTCGGACACGTTGAGCAGCTCGTGGATGCCCTTTCGGCCCTTGTAGCCGGTACCGGCGCACTTCTCGCAGCGCGCGCCCGTGTAGAACTTCTGCTGGCCGATGAGGCTCGGGCTGATGCCCAGCTGCATCAGCAGCGCGTTGCTCGGCTGGTACGCCGTCTTGCAGTACGGGCAGATGGTGCGCACCAGGCGCTGGCCCAGCACGCCCAGCAGCGTGGCCGCCAGCAGGAACGACTGCACCCCCATGTCGATGAAGCGCGTCACCGCGCCCGCCGCGTCGTTCGTGTGCAGGGTGGAGAGCACCAGGTGGCCCGTCAGTGCCGCCTGGATGGCAATCTGCGCCGTGTCCGTGTCACGGATTTCGCCCACCAGGATGCGGTCCGGGTCCTGACGCAGGAAGGCGCGCAGCACGCGGGGGAAAGTGACGCCGATCTGCTCGTTGATGGGCACCTGGACGATGCCGTCGATGTCGTATTCCACGGGGTCCTCAGCGGTGAGGAGCTTGGAATCGATGGTGTTGACCTCTCGGAGGGCGGCGTAGAGGGTGGTGGTCTTACCGGAACCGGTGGGGCCGGTGACCACGAAGATGCCGTTGGGCTTGGCCACGGTGTCCAGGATGTACTCGTGGATGTGGGGCGCGAGGTTGAGCTTGTTGAGGTCCAGGACGATGTTGTTGCGGTCCAGCACGCGGAGCACCACGGATTCGCCGTACTGTGTGGGCAGGGAGTTCACACGCATATCCACGCGGTTCTCGCCCACCTTCATGACGATGCGTCCATCCTGGGGCACGCGGCGTTCCGCGATGTTCATGCCGGCCATGACCTTCACGCGGGAAATCACGGGGTTGGCCAGGTGCACGGGCGGCGGCGCCATCTCGTACAGCGCGCCGTCCACGCGGTAGCGGATCTTGAATTCCTTCTCGAACGGCTCCAGGTGGATATCGGAAGCCTTCTCCTTGATGGCCTGCGTGATCACCAGGTTCACGAACTTGATGACCGGCGCCGCGTTCACCTCGTCCGCGCCGTCCTTGCTGGTCACGTCCATGCTGCCCAGCTCCTCCAGCAGGTCCGTCATCACCACGTCCGACCCGCCGTAGCAGTCCGCGATGCGCGCGCGCACCTCGTAGTCCGGCGCCACGTGCATGTACACGTCCTTGCCGGTGGCAATGCGCAGGTCGTCGATGGTTTGCGGGTTCAGCGGGTCCTCCAGGCACACGTACAGGCCCTCGCCGTCGCGGTACTCGATGGGCAGCGCGCCGTGCAGGCGTGCCTGGTGGGCGGGCAGCATGGCCAGCACATCCGGGGGCGGCGTGAAGTTGGCCAGGGAGATGTACTGCGCGCCGACCTCGTTGGCGATGATGCTCCAGAAGTCCTCCGGGGCGCCGATGATGCCGAAATCGATGAGTGTTTCCCACAGCTCCTTGCCGTTGGTGGACTGCTCCTCTGCCACCTCCTTGGCAACAGACTTGTCCAGCATGCCGTTGTTGACGAAAACGTCCAGTGTCGCTTCAATATTCATGATGGGGAAGGGGGGTGAGTGGTTTTAGCTGGCGTCGCCCGTGGTCACGCGGATAACCTCGTCCGGCGAGACAAGCCCGGCGAGCACCTTGCGGATGCCGTCCTCTCGCAGGGTGCGCATGCCCAGTTCTCGGGCGCGCTTGCGCAGCTGCGCGGAGGTGATGTTGGAGTTGATGAGCCCGCGCACATCGTCCGTCACCTGGAAAATCTCGAAGATGCCCATACGGCCCTTCATGCCCTTGCCGCGGCAGCGCTCGCAGCCGCCGGGGCGCGGCAGCTTGATGCCGTGCGTGATGTCGATGCCCAGCACGCGCGATTCCTTCTCCGTGAGCTGGCCGTCCACCTTGCAGTCGCACAGGCGGCGGCACAGGCGCTGCGCCATGATGGCGCGCACGGCGGACGCAATCAGGAAGCGGTCCACGCCCATGTCCGCGAGTCGCGCCACGGAGGACGGGGCGTCGTTGGTGTGCAGGGTGGAGAGCACCAGGTGGCCCGTCATGGCGGCCTGGATGGCGATACCCGCGGTCTCGCCGTCGCGAATCTCACCCACCATGATGATGTTGGGGGCCTGGCGCAGCATGGCTCGCAGGGCGGCGGCGAAGGTCATGCCGATTTCCGTGCGGATCATGACCTGGTTGATGCCGCTCATCTCGTATTCCACGGGGTCTTCTGCGGTGATGATCTTCTTGTCCGGGCGGTTCAGGCGGTTCAGGCACGCGTACAGCGTGGTGGTCTTGCCGGAACCGGTGGGGCCCGTCACCAGAATCACGCCGTCGGGCAGGCCCACCAGGCGGTCGAACACCGCCTCGTCGTCGGAAAGGAAGCCGAGCTGCTGCAGACCGAGCGAGAGGGCGGACTTGTCCAAGATACGCATAACCACGGACTCGCCGTGGTTGGAGGGCACGGTGCTGACACGCAGGTCGATGTGCGTGCCGTCGCGCAGGTCCAGCTCGATGCGGCCGTCCTGGGGCACGCGCTTCTCCGCGATGCTCATGGTGGAGCTCATGACCTTGAGGCGCGCCACGATGGGCGCCAGCAGCTTCTTGGGATGGTTGATGATTTCAATCAGGCGGCCGTCCACGCGGTAGCGCACGCGCACGCGGTCAAGCATCGGCTCGATGTGGATATCAGACGCGCGCATGCTGTGGGCCTCGTTGAACATGTTGTCCACCAGCTCGATGATGGGTGCGTCGCCGTCGCCCTTCTTGAACTCCACCTTCTCGGGGTAGTACTTCTTCAGCGCGTCGTCCATCTTCTTGGGCGACGCCACAAAGTAGCTCAGGTCGCGCTGCAGGAACTGCTGCATGCTGTCCATCCCCTCCATGTTGAACGGGTCGTCGATAGCCACCTGCAGCGAGAATCCATCGTCGCCCAGCGGAATCATGCGCAGGCGGCGGGCCAGCTCGGCGTCCACCTGGGCGATCATGCCGGGGTCCACCTCGAAGGCGGCCAGGTCCACGTATTCCAGGCCTGTGTTGGCGGCGGCCACCTGTGCCACGTATTCCGAGGTGAGGTGGTTGTTGTTGATGAGGTTATCCACCACACTGTCGCCCGGCAGCATCTGCTCGCGCGTGGCGTCTATGGTTTCCTGGGCTATGGCACCCGCCTCCACCAGGAGTTGAAGCAAGAAATTCTCGTTTGTGTACACGGCTCGTTCTCGTATGTTGGTTGAATGCGGCTGCCCGCCGCCCTATGTTGTGATATTCTACACCACCAGCCCCGCCGCGTCAATCTTCCTTTCCCGGGTTTGCCTAAAAAATCGCGCAAAAAAAGGCACCGCAGCCCAAAGCGGGTGCGGTGCCTGGAAAGGGAAATATGTTTCTGCCGTGCTTACGCCGCGGGAGCGGCTTCCGGTGCCGGGGTGGCCTCAGGCGCGGGAGCGGGTGCAGTCTCGGGGCCGGGCGCGCTCAGCAGCGGCATCAGGGCGTCCATGAGGTCCTGGGAGCCGTAGCACTGGTTGCCCAGCAGGGGGATGAAGATGCCACCCATGCTGCCGATGATGCCCTGGAGCTCCGGCTCGAACTCGGCCTGGAGCTTCTGCTGGACGGCGGCGGGAGCCGTGGACAGCTCTTCGGCCTGGGCCTGCAGCTTCTCCATGTTGGCCAGGATTTCCTTGACCTTGGGAGCGGCGTTGTCGGCGGTCTCCTTGCTGTTGACACCCTTGAGGGTTTCCAGGAGCTGCTTCATGCAGTTGATGGTCTCGCGGAGGGGAGCCTGGTACTTGGCGTAATCGGCCTGATCCACGGCGGGAGCCTGGGCTTCCGGGGCGGGGGCGGGGGCCACGGGCGCGGCGGGAGCCGCCTCCTGGGCCATCAGCGGACTGGCCATGGCGGCCAATGCAATGATTGTTGTTTTCATAACGAACAGGCCCGCAACATACACCAGCACCGCCACTTTGTCAAGCTCCATGACAACAAATATGCAGGAAGCGGCGCGCCGTGCGTTATTTGCGGCGCAGGGAGGTGGCCGCGTAGGCGAGCAGGAAGATGCAGCCCAGCACCATGATGATGGTGGCGCCCAGGTGCCAGCCCAGCGGGTAGGACAGGAAGAACGCCAGCACCGACCCCAGCCCGCCGATGAGCCCGCCGCCCCAGAACATCAGCTCCGTGCGGTTGGTCAGCAGCTTCATCGTGGCCGCCGGTGCCACCAGCAAACCCAGCGTCAGGAACGCCCCCACCGCCTGCAGCGACGACACCAGCACCAGGATGATGAGCGCGAAGATGCCGTAGTTGTAGGCGCGCGCAGGGAGGCCCATGGTGGCCGCCGCCCGCGGGTCGAACAGGAATATCACCAGCGGGCGGAACAGCGCCGTGATGCCCAGCATGGCCACCGCGCCCGTGGCGTAGGCCACCCACAGGTCGGTGTCGGTCATGCTCATGATGTTGCCGAAAAGCCAGTCGTCGACCTTCTGCTGGAGGCCGAGTTGGATGAGGATGACGTATCCTGCGGCGAAGGCGGCGGTGTGGAGGACGGAGAGTGCGGTGTCATGCTCCACGCGGGCGGTGCGCGAGACGAAGAGCGAGCCCAGCCCCACCAGCAGCGCGGCCAGCACCGCTCCCAGCAGGATGCTCACCTGCAGCAGCCCGAACAGCAGGATGGCCAGCGCAATCCCCGGCAGCAGCGCGCAGGACAGCGTGCCGATTTGCAGCGCGGAGCGCCGCAGCACCACCAGCGCGCTCACGAAACCGTTGGTGAAGCCGATGAACGCGCAGGCCCACAGGCTGCGTTGCGCCAGCGGTTCGCCCAGGAATTGGATGAAGTCGTTCATGCGCGTTCGGATGCGGGGAATACTTGTTGCAGGTTCTGCGGGGTGAGCACCTCCGCGGTGTCGCCGTACGCCAGCGCGCGCTTCCGCAGCAGCAGCGCGCGGTCGAACACCTGCGCCGCCGTCGCCAAATCATGGTGGGATGCCACCACCAGGCGCCCCTCCCGCGCCAGCGAGCGAAGCAGCGCTCCCAGCGACTCCGCGCCCGGCACGTCCAGCCCGCCGAACGGCTCGTCCAGCAGCAGGATGTGGGCCTCCTGCGCCAAGGCGCGCGCCAGGAAGGCGCGCTGCTGCTGGCCGCCGGAGAGCTCGCCGATCTGGCGGTGCTGGAGGTCGGTCATCTCCAGGGCGTCGAGCGCCTTGTCCACGATGTCGCAGTCGTGCGCGCCCATGGGCCTCCACGGGCCGAGGGCGGGGTAGCGGCCCATCTCCACCAGGCGGCGCACCGTGATGGGGAAGTTCCAGTCCACCTCCGACCGCTGCGGCAGGAACGCGATTTCCCGCCGCACGTCGTGCAGGGGCGCGCCGTTCCACAGGATGCGCCCGGTGAGGATGGGGCGCAGGCCCGCCAGCGCGTGCAGCAGGGTGGACTTTCCTGCGCCGTTGGGGCCGATGAGCGCGAGCGCGTGCCCGCAGGTGATGGAGAGGGAGATGCCCTCAATGGCCTTTTGCCCGCCGTATCCGGCCGACACGTCCTCCAGGCGCAGCTCGTGCCCGCCCTCGTGGTGGTGGCCGCCGCCCCAGCAGATGTGGTCGTGGCCGCAGTGCTCGTGCGCGTCTACCATGGCAGGTTGAAAAGGGTGTGCAGCGAGGTGGCGGCGGGGTCGCTCCACTGCGTGTCGGTGGCGGATTCCCCGCCGTGGGTGAGGGTGATGTTGACGGCGTGCTGGGCGGCGTCGGGCCATTCCGCCTGCAGCTCCAGCTCCGCGGTGTGCGGCGGCAGGGCGATTTCCGTGACCCACGGCGATTCCGTCCCCGCGGGCAGGGATGCCAGTTCATGCCCCAGGTGCAGCAGGCGCAGCGCCGTGGGCGCGCCATCGAACCGCACCTCCGCCAGCATGCAGCACGTCTCCTGCGGTACAACGGCGGCGGCAGTCTCCTGCGGCGCGGCGGCGCGCTTGCCCGTGAGCGCCACCAGCGGCACTCCGGCAAGCAGGACTCCCAGCAGGGTCAGCGTGAATGTGAGGCGGGGCGACATGCGGTTACTGCTTTGCTTGCGGGGCGAGCCCCTCTGTGATGTTCTGCACGTTGGCGCGGAAGATGGCGGCGTAGCCTTTCAGGTCCGGGCAGATGCCGTCCAGCACCAGCGGGCGTATTTCCGCGCCGATTTGCGCGGCCAGTCCCTCCAGCGCGCGCGGGCTCTCCGTCCACTCGCGGAAGATGCAGCGCACCTTGCTCCCGCGCAGCTGCGCGAGCATGCCCGCCATGCTGGCGGGGTCGCCCTGCGCCTCCTTGGCTATGCCGTACACCGGGATGGCCTTGAAGCCGTACCGCGCGCAGAAGTGGCACATGGCGGCGTGCTCCGTCACCAATACACGGGATTCCGCGGGGATGCGGCTGAACGCCAGGCGCGCCTCGCGATCCAGCTTGTCCATCGTTGCCGCATAGATGCGGTAGCGCCCGCGGTAGGCGGCGGCGTGCGCGGGGTCCACCTTTTGCAACTCAAGCATCAGGGAGGCCGCGGCGCGCTGCATGTTGGCGGGGGAGTTCCACCAGTGGGGGTCGCACCCCTTGCCGTCGGGCAGCTGCACATCCGGCACGTCCGCTCCCAGCTCCACCACGCGGCAGGTTGCGCGCAGACCGTCCAGGTAGGGTTCCACGCCCTTGCCGCAGGCCATCACGAAGCTCGCGCCGGATGCCGCGGCCACAGCCGCCGGCTGCGGGGAAAACTCGTGCAGCTCCACGTTCTCCGGGAACAGGTCCACCACTTCCACGCTCCCGCCGCCCACGACACGCGCCATCTCGGACAGCAGCGGGTGCAGGCTCGCCACCTTCACCTGCGCCTGCGCGCACAGCGCACACGCCAGCAGGAGGATCACGGCCAGGTATTTCTTCATGCCATTATTCTACAAAAGGTGTCAAGCGGGGCAAATGCATTCCAACGATTGCCGGCTTAGGCACAGAATTCCACGCTCACGCGGAAGTTGGCGCGGGTTGCTGCTGGGTGATGCAATGGACCGCCCCGCCCTCAACCACCAGGCGGCGCGCGTCAATGCCCACCACCGCCTTGCCGGGGAAGCATTCCCGCAGAATGCCCAGTGCGCGGTCGTCGTTGCGCTCCTGCTTGAACACGGGCACAATGACCGCGCCGTTGCAGACGAGGAAGTTCGCGTAGCTGGCGGGCAGCTGCTCCAGGCGCCAATCCCGCGCCACCAGCGGCTCCGGCATGGGCAGGGGAATGATTTCCACGCGGTGTCCGGCGGGCGTGCGCAAGTCCTGCAGGCGCTCGTTGTTCTCCGCCAGGTTGCGGTAGTGCGGGGAATGCGGGTCCTGCTCCACGATGGACACCGCGGCCTCCGCGTTCACAAAGCGCACCATGTCGTCGATGTGCCCGTCCGTGTCGTCGCCCTCAATGCCCTTGCCGAGCCAAAAGACTTCCTTTGTTCCGAGCATGCGGTGCAGCTCCGCCTCCACCGCCGGCTTGTCCAGACCGGGGTTGCGGTTGGGGTTGAGCAGCACGGCCTCCGTGGTGAGCAGCAGTCCCTCCCCGTTGCCCTCTATGGCTCCGCCCTCCAGCACCATGCGGCTCTCCAGCCGCGGCAGCCCCAGGCTCTCCGCCGTGCGGGCGGGTACGCCGTTGTCCAAATCCCACGGCTCGAACTTGCCGCCCCACGCGTTGAACTGCCAGTCTGCGATTTGCAGAGAGCCGTCCCTCCGCTGCACGAAGACGGGGCCGTGGTCGCGGCACCACACGTCGTTGGTGGGGTGGTTGTACAGGCGGAAGTCCTGCACGCCGCGTTTCTCCAGCAGCGCGCGGATGCCCGCATGCAGCCCCTCCACCGCGTTGATGCGCACTTGCGCGTGCGGGGAGATGGCTTCCGCCAAATCCGCATAGCGCTCCAGCAGCTCCGCCAGCCCGCCCTGCCACAGGTCCTCCCGGTGCGGCCAGGATATCCACACGGCATCCTGCCGCTCCCATTCCGCGGGCCAGCGCAGCGCATTTCCCTGTTCCGGCGTGTTCATGCCATGTACGGGAGGTCCAGCAGCACCTCCAGCGGTGTCAGTTCGTTGAATTGCTCCTGCGTGTCGCCCTCCTGGCGGCCGAACACGCCCGCATCGATAAGGTTGTAGACGATGCAGCCCACATCCGTGGAGCTGTTGACCCCCCAATGTTCCAGCACGGCGGATGCCATGGGGCCGTACTCCTGCAGCGCGTAGGCGCAGAAGCCCATGTAGAGTTCCTCCGCGCTCAGGTGCGGCTGCTCGCCGCCCTTGTGAAATTCCTCCACCGCGTAATCCATCGCCTGCCGCATGAACCCGTACGCATCCGGCGCGAACGAGTTGTCGCGCCGCATGATTTCATCCACGGCATCGTCGAAGTTGAATGGCATGGCTGCATGCTAGCATGATTTCCGCTCCCTTGCAAATCTTTCCCCCGCATGACCTGCCCACCCCCGGTATACTCATGCGGGGTTCCGTTGGAAATTGTCCGCGCCCACCCCCGCTGGTAGCGTGGCGCACATGGCAATTCAACCGAACCTACTCCTGCGCACCAAGATCGGCCTGGGCGGCATTCGCCTGCTGGACTACCCCGGCCTCACCTACCCCGAAAGCGTGCTGAAGGCTGCACCCGGCATGCACCCGCAAACCGGCAAGCCGTACTCCAGACCGCCCGCCAACACCGTCAGCTCCGCACAGGCCGCCGCCATGCTCGGCACCTGCATTTCCTCCGCCAGGGCGCGCCTCCACAACCACAAGGTCCGCTTTTACTTCGTGCAGGTGGGATCCTCCCACACTACACTGTACTGGAGCCGCCGCAAGGTGCAGGAGCTTGTGGACAGCGCGGCGAAAAGGGCGCGAGGCGCCCCGCGCGGCATGGTGGGATGGCGGCAGGCGGTGGAGATGCTGCCCTGCACGCGCTCTTCCCTGCAGCGCCATGTCAAGAACGGCAGGGTGCGCACGCGATGCCTGCGCGTGCCCACCGTCAGCGGCATGCAGACGGTGCGCTATTACAGCGTGGCTGACCTCGGGAAGCTGCGCACGTACCTTCTCTTCTGCGCCGCGCAGGAAAGCGAGGCACGCAGGCGCTACGGCCGCGGCAGCACGCGCCGCTCGGCGCGCACCCGGGGGAAAACGCTTGCCAGATAGGGATTCTTGCGGTACGATAGGCGCGTTTCCTGCTCCGGTAGCTCAGCTGGATAGAGCACGAGCCTTCTAAGCTTGGGGTCCCGCGTTCGAGTCGCGGCCGGAGCGTTCGCACAGGCGCAACCCGCACGGGTTGCGCCTGTGCATATCAGGTTGTGAAATAGCTTGCCCCTATAGATCAAGGTATGATAGAATACAAGGGTTATGTTGAAACGAACCATTGCAACAATAGCGGCCTTGGTGGCGGCGGTGGGCCTGGTGTCCTGCCAGTCCTCGCACTTTGACAAGATTCCGCAGAAGACGGGATTCTTCCAGCACCTGCAGAAGAATCCCTACAAGCAGCTGCCCGTGGATGCCTACTGGGCAAGCAATGCCATGACCGACAAGGAATGGGACCAGCGCGTGACCGGGGCGAATGCCCAGGGCATCCGCGTGCGCGTGGCCCCGGTGACGCTGGACTACCTCGCCAACCGCCCGGCGTCCGCCAAGGATATGCAGGAGATTGTGGGGCTGAAGCAGTACTTCGACAAGGCCCTCATGAAGGAGCTGCAGAAGGTGAGTGCCGATCCCAAGAACAACTTCCACCTGGTGCAGCAGGGAGGCCCCGGCGTGTACACCATGGAGACCGCCATCCTTTCCGTGAAGCCCGTGGTGGTGAACAAGAACGCCGCCATGAAGGTGCTCGGCGTTGTGGCCGGCACGTACGGAACCGTGGCCAACTATGCCTTGGGCAAGGATGACGACAAGGGTTCCATCTGCATCGGCACGCGCTTCAGGGATCCTTCCGGCCGCGTGGTTTGCGAGTCTGCCAAGTACATGACCGGCCAGTCCAGCATCCTGGGCTACGACCTCAAGGATTTCCAGAGTTACGCGCACCAGAAGTCGTCCATCGACGACTGGGTGAAAGTTGTGGGCGAGAGCTTCATCTCCAAGTCCGACGCCTCCCTGAGCATGCCTTGGTTCAAGCTCAACCCGTTCTAAGGATCACCCCTGGTTTTTGCAATACCGCGCCCCCTGTGCAGAGCGGGGGGCGTTGTTTATTTTTCCCCGAAGAGTTCCGTGAGGCGGCGGATGAGCGCGAAGGCGTGGCTCACCATGGCGCGGGTCTCGTTGAGCAGGGTGAGGTAGAGGATGCTGTTGCGCAGGCCGCCCTCGTCTTCCCCGCCCACCACCAGGTGGCGCTTGATGCAGTCCGCAAAGTCGTCCCCCAATTTGTCCACGGTCTCCAGCATGGCCTTGATGCCCGCGTAGTCCCCCGCCTTCAGCATGTCCGTCAGGTTCGGGAAGAAACGGCCTATCTTGTCCACCAGCGCCAGAAGGTCTCGCCCCTGGGCCTCGTTGAGCCCGGCGTGGTTGTTGTCGATGTGCGTGTAGGCGGCCTTCACCAGCGCCAGCAGGCGCTCGCAGGCGGCCATGCTGATGTGGTCGATGCGGTAGATGAGCTGGCCGCGCTCCGCATACTCCCTGGGCAGCTGCGCCAGGGTGGGCTGCACCTCGTTCTCGTCGATGTTCTCTAGGTCGCGGTGCAGTGAGCGCGCCTTCTTGCGCAGGCGCTTCAGGGAATCGCGGTCCTCTTGCAGCAGGGCTTTCACCATGGCCTTGTAGATGCCCACCATGCGCCCCAGGTGGCCTGAGGCCTGCAGCCCGTAGTCGCGGATGGAGGCGTCGCTCTTAACGTCAATCAGGGAAATCTCCGGCGTGTCGTCCGTCCCGAAGAAGAAGGACTTGATCAGCAGGCCGAGCGCAATGGCCATCATGCCGACGACACCCCAGACGCCGCCGTACGCCATGGCCAGGGCAATGCCGAAGGCCATGCCCGTGGCGGCAAAGGCGGTGAGGAACCAGCCGCCCACCACGGTGAGCACGCCGGTGATGCGGTACACCGCGCTGTCGCGCCCCCACGCGCGGTCCGCCAGGGAAGAACCCATGGCCACCATGAAGGTGACGTATGTGGTGGAGAGCGGCCAGCCGTAGGAGGTGGCGATGGAGATGAGCACGGCGGCGATGGTGAGGTTCACGGAGGCGCGCACCTGGTCGTACAGGGCACCGGTCTCCTCCTCCGGGGTGAGGGGTGCGAAGCGGCTGCCCACGAAGTCCGCGAGCCTCTTGGGGGAGATTTTCTCAATGAATCGGACGGTGTTGATGGTGCCGCGCACGAGCATGCGTGCGGGCGGGCTGGAGCCGAAACGCTCCTTGCTGGTGTTGGCGGCGGAGAGTTTCAATTCCGTCTGGGAAATCTTCTGGATGCGCTTGGAGAAGAACAGCACGCCCACCATGATGAAGCCCGCCAGGATGAGGTAGATCATGTCCGCGGGGCTGCCCGCCTCGTTCAGGGAGGACATCATGAAGGTCTGCGGGTCGTGCCCGGTGCAGTCGCGCACGGAGCTGAGCGCCGCCATGAACGGGCCGATGAAGTTCACCAAATCGTTCCCGGCGAACGAGAGAGCCAGCGAGAACGAGCCGCCCAGCACCGTGAGCCGCAGCGTGTTCACCCGGCACACGTACTGCAGGAACGCCGCCACCACCACCCAGAACAGGAACGCGCAGCACATGAACGGCACCACGTTCGCCTTCAGCATCTCGAACGTGGGCGTGCCCGCCACCAGCGGGCTGTTGGCCAGTCCCTTGAAGATGGCGAAGTACGTGATGCAGGTGAACGCCGTGCCGCACCACAGCGGGCCGATGTAGCGGTACATGCGCTCGTAGCGGAACGTGAGCACCAGGCGCGACACCCACATCACCGCCGAGCCCATCACGAACGCGCACGCCACCGAGCCGAAGATGGCCATCACGATGGTGAACGCCTTGCCCGCGCGGATGTAGTCCGCGATGGCGTGGGCGCGGCCCGCCAGCGTGCTGTCGTACAGCGCCGTGCCCAGCCCCGCACCCAGCAGCGCGAACACCAGCACCACCGTGGTACTGGTGGGCAGCCGCAGCACGTAGAAGATTTCCATCAGGATGATGTTGGCCACCATCACCGCAAGGTACAGCAGCATCACGTCATGGAATGTGAACAGGGAGGGGTCGAACATGTCGTGCCGCGCCACCCCCATCATCCCGCTGGAGAAGGACGCGCCCAGCACCACGCCCACGGACGCGATGGTGACCACCACGTTGCGCCGGGCCGCCCTGCAGCCCACGGCGGAGTTCAAGAAATTGCAGGCGTCGTTGCTCACGCCCACTATCAGGCCGGACACGGAAAGCACGGCCAGCATGCCCAGAATCACGTAATAGATGGCATCCATATAGTCGCCCCCCTCTCTATCACGTCCAATCGCTATTTGCAAGTGCAAATCGGCAATTTTATTGTCAAATGCTTTCAGAGCACCATGCCGCGGTCATGTCCCTCACGAAAGGCCCGCGAGTCCTGTTTTCTTTAAATAGGCCTCCAGCGGTTGCCCCCCCTCCTTATGGGAACTGCTACAGTATTCCCAATACTGTAGCAAGCCTTTTTTTGAAGAATCTCCAGTATTTTGTCGCTTTTAGTAGACAATACAGGCTTGCCCCATGAGGGGAAGTTTTTGAACTCAATACATAAACCATTGGTAATAAGCGCAATGAGCAGCAATCAATCCTACAGTATTGGGAATACTTATAATGCCTCGGGTGATTCGTGTCGGAGCCGGCACGATGCATGGAAGCCTAGGCTCTTTTCTTGCCAACCATTCTCAATTCGGTAACTCATGGATACAATTAAAACATCCTCCACTGGAAGAGACCCATACTGGGATATCGTCAAGGGATTGCTGATTTTCCTGGTCCTATTTGGCCATTCCATACAAATAGTGCATTTGGATTTCGCCAGCAGGGAGTGTTTTTCGCATCCCCTTTTCAAAGCCATATACATCTTCCATATGCCCTTGTTCGCGCTGGTGAGCGGGTATTTCTCCGTGGGCAGCATCTCGCGCCGGGGAGCAAGGCAGATTTTTCGCGCCGCAACCCATCTGCTTATCCCTTGCCTTACCATGGTTGCCATTGACAACGCCAAAATGATTTATCTTTTTTTCAAAGAGGCTTCAGCCCTGAACTTTCGTTTTCTCGAACCCTTCGGCTCCCTGTGGTTTTTGATATGCATTTTCGAGTGCTGCATTTTCATGTGCATCCTGCTGTACCGCACATCATGGTGGTGGCGTTCGTTCTGGTGCGTGTTCCCCATCGCCCTCGCAGTCTTCACTCCTGCAATACCCTGGGCTCGTTTCTTTGTCTTTATCTATCCGTTTTATCTGCTTGGCGCGTATATGTACAGCAAACGATGGAATGTGAAGAACGTTTGGGTTTTCATCCTCTCCTCCGTGGCTTTCGTCTGTGTAAATGCAATCTTCGCTCCTGTTCATTATGTGTATAGCGCTCCCCTAAACTATGAGAGCCATGATTGGGTGTCTTGGCTTGTGGCCGCCATTCGCTTTGTGGGCGGGCTCGCGGGGTGTCTGTGCTTTCTGTACCTGGCTACGCTGCTCTGCCGCTTGAGCTGGTTGAAAGTGATTCGAGACATAGGGAAATACACGCTGGCGATCTATGTGCTCCAAAGCATATTTTTCAGTTATGTTTGGCTCAACTATTTCCCAACAGTGCATTTGAATCTTTTGCTGAGCTTCGTGTTTGCCGTGCTTCTGCTGTTCCTGCTATATGGGTGCACTTTGCTCATCAACAAAAGCAGAGTGTTGAAATTCTTTATTTTTGGGGAAACTAAATAAGGACAAGAACCATCGGCAATTAATATCGCTTGTAGTTGAATTTGTCGATGGGGTCCGTTTCCGCCTCGCAGCCGTCGGCGGGTTGCATGTCCTCCGGGTTGTAGGAGCGCAGCACCTGGTTCTTGCTCTTGCCGATGGCGGCCATCCCCTTGTCGATATGCTCCTTGAGCTCGTTGCTGAAGACCCAGAGCTGCGGGACGGCGTTCTTGTATTTTTCAATGGCGCGCTGGGAGTTCTTGACGATGGTGAGGTCCATGTTGCTCAGGGCGGAGCTGTAGTCGCCGCCCGTGAAATGCTCTGCCGGTGCCACGTTGTACTTCTTGGCGATGCCGTGGAGCTTCTTGCGGAGGTTGGCGATGTTGTTGCGGGAATACTTGATTTTGGCGTCCACCGCGCGCTTGGCCTTGATGAGCGAGGCGGTCTTGGCCACCAGGGCCTTGCGGTTGGTCTGCGGCGCGGCGGCTTTTTCCTGCGGCTGTTGAGGTTCGGCAGGCTCGGCCTCGGCCTGGGGCGCGGGTTCCTCCTGCGGCCTGGGCTCATCCTTGGGCGCGGGTTCATCTTGCGGGGCAGGGGCGGGCTGCTCCGGCTCGGTGGCAGGCGTTTCCTCCTCCGGCTCCACGTCCCATTCCTCCTCCATGAGCTTCTGCGCCTCCGCGGTTTGCTTGGCAAACCCGGCGCCGTACAGCGCGGTCATCTCCTCCGCGGTCATCCCCAGGGCGGTGACGGCCTGCGTGCCGCCGCAGCAAAGCGCCAGGCATGCGGCAAGCCCCCATAGCGTGTGAAGGTTCTTCATGCTCCCCATTCTACGGGAGAACGGGGCACCGCACAAGCAAATTCACCCTGCCTGCGGGGTGTTTTCCCCAGATGCGGGAACGCCCTTCTTGCGGTCCAGGGTCTTCCACACGTAGCGCGTGAAAACCACCTTCAGGGACGCGGTGAGCGGCACCGCCAGCAGCGCGCCCACCACGCCGCCCAGCACGTAGCTCCAGAACAGCACGGAGAACATCACCGTCATGTCGTGCATCTTCAGGCGGCTGCCCACCACGCGCGGCTGGATCACCCAGCCGTCCAGCTGGCTCACGCAGGCGAAGATGACGGTGACCGCGATGACCATGTTGACATCGTGCGACGAGAACCAGGCGATGAGCACGGCGGGAATCCAGGTGCTGATCATGCCGACGTACGGTATGATGCCGAGGAGGGCGGCGGTGAGGCCGATGGTGACGGCGTAGGGCAGCCCCGCCACCTTGAGCGCGATGGCCAGCAGCACGCCGTCGATGAGGCTCACCAGCATCTGCCCGCGCACAAAGGACACGATGTAGTCGTTGATTTCCTGGAGGGTCTGCACAACCTCGTCGCGGAAGAGCGAGCGGCGGATGGGAATGAGACGGTGCCAGTCGCGCTTGATGTGCTCGCTCTCCAGCAGGAAGTAGAACAGGAACACCGGTACCATGATGGTGCCCACAACCGCCAGCCCCACGCGGCTGAGCGCGCGGGAACCCGCCATCAGCCAATCCACCGCGCGGTCCGTTACGAAATCGGAGTAGAAGCTGCACACGGAGATGAGCTTGTCCGTGTAGCTTTCCGCCGCCTGCATGCGCAGGTAGTCCTCCTGGGGAAGGGCCTCCGCGCGGGCGTCCTTGAGCGCCTTGTTATAGGCCATGTTGACGGAGTTCTGGAGGAGCCTGTTGGTTTCCAGCTTCTCCTGGGCGGTGGAGACGGCGCTCTTGAAGATTTGCTCGCGGTTGGCAACCAGTTGGCCGCCTTGCTCCACCACCTGCGGCACCACGGTGTAGGCAATGCCAGCCACCACCACGCCCGCGCCCAGCATCACCAGCAGGATGCCTGCCACGTGCGAGTGCACACGCTTGGTGACCCATCCCACCAGCGGCGATAGCAGGTACGCCAGGATGCCCGCCACCACCACCGGCAGCAGCACCGGCTGCAACGCCATGAACAGGCGCCCCAGCCCGTACAGGAAGGCCAGGATGATGCCCACCAGCACCACCAGCGCAAGCCCGCTGAGCGCCGCCCAGCACAGGTGGCGCTGGAAGTCCGTGGGTACGGCCTTGCGGTTGGTTTCCATGGCCGGTTAAATTTTGGGTGCAGATGAGGTTCCGGCGGCTATTTCCGCTTTCTGGTCGTGCAGGATGGAATCCGCGATGCGGTTCACCGTTTCACGCAGGATGAAGTACAGGTGGCTGCCCTCCGTGTAGTCCGCCGGGGCGAAGAAATCCACGCGCTTCTGGTCGGTCTTGAGGTTGTAGCACTTGCGGAAGCTGGCCAGCGAGGCGTCGTCCGGGTTGTACACGGCCACGCTGTGCCCGCCCTGCTGGCGCATCACCGTGAAGCACGGCACGTCCGTCGGCCCGTCGCCCACATAAATCATGTGCTGGAACGGGATGGGCCGTAGGTCGTGGTCCACGTGGTCGTTCACGTCCTCCGCGTAGCTGAGCATGCCCTTGTTGATACGGAAGAGGAACTGGGTCTTGGTGGTATGGGAGATGACGCGCTTGGGGAAGTTGATGCAGCCGTTGGACTCGCTGAACTCGCATGCGAAGACTTCCCGCATGAAGGGGTGGATGGTGGAGCCTTCCAGGATGCTGCGCAGGCCGCTGGAGATGATGTAGAACTCCACGTGGATGCCCGCGTGGCCGTGCTCCGGGCGCAGCGCCTTGGCGGGGAAGGTGCGGAAGAACTCCTCCACCCCGCGGTAGTACGTGAGCTTCTTGCCCAGCCCGCGCAGGCGCGCGTTGCTCACGCCGTCCATGCTCAGCGCGTCCAGCAGCTCCTTCATGTAGCTCAGCTCGCCGTCCCAGCCCTCGATGCGGCTGCGCTCGTTGCACTTGTGCCAGAAGGAGTCCGAATCGATGCCGAATTCCTTGAAGATGGTGTCCTCCTGCATGTTGTGCGGGCTGAGCGTGTG
>JAKSOT010000028.1 GCA_024405455.1 Akkermansia sp. | reverse complement strand
CTCCGCTTCTGGCTAACCCGCCTTACCGCGCCGTAAACGGCGCGCCCTGTACGGGACCGTCGGCGGTCTTGTCAATCGTAAATCCGCATGTGGTTACACATCCATGGCGTTCTGGTCGTCGAGGATGCCGGATTTCTCCAAATAGTAGTCGTACCCGCCGGCGTAGGGGGTGATGGTGCCCTGGTTGATGTGGAGGGTCTTCTGGGCGAGGGCGCGGATGAAATGGACATCGTGGGAGATGAAGACGAGCGTGCCCTCGTAGCGGATGAGCGCCTGGGAGAGAGCCTCCACGCTCATGAGGTCCAGGTGGGTGGTCGGCTCGTCCATGAGCAGGAGGTTGGGCGGGTTGACGAGGAACTTCACCAGGCTGAGGCGGGATTTCTCGCCGCCTGAAAGCACCTCCACGCGCTTCTCCACATCGAGCCTGCGGAAAAGGAAGGAGCCGAGGATGCCGCGTGCCTCCTCCTCGCGCAGCTCGGGGTCGGCCTTCATGATTTCCTCCAGCACGGTGAAGTTGGGCGTGAGGTTTTCCGAACGCATCTGTGAGAAGTAGCCGATGCGGGTGGTGGTGCCCACCGTGCGCTTGCCCTCGTCGATGGGAATGACGCCCGCCAGGATTTTCAGCAGAGTGGACTTGCCTGCGCCGTTGGGGCCGACCAGCACAATGCGGTCGCCGCGCTCGATAAGGAGGTCCAGGTTCTTGTAGATGCGCTTGTCGCCGTAGCTCTGGCCGACCTTCTCCAGCTCGATGACGCGCTGCATGCTGCGCGGGGGCTGGGGGAAGATGAACTTGAAAACTTTTCTGGCCTGCTTGGGCTTCTCGATGACCTGCATCTTCTCCAGCTGTTTGACGCGGCTCTGCACCTGGGCGGCCTTGGAGGCAACGGAGCGGAAGCGGTCGACAAATGCCTCGATGTGTGCGATTTCTCGCTGCTGGTTGCGCCAGGCGGCGAGCTGCAGCTGGTAGCGCTGCTCCTTGAGCTCCAGGAAGCGCGTGTAGTTGCCGGAGTATCGCACCAGCTGGGCGTTCTCGATGTCGTACACCGTCTCCACCAGTGAATCCATGAAATCGCGGTCGTGCGAAATCATGAAGATGGCGCCGGGGTAGTTGCCTAGGTAGCGCTGGAACCACAGCAGGCTCAGCAAATCCAGGTGATTGGTCGGCTCGTCCAGCATCAGCAGGTCCGGCTCCGCCACCAGCAGCTGCGCCAGGTGCGCGCGCATCACCCAGCCGCCGCTCATCTCGCGCGCCGGGCGGTGGAAATCCTCATCCTTGAAGGCAAGGCCCTTCAGGATGCGCTTGGCCTTGGGCTCCAGCTGGTACCCGTTGGCGGCAATGAAGGTGTCCATGGCGTGGGCGTAGGCATCGCTGGTGTTGTCGCCCTTGGCCTCGCATTCCTGGAGGGTGCGGATGGCCTTGCCCATCTCCGGGGTGATGCTCATGGCAATCTCCAGCACGGTGCGGTCGGAGGGGTCGCCCGCCTCCTGCGGCAGGTAGCCCACCACCGCGTAGTCGTCCATCACAATGTCGCCCTCGTCCGGCGAGTCCTCACCCAGTATCATGCGGAAGAGCGTGGACTTTCCGGCGCCGTTGGGTCCCACCAGCGCGATGCGCTCTCCCCAGTTCACGGTGATTTCCGTGTTGGCGAAGAGCGTGCGCCCGGAGTGTGCCTTGGTGAGCTTTTTGATGGTGAGCATGTGGAGATATGGTATGGATGAATGAAGAATTATTGCGGGGTTCCTCCAGCGAGCGCGGTCACCATGCGGATGAGCCCGTGCACCACCTCGCCGAACTGCTTGTAGTCCAGCTTGTCCGCCGTGTCGCTCGTCTCATGGTAATCGTCGCAGCGCATGTACGCAGTGTCCGTGATGGCGAAGGACGGGATGCCCTCCTTCATGTACGACCAGTCGTCGGACCACGCGATGCCGCGGGTGAGGTATCCGAAGGTGACGGCGCGCACGGGGAAGCGGCTGACGGATGCGAACTTCCTGGCGCAATCGTGGGCATAGCGCTTGCCGGTGAGCGTGCTCATGAAAGCCACGTAGTCGCAGCGGTCCAGAATACCCACCAGGCTTCCTGCGAGCTTGCTGTTGCGCTTCTTGTTGCTGCGCGGGGAATAGACGCCCAAGGTCTCCGGGGACATCATACCGGCGATGTTCTCCCTGCCCAGCTCCTTGACGATTTTGCGGGCGTGCTGGCGGGAGCCCATCCAGTCGCTCTGGAAGAAGGGCGGCTCCTCGTTGGCGTAGGCCACAAAGATGATGCCGTTGCAGGTGGGAATATCCTTCAATGCGCGTGCGAGCGTGAGCACGGTGGCGATACCGCTGCCGTTGTCGTTCGCGCCGGGCGTGCCCGTCTTGCCGGGGATGGCGGGGCCGTGGCAGTGCCAGTTCTTCATGCCCACGCGCGTGTCGTAATGCGCGCCGATGACGAGCCAGGGCGCCTTGGGATCGGTTCCGGGCTTGCGGACCTCCAGGTTGGTGACGGTTTTGCCGGCGGCACCCGCGAAGCGCCGCTGGGCGGGGATGGTGAAGCACTGCTCGTCCACCGTGTAGCCGGCCTTCTCAAATTCGCCCTTGATGTAGGCGCGGGCGCGCTCGTAGGAGTCCTGGTGATAGTGGTTGCGCTCACCGATATCCTCCGCGAGCGCGGACACATCGCGGCGCAGTTGCTGCTCCACGGCGGAAGTATCGGGGATTTCCCCGCTGCCAGTGGGTTGGTAGAGCTGGGTGCAGGACACCAGGCTCAGCATGGCAGCCGCGGTGGAGAGAAGCCTTTTCATGCCCGTCATCCTAGCACCCGCGCACCTTTCCATCAAGGCGATACTCTGCCATCCCGGATAGTATATCCTTTCATCACCGCGTGCCTTGTGGTATGCTGGCAGCATGCCCACCATCCGGCAGCTTACTGTGGAGAGCCTTGCGCATTTGCAGGCGCAGGGGCAGACGCGTGCCGTGGTGGACGAGGGAGCGCGCGCCATCCTGCGGGACTGGATGCTGCACCCGCGGCAGGCCGCGCCAAAAGAAGCCAAAGCGGATGGCGTATCCATGAGCGTGGAGGAGAAGCTTGCGTACCTGCGGGAGCGCGCGGCGGATTGGAAACCCGCGCGTGCGCTCGGCACGCTGCGCGAGAAGATGGTGTTTGCCGTGGGCGACCCGCATGCACGGCTCATGCTGGTGGGCGAGGCCCCCGGCTACGACGAGGAGCGCCTGGGCGAACCCTTTGTGGGGCGCGCCGGGCAGAAGCTCAACCAGGTGCTCCAGGCCATGGGGCTGAAGCGCGAGGACGTGTACATTTCCAACATCTGCAAATGGCGTCCCTCCATGGGGGACAACCAGGGCATGGCCAACCGCCCACCCACGCCGCAGGAGATTGCCGCCTGCGTGAAGATTGTGCTGGCGGAAATACGCGCCATCGGCCCTCAGTGCATCGTGTGCCTGGGCGGCACGGCGGGCAACGGCCTGCTGGGGCTGCAGGGTGTCTCTGTGGGAGCCCTGCGCGGCAAGTGGCACGAGTGCCAGGGCGTTCCCGTGCGCGTGACCTACCACCCCAGCTACCTGCTGCGCAACGAGGCCCTTTCCTCCCGCCGAGCGGTGTGGGAGGACATGCTGGCCGCCATGGAAATGCTGGGCATGCCCGTTTCCGAGAAACAGCGCCGCTATTTCACCCAGCCATGAAACGCGCCGCCGCCATGATTGTTGCCCTGGCGCTTGCCGCCTGCCTCCACAACGAGCAGCTGGCGGATGCCGCCGCAGAGGGCAACGCCGCCGCCCAATACGAGTACGGGCGCCGTCTGCTGGGCGGTGAGATGGGGCTTTCCGCCAACCCGCACCAGGGCGCGCTCTGGCTCACGGCGGCATCCTTGCGCGGGCATGCCAAGGCGCAGTCCCTGCTGGGCTGGTGCTACGCGGTGGGGCGCGGCGTGGAGAAATCACCTGCGGAATCCCGCAAGTGGTACGAGGCCGCAGCCAGCCAGGGCAGCGCGGTGGCATGCCTGCAGCTCGCCAAGGCCGGATTGCAGGAACACCGCGAGGCCGATGCCGCCCGCTGGCTGCGCCCGCTCGCGGAGGCGGGTTTCGACGGCCCGCAGAACATCCTCGGCAAGCTGCTGCTGCTCGACAAGGGCGGCGCCATCCCGCAGTCGGAGGCGCAGCGCTACCTGCGCTTCGCCGCCATGAACGGGGATGCAGAGGCCTGCCTGCTCATGGGCTACTGCTACGCCAAGGGCATCGGCGTGCCCAAGAACACCACCCTCATGAACAGCTGGCTCCGCATGGCCGCCCAACAGGGCGGCCCGGAGGCATCAGGGCTGATTCATGTTGATTGACACCACATTCCGCTTGAAAAACGGCGGGGGATGTGTATACTCACACGCGCTTGCGGCGCGTGTGGCCGCAAAACGCTAGAAAGAAACGCATGATGAAGAACCCGAGAGTCGCAATAGTGGGCGCCACCGGAGCGGTGGGCGTTGAGATCCTGTCCTGTCTGGAAAGCCGCAACTTCCCGCTGGCTTCCCTGAAGCTGCTGGCATCCCATCGTTCCGCCGGTAAACAGGTGGCCTTCCGCGGTGAAATGCTCACCGTGGAGGAGCTGACCCCCGAATCCTTCCACGATGTGGATCTGGCGCTCTTCTCCGCCGGGGGCGACATCTCCCGCGAGTACGCGCCCATTGCCGCCGCGGCGGGTGCCGTGGTGGTGGACAATTCATCCGCGTTCCGCCAGGAAGCCGATGTGCCGCTGGTGGTGCCGGAAATCAACGGCGAGGCCGCCTTCAACCACCCGCGCAACATCATCGCCAATCCCAACTGCACCACCATCGTCACCCTCATGGCCCTGTACCCGCTGCATGTGCGCTACGGGCTGAAGACCATCATCGCCAGCAGCTACCAGGCGGTTTCCGGCAGCGGCCAGCACGGCATAGCGGAGCTGGAGAACCAGGTGCGCGCCATCGTGAACGGCCACCCCGTGGAAATCTCCACCTACCCCCGCCAGATTGCCTTCAACGTGCTGCCGCAGATCGACAAGTTCGCGGACAACGGCTACACCAAGGAAGAGCTCAAGATGCTCAACGAGGGCCGCAAAATCCTTTCCCTGCCGGAGCTGAAGGTGTCGTGCACCTGCGTTCGCGTGCCGGTGTACCGCAGCCACTCCATCTCCTGCGTGGCGCAGTTCGAGAAGCCCGTGGACGTGGCGGGCGCGCAGGCATGCTACGAGGGGCGTCCCGGCGTGCGCCTGGTGGACGACCCCGCCGCCAACGTGTGGCCCACGCCGCTGGATTCCACCAACGGCGACGACTGCCTGGTGGGGCGCATCCGTATGGACAGCGCCATCGACAACGCCCTGAGCCTCTGGGTGGTGGGCGACCAGGTGCGCAAAGGCGCGGCCCTGAACGCCGTGCAGATTGCCGAACTTCTTGTGAAAGGAAAGTGACATGAACACGATAGCCGACCTCATCAAGGAAACCGCCGCGCGCGTTGAAGCGCGGCTCAACGAGCTGCTGCCCGCGGAAGACGTGCAGCCCACCACGCTGCACAAGGCCATGCGGTACAGCATCTTCGCCGGTGGCAAGCGCATACGCCCCCTGCTCTGCCTGGAATCCGCCAAGGCCTGCGGCGGTGATGAGGACGACGCCCTGAACGCCGCCTGCGCGCTGGAAACCCTGCACACCTACACGCTCATCCACGACGACCTGCCGTGCATGGACAACGACGACATGCGCCGCGGCCGCCCCACCAACCACAAGGTTTTCGGCGAGGGAATCGCGGTGCTGGCGGGTGATGCGCTGCTAACGGAGGCGTTCGCCATTCTGGCGCGCGTGCCGGCTAACGAGCGCTACACCGTGGGCGACTACGTGGCGGAGTTTGCATACCGCACGGGCAGCCTCAACCTGGTGGGCGGTCAGGTGCTGGACCTGGAAGGCGAGGGTCGCGAGCTTTCCGTTGACGAGCTGCGCGCCATCCACAACGGCAAGACCTCCGCGCTCATCATGGCCTCCACCCGCCTCGGCGGCATGGTGGCAGGCTGCACCCAGGAGCAGCTGGACGCCCTCACCGCCTACGGCCGCGATTTGGGGCTGGCTTTCCAGATTATCGACGACATCCTGGACATCACCTCCTCCCCGGAGGTGCTGGGCAAGAGCATCGGCAAGGACGCCGCGGAGCACAAGGCCACCTACCCCGCGCTGGTGGGCATGGAGCAGGCCCGCCGCGAAGCGCGCGACCTGACGGCGTCCGCCCGCGCGGCGCTGGAGGTGTTCTCCCCGAAGCGCCGCGAGGTGCTGCTGGCCATCAACGACTACCTGCTCAACCGCGACTATTGATATGAGCGAGGAAATGACGCGCAAGCCCGCGTGGCTGAAGGTGAAGATGCCCAAGGGGCGCGCCTTCACGGAGGTTTCCCACCTCATCAAGGACAACGAGCTGGTGACCGTGTGCCAGGAGGCCATGTGCCCCAACCGCGGCGAATGCTGGAGCCACGGCACCGCCACTTTCATGCTCTGCGGCGAGGTCTGCACCCGCGCTTGCGGCTTCTGCGCCACACGAACCGCCAAGCCCAAGCCCCTCGACCCCGAGGAACCCCGCAAGGTCGCCGAGGCCGTGGCTCACATGAAGCTCAACCACACCGTCATCACCATGGTCACGCGAGACGACCTCAAGGACGGCGCCGCCGCGCACATCGCCGCCGCCATCCGCGCCATCCGCAAGGCCAGCCCCTCCACGGTGATCGAGGTGCTCACCTCCGACTTCAACGGCAACGAGGACGCCCTCGCCGCCGTGATGGACGCCCGTCCCCACATCTTCAACCACAATTTGGAAACCGTGGAGCGCCTGTCGCCCATCGTGCGTTTCCGCGCCAAGTACCGCCAGTCGCTCCACGTGCTGCAGCGCGCCGCGGAGATGGCTCCCGGCATGGTGGTCACCAAGAGCGGCATCATGCTCGGACTCGGCGAAACGCGCGAGGAAATCGCCCGCACCATGGACGACCTCCGCGAGCACGGTGTCACCGTGCTCACCATGGGCCAGTACCTGCGCCCGTCTCCCCGCCACCTGCCGGTGATGGAATACATCCGCCCGGAGGTTTTTGACGAACTGCGCGAGCTGGCGCTCTCCAAGGGCTTCCTCCACGTGGCCAGCGGCCCGCTCATCCGCTCCTCCCACCATGATGCCAACTTCCGCCCGGAGCAGGACATCATGGAGGCCATCAACGCCGACCTGCGCGCCCGCGGGGAACTGGCGTGATTCTGCGCCCGCTGACATACACGCGGGAAGTTTGGACTTGCCAACCATGCCCCCTTGCCTTACTATCTGTGCGGGGCTGTAGCTCAGCGGTTAGAGCAGAGGACTCATAATCCTTTGGTCCAGGGTTCAAATCCCTGCGGCCCTATCAACAGAAACAGCGGATGGTCGCAAGACTGCCCGCTGTTTCCTGTTTTCACGGAAGCGCGTCACAGCTCCAAATCCGCGCGGTGCTTGCCATCGGGGGTGTAGAACTTCTGGCCGCGGAGGGCGGGAGGGTAGAGGATGTTGGAATCAAAGGTCAACTTGAAGCCGGGAGTCCACTCGATGCCGAATTCGGCTAGCAGGGAGACACATTTCGCCTCCACCTCCTGAAAAAGAACGAACTCATGCGCGGTTTGGTCGGTGTAAATGAACAGCAGGTGGTGGTTCTCATCAATCTCCAGGGCGTCATCCTCCCACCATTCGACCAGGTAACGCAGCTCGCCCGCCGCCAAGCGCTGCCGGATTTGCGGTTCGCATTCCGCCAAGAGGTTGCACTCCCTCTCAATGGCAGCCTGCGTCCTTCGTTTCCAGAACGCCTCCCGGCGTTTCAGCAATCGGGGTGTTGGGCAATAGAGGAGAACAACGAAGTATACGCCGAGGCAACACAAAGCCAGGAATAGAGTGAGACTGTTCATTGCCTTCAGTGGATTTTCAATTGCCGGGAGGCGGCAGGATAAAGGATTCACCGTCGCCGGCGGGTTGGAGCTGGTCGCTCACCAGGGTGGCATGCATCTCCGGCGCGAAGCGGAGCTTGATGACGCGCACGCCGCCGGCGGCCAGGCGGGCGGCGTCTTCCGCGGTGAGCCGTATGTTGAGCGTGCCGCGCGCCTCCCCGATGATGGCCTTCTCACAGGAGAGGCCGATTTCCCCGAGGGCGTTGGGGCGGATGTTTTGCGGCACGCCCAGGGTGAGGGTGGTGTCCTCCATCTGCACGCCGGATGCGGCCTGGATGGAAACGACACCGCTGAGCGTGACGCCGCTGAGCCGCAGGGGCTTCTTGGCGATAATCTGCACGTTGCGCAGCTGCGCGGCGCCGTGGATGCGGGATATCCCCTGCGGCGCAATCTGCGCCAGCCCCACCGCGGCGGGGATGTCCGCCCGCACGGGGGAGATGCGGAGGCCGTCCAGCTCCAGCGCGGTGTTGCCCTCCATGGAAAGGCAGCCGCCGCACTCGCAGGCGTTCAGGGACACCGTGCCCACATTTTCCAAATCCAGGTAACCCAGGTTGACAAGCTCGCCGTCGCCCACGGTCAGGGATGCGGCATGCGCCAAGCGGCACTGTCCCTCGTTCTGGAGGGAGCCGAAGGAAAAGGCCCCCTGCCCGCCCGTCTGCATGCTGGCCAGCGCGCCGCCGCCGATGCGGCAGCCGCCCGCCACGGCCACGGATGCGGTGGCGGTGAAGATGGTCTGTCCCAGCTCGGGGGCGGCCACCACCTCCAGGCTGTCGCACTCCAGCGGGGCGGAGAGTTGCGTGTTGGCAGACACCACACCGCCCCGCGGCACGCGAAATGCGGGCGCGGCCTCACGCGCGACGGAGTCGGGGGTCTTGATGTAGGAAAGCGCGCGGAACACGCGGTGGCCGGGGACGTAGGAACTGTAGTTGCTGGAGGGATCGTTGCTGGACATGACCACCGCGCCGCCATACTCGCGGGCGTTCACGCGGAACGCGCCGAGCATGCGGTCGTCGGAATCCGTGAGGTAGAGCGCGCAGAGCTTGCCGTCCGGCCCCTTCTCATAGCCCCAGCAGCAGATGGCGTGCGCACCCGTGCGCGACATGCCCCGCGGCGCGTTGTCGAAATCCAGGAGCGCCAGCAAACCCGCCTGCCCCTCCACCTGCAGCATCCCGTCCAGGATGCGCTGCACATCCTCCAGCGTGCGCGGGGCGTATTGCAGGTCGGCATCCGGCGCGGTGCCGTAATCCACCACGCAGCCGCAAGCCTCCGCGCTGCCGGGCTTCCAATCAGTTCCCTTGCCGAAGAGGTTGGTGAAATACCCGCCACCGCCTGGCGTTTTCTGCACGGAGAGCCCGCCCTGCGCCACCTGTTGCGGGGTGGGCGTGTAGGCCAGCGAGCCCTGCAGCCACCAGGTGAGGGCGTTGAGGTTCATGCCGCCGCCATCCGTCCAATGCTTCAGGAACTCGCGGTAGATGGCCAGGTAGCCCGTGCCGTACGGCTTGATGTCCAGCGGCCCCACAATGCCGTTGGGCACCTCGCGCCCGGCATCGTGCAGGCTCAGGTAGGAATCCTGCCAATGCTGCAGCAGGTTGGACCCCGCCGCTATCCAGCACATGCGCAAATCATTGCGCCGCAGCTCCGGGATTTGCGCGGCATCCCGGCTGAAACTCAGCTTGCCCAAGTCATAGACCTTGCCGGAGACCACCGTGGCCTCCCCTGCCCCAGCCTGGCACACCATCGCGCCCAGAACCGCTGCTGTCAGCAAATTTTTCACACACCCAGCCTACCAGCCCGCCGGCGGTTGTCAAGCCCGCACAGGGGCGCGTGGGAGTGTTCAGGGTGAATTGGTGTATAGTACCAGTGCGGCCCGTCTTCGCTGGACATGGCAAGCATGTCCAGCTACGTTGACTCGGGCGCGCCTCACGCGCCCTCGCCCCTATCGGGGCCAACACGCTTCGTGGTTGGTCCACCCCGCCTTACCGCGCCTAGCGGCGCGCCCTGAACGGGGCCGTCGGCGGTGTTGAGGCGACTCCCCTACGAAACTCCGGGGAGTCGGGGCGACAGGATTCGAACCTGCGACATCCAGCTCCCAAAGCTGGCGCTCTACCAGGCTGAGCTACGCCCCGTGGAGGAATTAGGGTATAAAAATGGTGGCTCGGGACGGGATCGAACCGCCGACACGCGGATTTTCAATCCGCTGCTCTACCAACTGAGCTACCGAGCCACTGGTGCCGCCCGTTAAACGGGGTGCGGGCGCATGATACGCGCGTTCGCCGCGTTTGACAAGTAAAAAATCACACGGCGGGGCATTTTTTTTGGCATGCAGGGAGAAGGAACGCATTTCATGCTTCCCATGGGGGCGAAATGGTGTAGGATGGAACAGGTATGAAGAAACTACTCTGCAGTGCGGTCCTGGCGGCGCTGGCGTGCGCGGGCGCGGCATCGGCGCAGGACGACGTCATCCTGGAGGACGGCGTGTTCCTGGAGGACACGGGGATGGATCCCATCTTCTCCACGCCGTCCACCATGCCGGCGGTGCCGGAGGAGGAGGGCGACTACCAGCGCCCGGTGCTGATTCCGAACGACTACTACTTCGAGTACTTCGGCAACATGCACATCCACGGGCAGGCGGCGCACGTGCGGCTGATGAGCGCGTTCGCAACCATTCCGCTGTTTAACCCGCGCAAGCACGCATGGCACGGCTGGCACCTGGACTGCAAGGTTTCCGGGCGCCTGACATGGATGCACAACTCCGGGCAGAAGGTGCTGGACGAACACCGCCTGTACACGCTGGGGCTGAGCGCCACGGTGCTGCGCCAAATCGGCCGGAAATCCCAGTTCCACCTGGGCTTCACGCCTCAGATGTCGTCGGACTTCGATGTCATGAGCCACGAAATGTTCTACTGGGGCGGCAACGTGGGCTTCTCCTCCACGCTGGGGGAGAGGTTCAAGTACACGCTGGGGGTGTCCGTGATGCCGGACTACAACGACATGTGGGTGTACCCGCTGGTGAACTTCCAATGGAAAGTACAACCGAACTGGGAGCTGCAGCTGCAGGCGGAGCGCTTGTCATACCAGCATTTGAGCGGCAGCGAGCGCTTCCGCATCGGCCCGTTCCTGCAGTACAACCGCGCCGTTTGGACCGTAAAACGCCACCGCACCACCACCCAGCTGCGCATGAGGAACTGGATTGCCGGAGCCACGGCCTCCTACCGCTGGAACATCGGCGGCTTCAAGCTCACCCTGCTGGGTGACGTGGGCTACTCCTTCTACAACAACTTCCGCGTGCGCACCAAGAACGGCCGCCACACGCTGGACCGCTACCGCGCAGACGGCGCCCTGTACGCCCGCGCGGCCGTGGGATTCGAATTCTGACGCCGGGCGCATTTTTTGGTTGGCAATTGTTTAAGAAAAGTGGTATATTGCAACGCGAAGCTGATTCATGACCGCCATGAGTGAAGAAACGCCCACAGCATACAAGCGCATCCTGCTGAAATTGAGCGGGGAGGCCCTGCGCGCCCCCGGCAGCAAGGACAACATCTCCCCGGAGATTGTCGCGCGCATCGCACGCGAAATTGCGGAGGCCCAGAAACAAGGCGGCCTCCAAATCGCCGTGGTGGTGGGCGGCGGCAACATCTGGCGCGGCGCCAAGGCCAGCGTGCGCGGTATGGACCGCCCCACCGCCGACTACGTGGGCATGCTCGCCACCGTCATGAACGCGCTCTCCATCTGCTCCGCCGTGCAGGAGGCCGGCGTGCCCGCACACGTGCAGAGCGCCATCGAGATGAAGAACGTGGCGGAACCGTACGTGCGCAACAACGCGCGCACGCTGCTGCGCAGCGGCCACGTGGTGGTCTTCGCCGCCGGCACGGGCAACCCCTTCTTCAGCACGGACACCGCGGCCGCGCTGCGCGCCTGCGAAATCAACGCGGAAGTGGTGATGAAGGCCACCTCCGTGGACGGCGTGTACACCGCGGACCCCAAGACGGACCCCACCGCCACGCGGTTCGACTCCATCTCCTACGAGGAGTGCATCCAGCGCGAGCTCAAGGTCATGGACCAGACCGCCTTCACCCTCTGCAAGGACAACAAGAAGCCCATCATGGTGTTCGACATGCACCGCGAGGGCAACATCACACGCGCCCTGCTCGGCGAGAAAATCGGCACCATCATCAACTGAATCCCCTTACCACAACAATCAATCGCTATGGACGAAGAAACCCTGATGCTCGAAACTGAAACCGCCATGGAGGAAGCCGTGGAGCACCTCGCCGCAGACTGCGCCGGCGTGCGCACCGGAAAGGCCTCCCCCTCCCTCGTGGACAACATGGACGTCTATGTGGCCGCCTACGGCTCATCCATGAAACTCAAGGGACTGGCCGTGGTCTCCACCCCGGACGCCCGCTCCATCCTCATCCAGCCGTTCGACCCCGGAACCCTCAACGACATCAAGAAGGCCATCGCCGACAGCAAGCTGGGCATCACCCCCGTGATTGACGCCCGCTCCGTGCGCCTCCCCATCCCGGAACTCACCGGAGAGCGCCGCAAGGAGCTCTGCAAGTACGTGGACGGCATCAAGGAGGACGCCCGCGTCCGCGTCCGCGCCGCACGCAAGGCCGGCATGGACGGCATCAAGAAGCTCAAGGCCGACAACGTGCTCACCGAGGACGGCGTGCGCCTGGCGGAAGACAAGGTGCAGAAGCTCACCGACAAGTACACCAAGAAGATAGACGAGCTCGTGGAGGCCAAGCAGAAGGAAATCATGACCGTCTAACCCACCGTTTCCATTAACCCCTAACCCATATCAATCATCTATGAACAACACCACAAACGTGCTGGCTTCCGGCATCGAAATCATCGGCTCCATCCGCTTCAAGAACGATATGACCATCGACGGCAAGGTCGAGGGTGAAATCCAGTCGGACGAGGGCAAGGTCACCATCGGCGAGATGGCGGACATCAAGGGCGACATCCACGCCGGTGAGGTCCACGTCTTCGGCCATGTCCACGGCAACGTCAAGAGCAAGCGCTGCCACCTCAACAACAACGCCACCGTCAACGGCGACATCTCCACCGGCACGCTCTCCATGGACGAGGGCGCCAACCTCAAGGGCCGCGTGGAAATCGGCTAAGACTCCTTCCCCTGTCAAACCTTAATCCAAGGCGGGTCCCGCACGGACCCGCCTTTTTGCGTGGGCGCACGGGGGAGATTTTGAATTTGGCATCATTGCCATCCCATAAAAAACACGGCACTCCGCCAGATTTTGTGGGAGGACATAAACAGCTCCATAGCAACGCGGCGGAAAAATTTGTTCATCGGCCACGCAGCCGCCCCTCAACTCCTCCATGAACAGGTGGACCAGCGTTGATTTCCCGGAGCGGCGCAATCGCGCGGTCCCGAAAAACTGGCTTGAAGCGTGAGGGGCGGTGTGGTAGAATACAGGCGCTTAGATATGGCTACGCAGCTCGACCAACTGAAACAGTACACCACCGTGGTGGCGGATACAGGCGATTTCCGCCAGATGGAGGAATTCTCCCCGCAGGACGCCACCACCAACCCGTCCCTCATCCTGGCCGCCGCCGGCAAGCCGGAGTACCGCCCCATCATTGAAAGCGTGGTGGCGGAGTTCAAGGCCACCGCGGTGGACAAGGGCGACATCGGCGCGCTCATGGACCGCGTGATCGTGGCGTTCGGCCTGGAAATCCTGAAACGCGTGCCGGGCCGCGTGTCCAGCGAGGTGGACGCCCGCCTGTCGTTCGACACGGAGGCCACCGTGCAGAAGGCGCGGGAAATCATGGCGCTGTACGAAGCTGCGGGCATCCCGCGCGAGCGCGTGCTCATCAAGATAGCCTCCACGTGGGAAGGCATCCGCGCCGCGGAAATCCTGGAGCGGGAGGGCATCCACTGCAACCTGACGCTGCTGTTCAGCCTGGTGCAGGCGGTGGCGTGCGCGGAGGCGGGCGTGCGGCTCATCTCCCCGTTCGTGGGGCGCATCCTGGACTGGTACAAGAAGGCCACCGGCGAGGAATACACCGCGGAGACCGACCCCGGCGTGCTCTCCGTGCGCAGCATCTACAACTACTACAAGAAATTCGGATACCCCGTGCAGATCATGGGCGCGTCCTTCCGCAACAAGGGGGAGGTGCTGGCGCTCGCGGGGTGCGACCTGCTGACCATCTCCCCCGGCCTGCTGGCGGAGCTGGCCGCCAGCGAGGAGCCGGTGACGCCCGCGCTGAGCGTGGAGGCCGCCAAGGCCGCGGACATCCGGCGCATCCCGGCAGATGAAAAGAGCTTCCGCTTCCTCTTCAACGAGGACGCCATGGCCACGGAGAAAACCGCGGAGGGCATCCGCCGGTTCTCCGCGGATATCCGCAAGCTGGAGGCCCTGCTCTCCGGCATGATGTGAGAAAAAACACTTCCAACAATACAATACTGCAACGAAAATGAAAGTACTCGTAACAGGCGGAGCCGGATACATCGGCTCGCACACTGTGCGCCAGCTCGTCAAGGCCGGCGCTGACGTCACTGTGCTGGACAGCATGGTCTACGGCCACCCCGGCGCCATCGTGGACAAGGAGGTCAAGCTCGTCAAGGGCGATTTGGGCGACCCCACCGTGGTCTACCCCCTGCTGCTCAACGGCAAGTTCGACGCCGTGGTGCACTTCGCCGCGTTCATCCAGGTGGGCGAGTCCGTGACCGACCCGCTGAAGTACTATGAGAACAACATCGCCAAGCCGCTCACGCTGCTGAAGGCCATGATGCTGGCCGGCACCAAGAGGTTCGTGTTCTCCTCCACCTGCGCCACCTACGGCGAACCCACCCAGGTGCCGATTCCCGAAACCGAGAAGCAGGACCCCATCAACCCCTACGGCGGCTCCAAGTTCATGCTGGAGAAGGTCTGCAAGGACTGCGACCGAGCGTACGGCTTGAAGAGCGTGTTCCTGCGCTACTTCAACGCCTCCGGCTCCGCACCCGACGGCGCCATCGGCGAGGACCACGAACCCGAGTCCCACCTCATCCCCGTCATCCTGCAGGCCATCAAGGGCGAGCGCCCCGGCATCACCGTCTTCGGCACCGACTACGACACCCCCGACGGCACCTGCATCCGCGACTACATCCACGTGGACGACCTGGCGGACGCGCACCTGCGCGCGCTGGACTACCTGATGAAGGGCGGCGAGACCAACTGGTTCAACCTGGGCACCGGCAAGGGTCTTTCCGTCAAGGAAATCATCGACGCCGCGGAAAAGGTGACCGGCAAGAAGGCGCCCGTGACCTACGGCGACCGCCGCGAGGGCGACCCGCCCCGCCTGATTGCCGACGCCCGCAAGGCCAAGGAAATCCTGGGCTGGGTGCCCAAGTACCAGGACGCGCACGACATCGTGGCCACCGCCTGGAAGTGGATGACCGGCCCCCACGGCGGACATTATTGATGCGTGCCGTGTAACGCGTGATTTTCCCCGCGCCCCGCCGTCTCGGCGGGGCGTTTTTTTGGGGGTGCGGGTGGAAGAAAAACGTTCGGAGAGATACACGCCGACGCTCGCACGCCTGTTGGCGGCAAGCAGTTTCCCCGCTATTTCACGGTTACATCCGTGCAGTTGTTCTGACGCACGTTCTCCTGGGGCGTGCCGTTGGAGAAGGTGTTGCCCTGGATGATGACATTTGCGGTGGATTTGAGGGAGACGCCGTTCTTGTTGTCCATGAGGAACTTGTTGTTCAGGATGGAGATGCCGGAGTGGACCGCCTTGGCGTGCTCGCGGTTTTCCGGGGCCACGTTGACGACGGGGCCGCCGCAGTGGTCGAAGGTGTTGCCCTCGATGGTGAGCTTGCGGACAAAGCCGGACTCGTACCAGCTGCGGGCATCGTCCGCCACCAGGATGGCGCTCATGTGGGAGCGCACAAACACATTGTCTTTTATGGTGACGGGCTTGCGGGTGGTGAGCAGGAAGGCGCGGGTGGGAATGCACTCCACGCGGCAGTTGGTCACCACCACCTCCGGGGTGGCGGTCACGTTCTCCAGGCAGTCCTCGTTCACCGCCACATCCGCGGGAAGGTCCCTCTCCATCTCCAACTCCATGGAGCGGCCATCCTGCGCGAGGGTGGCGGACACCACCTTGTTCATGCCCTTGGAGTTCAGGTTCCTGCCGGAGATGACATCCACCTCGTCGCCCTTGCGGAAGCCCTCGAAGCCCCAGGTCTGACCGTGGCAAAAGCGCACGGTGACGTGGCGAGGGTCCTTCATCTCCGTAATCTTGAGGTGCGTGCCGTGAATGTTGATGGCATCGTCGTTCGCGCCGTGGAAGAGGACGTTGTTCACGGAAATCCTGCCGTAGCAGCCGGAGAAGTGCAGCATGTCCGCCCAGGACGCGCATGTGCGGCCGCAGCCCTCTCGCGGGGCGATAGTCACGTGGTCGAACGCGAGGTTCTTGGAGAACTGCGATACCACGCCCATGCCGTGCATGAAGTGGAATTTCACGCCGATGTACGAGATGTTGGAAGAGTTGTTGCAGAAGACGGATGCGTACTCGCGGCGGATTTGGCGGTGCTGGTAGGTGGCACCCTGGTGGAAGCCGGGATTCTTGTCGTAGGTCATGCGCACCTTGCCGGGCTCAATCTCCTCCACGGGGCCGGAAAGGCCCTTGTTGCCGCCCACGTTGGAAACGTGCAGCGGCTCTGCGGTGTACTCCTGCACAAAGCAGCCGGGCCCCTCCTTCCAGCCGTCGCCCACCCAGCTGAGCCTGCCGTTCTCGATAACGTACCTGCTGTCCGGGTGGATTTGGAACACGGCCTCCTTCTCGCCCACCTCCAGCGCGGTGTACTCGGAGATGGTGGGGCGCGCGTAGTCGATGGCGATGTCCTTGAAGGTCACGTCCCTGCACTGGTCCATGTGTATCTCCATCATGCGGCCGCGGCAAAGCAGCAGCGCATCCTTGCCGCGCACCTCCAGGTGCCGCGCGCCGTGCAGGTCGATCATCACGCGCTTGGGCATGTCGGGAGCATCGTTGGTGTTGGAGATGTGCAGCTTCTCCTCGTTCAGCCCATCCGCCTGCCACTCGTAGGTGCCGGGCGCGAACTTGACCACCACGGGCTTCTTCTCGCTGCCCTTCACCTTCGGCGCCAGCGACCCCACAATCGTGCCGGGCTTCACCAGCAGCTTGTCCCCGCCCTTCAGCTCCAGCTTGTTCACCGGAGCCATGGTCTTCCACGGCTTCTCCGCGCTTCCGGGATTGGCATCGTCCCCCTTCACGGGGTCCACGGCATAGGTGGCGGCATGCGCCGCCCCCATCACAGTCCCCAGCGCAACCACAGCAACCAACGTATGCATCGCTCTCATTTACGCGCCATTCTACCCCACTCCCCCGCCAAAGCAAGCTAAATGTACAGCCGCCCCCTATGGCCGTGTTGAGTCATCGAAGGAAAAAACGCTTGACTACTCATACCGAGTACTGTAATTCGGGTTATGCGCAGTGGGTTTGCGCGAGTGAAGGCATGTCTCTCATTTCAATCATCGTTCCATGTTACAACGAGAAAGATGCGTTGGCTCTCTTTGTGGAGGAGGTGAAACGCGTAGGCAAGACTTTGGCCGATGACGACATTGAGTTGATTTTTGTTGATGACGGCAGCACAGATGGAACGTTGGAGGCAATGCGTGGATTGTGCGCCGGGCAATCCGGCATGCGTTACATTTCCTTTTCCAGGAATTTCGGGAAAGAGGCGGCCATGTTGGCGGGCTTGAAAGCAAGCAGGGGCGAGTATGCAGCCGTAATGGATGCCGATTTGCAGGACCCGCCCTCCCTGTTGCCGGAAATGCTTAAGGCCGTTAGAGAAGAAGGGGTCGACTGGGTCGGCACCCGGAGAGTCACGCGAAAGGGGGAACCACCGATACGCTCGCTCTGCGCCAGGCTCTTCTACAAGTTTATCAATTCCATTTCCGACACGCAGATTGTAGATGGGGCTCGGGATTTCAAGCTGATGCGCCGGTCTGTTGTCGATGCGCTAGTGTCTCTGCAGGAATACAACCGTTTTTCCAAGGGGCTCAACGAATGGGTCGGCTTTCGCAAAAAGTGGATTGAGTTCGAAAATGTAGAGCGCGTGGCGGGAGAAACCAAATGGTCCTTTTGGAAGCTCATGAAGTATTCCATTGAAGGAATCGTGGGATTCACCACCGCTCCTTTGTTATTGGCATCAATGCTGGGTTTGATTTTTGTCGTCGTCTCCTTCGCAGCTATAGTCTTTTTGGTGCTGCGACAGCTTTTATGGCATGCTTCTGTTTCAGGCTGGACGTCTATGGTTTGCATTACCGTCTTCTTTTGCGGGATTCAGTTGCTTTGTCTCGGAATTATCGGGCAGTACCTGGCGAAGACCTACTTGGAGGTCAAGCGCCGACCTGTCTATATCATAAGGGAAGAATTCCGTCCTTAGGTATTGGTCGCGGCACTTCTTTTCGTTGCGCTCGTACAAGTCGGAATCGGCCCAAATCCACGGCAGGGCCTTGCACGACTTGTCGCGTTTCCGCATGCATTTCCTGTATGCGGACTCCAAGGACTTGAACAGGCCGCTCCCGACGGAAGTTCTTCACGTTGCGCGCGCCCTGGAAATCGCAAAGGCGACGCAGCCGGGCGCCCAGCTCCAGGTTCTTGCGAATCACGCCCACCTCGGAAACGAGCTGGGCGTTGTTGGGGGGGGGTACGCCTTGTCGGAGAAGCGCCTGACCAGGGCCTTGAGCACGATGGGGTGGATGGAGCGATCCATCTCGTAGGCCTTCTCGTTGTTGCCGCCGCCCTTTTTTTTCAAAAATCACGGAAGTTCGCTTGACAGAACGGGCGGGCGGTGGTACAAACGCCGCACCCAATACCCCGTATGAAGACCCAGATGCACCAGCTTCCCGGCTTTTCCCCCGCGCCATTCCCCTAACGGCGGACTGTGACATTCTCCCACCTGCGCATGATGTCCTCCCGCCCCCGATGCGGGAGAAGGCTCATGCGCATTTTATTTATGTACCCAACCCCCAGACACCATGACCAAGACAGAATTGGAAAAACTCGTGACGGACCTCCTGGCGGAGGTCAAGGCCCTGCGCGGGACCGTTGCGGAGATGAAGGACGCCCAGGCCCGGCAGGAGCAGATGGCGGAGGAGGCGCGTGTGCGCCGCATCATGGAGGAGGCGGAGCGCCTCCGCAAGAAGGCCCTGGAGCTCGCCGACCGCAAGGGCAAGGCCGCCGACACCCCCAAGCTGGAGGAATACGTGGAGCAGCACAACCTGGAAAACCTCCGCGGGATAGGGGACGACGTCCTCCCCGCGCTCGTGGCGCGCAGCTTCAACCCGGAGCTGGCGCAGGCTTTCGCCGCGCACCAGATGGACATGCGCCTCTACAAGTGCGTGGTGCGGTATTTCGACGTCATGTCCAAGGCGAAGCCGGTGGAAGTGACGGACGAGCTGCGCGCGGAGGCGGAACAGCTGCGCGCCGCCGCGGCTGAGGCGGAGGAGGCCAAGAACCTGCTGAAGCCGACCGCGGGCGAGTTCCGCCTGCGCGGCCGCGCGGAGCTGCAGGCCTTCTTCAACGAGCAGGTGGTGGACATCGTCAACAACAACAGGCTCTACGCCAAGCTCGGCATCCGCTTCCCCAAGGCATTCATCCTGGAGGGGCCGCCCGGGTGCGGCAAGACCTTCGCCGTGGAACGCCTCGCCGAACACCTCGGCTGGAACACCGTGCGCATCGATTCCTCCAGCATCGGCAGCACCTACATCCACGCCACCGCCAAGAAAATCGAGGAGAGCTTCGCCGAGGCCGCGAAGAACGCACCCACCATCCTCATCATCGACGAGATGGACGCCTTCATGCCCAACCGCGCCGTGCTCAGCGGCGACAACACGCACAGCAAGGAGGAGGTGGACAGCTTCCTCAAGTGCCTGCAAACCGCGGAGGAAAAGCGCATCCTGGTGGTGGGAATGACCAACCTCATCTCCACGCTGGATCCCGCCGTGCTCCGCACCGGCCGCATGGGCACCCACATCAAGGTGGACATGCCGTCCCAAGCGGAGGTGGAGGACGTGCTGGCGTACGCGCTGGAGAAGCGCCCGCACGCAGAGTTCCCGCTGGACGCCTATGCGGGGCGGCTGCTCAACCACCCGCTTTCCGACGTGACGCACGTGGTGGACGAGGCCGCCATGGGTGCCGCGCGAGCCCGCCGCGCGCAAATCGAGGAGGCCGACCTGGCCCAAGCCGTGGAGCGCCTGCTGCAGCGCGAAAACGGACAGGCCGCGCCCAAGAAGCCCATCGGATTCACCGACTGACACCACGCCGTGCCCGCCATCCCGCACCGTTGCGGGATGCGCGGTGCATGACGATTTTTTCTCGGAAATCGAAGCGGAATTTTCTTGACTTTAGTTCCTGTTGTAGTACAATGGCTCTCGCCCCTATGAAACACTGCATCACACACACACCCGCCCCAACCACCCGCTCATCCGCCGTCTGCCTGTTGGACTCCTGGATGCCGTTCCTCTAACGGAACACTAGCGTTGCCAGACAGTTGAGCCATCCGTTATCCCTGCACCCAGGGAGGAGGCTCATGCGCCCGATTTTCACCCACACGCCAACTTTCAACAAATTACCATCATTATGAAAAAGACCGAACTAGAACAACTGCTCAAAGACGTCATCGCCCAGATGAAGCACCAGAACACCGCCCACAACCGCGAGCTGCGGACGCTCCGAGCGTCCATAGAGAAGCTGAAGAAGGAGCGGGAGGAGGAGGATATGCCCCTAGGCGGGCGCGCGGCGGGTCCGGAGGAGCGCAAGAAGCGCCTCATGGAGCGCGTGGAGCACCACAAGGAGCGCGCCCTGAAACTTTTCCAGCACCCGCGCAAGGGCGACAAGGCGGAGAAGACCCCGCCCATCGAGGAATTCGTGGACGAGAACAGTATCGACAACCTGGACGGCATGGACGAGGCCACGTTCATCGTGCTCATCCGCCACCACTTCAACGCGGAGCTGGCGGACGCCTTCGCCACGCACCGCATGAGCAAGCGGCTCTACCACAGCATCGTGCACTACTTCGACGACTACGTGGACGTGAAGCCGCTGGAGGTGACGGACGAGATGAAGGCGGAGGCGGAACAGCTGCGCGCCGAGCTGGAGAAGCGCAAGGAGGAGGGCATGCTGCTGAAGCCCACCGCCGGGGAGTTCCGCCTCCGCGGCCGCGAGGAGCTGCAAACCTTCTTCAACGAGCAGGTGGTGGACATCGTCAACCACAGCGCGGACTACGCCAGGCTGGGCGTGCGCTTCCCCAAGGGATTCATCCTGGAGGGCCCGCCAGGGTGCGGCAAGACCTTCGCCGTGGAGCGCCTCGCGGAACACCTCGGCTGGAACGTGGTGCGCATCACCTCCACAGAGGTCGGCAGCTCGTTCATCCACGAAACCGCCCGCAAGATTGAGGAGAAGTTCGACGAGGCCGCCGAGAACGCGCCCTCCATCCTCATCATCGACGAGATGGACGCCTTCATGCCCAACCGCGCCACCCTACCCGGCCACAACACCCACAGCAAGGAGGAGGTGGACAGCTTCCTCAAGTGCCTGCAGACCGCGGAGGAGAGGCACGTGCTGGTGGCGGGCATGACCAACCTCATCTCCACGCTGGACCCCGCCGTTCTCCGCACCGGCCGCATGGGCACCCACGTGAAGGTGGACATGCCCTCGCTGGCGGAGGTGGAGGACGTGCTGGCCTATGCGCTGGAGAAGCGCCCGCACGCGGAGTTTGCGCTCACGCCGCACGCCGAGCTGCTGCTCAACCATCCCCTTTCCGATGTGACGCACGTAGTGGACGAGGCCGCCATGTGCGCGGCCCGCGCCCGCCACGACTGTATAGCTGAAGCCGACCTTGCGAAAGCCATCGCGAGGCTGCTCCAGCGCCAGGGTGCCCAGCTACCCCCGCACAAGCCGTTCGGCTTTGCGGCCTGAGTGCCAGGCAAGCACGGGGCGGGGTGCGGTGGCGCGCACCCCGCCTTTTTTTGCCGTGCAGCGCGCACGCAGCCAAAAATCGTCCGCCCGCCAAAGAAACGGCTTGCAACGGCGCGGCCGCCATGCTAGGATACGCGCGTATGAAAACCCGTTTCACCCCCCGTTCCGCCAAGGGCTTTACGCTCATCGAGCTCCTTGTGGTCATTGCCATCCTGGCCACCATCGCCGGCATCGCCTTCCCCGTCTACATGTCCGTTCAGGAGAACGCCAAGAAGACGGCCGCCAAGAAGGGCTGCACAGACCTGGTGGAGGCCTGCACCCGCTACTCGCAGGACTACAACGGCATGATGCCCTACGACACCCGCGCCACCCAGCCGGACGAGCACGACCAGATCTACCTCACCACCGAGGGCGACAAGGACGCCCGCATGATTGCCATCCTGACCAACCGCGAGGGGGAAGACGCCGACCGCATCAACACCACGCACGACACGTACCTGCGCGCTGACGAGCAGGCCGCCAAGCTCAACGGCCTTTATGTGAAGGACGACGACATCGGCTACTACGACGCGTGGGGCAAGCCGTACTACGTGACCATCAACGAGACGGACGAGGGCGCGTTCGACCCGTTCGACGAGAAGAACCGCGTGCGCGGCAAGAAGTGCCTCGTGTACAGCACCGGCCCCAACATGGAGGGCGTGGCCGCTCCGCACAACACCCAGCCCAGGGCAAAGAAGTCCTCCAAGAAGGGCGGCAAGAAGGGCGGCAAGAAAAACAAGAAGAACGCCGTGGATGAGGAATACCTCGAGCAGATCGAGGACAACATCTACTCCTGGAAGAGCGTCAAGTGAACAACCCGTTCCTTACAGACGACGTCCGCATCACGGACATCCGCCCGCTGATATCCCCGGCCATCCTGATGCAGGATTTCCCGGCGTCGGACGAGGCGCAGAGGTTGGTGTTCGACGCGCGCGCGGCGTTCCGGAGGATATTGAAGGGGGAGGACGACCGCCTGGCGGTGATGGTTGGTCCCTGCTCCATCCACGACACGGTGGCGGCCATCGACTACGCGCAGCGGCTGGCGGAAATCCGCCGCAAGTACGAGGAGGACCTGCTGGTCATCATGCGCGTGTACTTTGAGAAGCCCCGCACCACCGTGGGCTGGAAGGGGCTCATCAACGACCCCTACATGGACGGCACGTACAACATCAACAGCGGGTTGCGGATTGCGCGCGGCCTGCTGGTGCGCCTGGCGGAAATGGGCGTGCCCGCCGCCACGGAGTTCCTGGATGTGATCACCCCGCAGTACATCAGCGATTTGGTGTCCTGGGGCGCCATCGGCGCCCGCACCACGGAAAGTCAGGTGCACCGCGAGCTCGCCAGCGGCCTCTCCATGCCCATCGGCTTCAAGAACGGCACCTCCGGCAACATGCAGATCGCCGTGGACGGCATCATCTCTGCCGCCCATCCCCACAGCTTCCTCTCCGTCACCAAGCAGGGTGTCTCCGCCATTGTCTCCACCGCCGGGAACGACAGCTGCCACATCATCCTGCGCGGCTCCTCCCAAGGCCCCAACTACGGCGAGGAATTCGTCGCCAAGGCCTGGAACATCCAACAGCGCGCGGGAATCGACAGCCGCATCATGATAGACTGCTCCCACGGCAACAGCCACAAGAAGTGGCAGGAGCAGCCGGAGGTGGCAGCCGACGTGGCGCGCCAGCTCGCCGCCGGCTCGCAGTGCATCGGCTCCGTCATGATTGAGAGCAACCTCTGCTCCGGCAACCAGAAGTGCCAGAAGCCCCTCAGGTACGGCGTGAGCATCACCGACGGCTGCATCGACTGGGACGGCACCCTGTCCATGCTGGACACCCTGGCCCGTGGCGTCCGCGCCCGCAGGAAGAGGAAGCAGGCGTGAAGGGGGACGGCGCGCATGCGCAGCCGATACCCTAACGCCCCAACGCCCTGATTTGCACATCCGCTTGACGTTTGGGCGCGCATGGGGTATATTGCGGGCATGCCCGTGCCCCAGAACACCATCGCCATCATCTTCGACTACGATCACACGCTCAGCCCGCACAACATGCAGGAGGACACCATCTTCAAGGAATTCGGCA
>JAKSOT010000027.1 GCA_024405455.1 Akkermansia sp. | reverse complement strand
GCGCAAGCGCGGGGAACCTGCAAGGTTGCCCTTGCAGGCTAGGGGGCGAGGCTTGCCACTGGCAAGCCCCGCCCACGAAGACGGTCGCTGCGCGCCCGTCTTGCTGGGCTAAATCCCACTCCGCCGAAGCAAAAAGCGCACCCATGAAGGGTGCGCTTTTGCACAGGCGGGAGTGGGATTTGAACCCACGAATGACGGTTTTGCAAACCGTTGCCTTAGGCCACTTGGCTATCCCGCCGAAGGGATGACGGGGCGCATTGTAGAGCGGGCGCGGCCGGGTGTCAAGCTAAATTCCGTGCCATACGGCGGGAAAATGCGCGGAGGGGTCGTGCGCGCATTACGCGATGCGCGCTTGACACGCGCGTGGGAGATGGTAGGATGGCGGCAATCATAGTTGAACCATTCAAGATTATGAACCGCATCATCACCCCAATCATCGCATTGGCCCTCACGGTGCCTGTCATGCAGGCGCAAACGGCCGCCCCGGCGGCTCCCGCTCCCACGCAGCAGGCGGCCCCCGCCGAACAGGCAGAAGCTCCACAGCAGCTGCAGGCCCTGCAGCAGGATCCGCAAATCCTCTCCGGCGAGCTGCCCAACGGCGTGCACTACATCATCCGTCCCACCACGGAACCGGCGGGGCGTGCGTGCATCCGCCTGTACACCAAGCACGGCTCGCTGAACGAGGACGAGAAGACGACGGGCATCTCCCACTTCCTGGAGCACATGATGTTCAACGGCAGCCGCCACTACAAGCGCGGCGAGCTCATTCCCGCCATGCAGAAGCTGGGCCTGGAGTTCGGCGGCGACGTGAACGCCTACACCGGGCTGGAGCAGACCGTCTATATGATGGACCTGCCGAACCTGAAGGACGAGACGGTGGACTTCTGCTTCACGGTGATCCGCGATTTCGGTGACGGCTCCCTGCTGGAGGACGACGCCATCGACCACGAGCGCGGCATCATCGTGAGCGAGCTGAAGGCGCGCGACTCCGCAAGCTACCGCGCCAGCATCGCAGCCATGCGCTTCCTGCTGAACGGCACCCGTGTGCCGGACTTCCTGCCCATCGGCACGGAGGAGGTCATCCGCGGCGCCACCTACGACACCATCCGCAACTTCTACAAGGAAAACTACCTGCCCCGCCGCATGACCGTCATCGTCACCGGCGACTTCAAGCCGGAGCAGGCCAAGCAGTGGGTGGAGAAATACTTCGGCGACATGCGCGACGTGCCCGGCCGCCCCAACGAGGACCGCGGCAAGATCGCGGACCTGGGCCCGGACCAGACCGTCATCCCCAACCCGGAGAACGCCCAGACCTCCATCTCCATCAACGTGGTGAACCACTACACGCAGCGCCCGGACACCATCGAGCAGCGCGTGAAGGACTTCCCCGGCAACATGTGCCGCGCCATGCTCAACCAGCGCCTGGCCCGCATGACCCGCAAGCCTGACTGCCCGTTCATGGGCGCGCGCATCGGCAAGGGCAGCACCTACCAGGTGATGGACGCGTTCAGCGTGGACCTGGTGGCGGAGCCCGGCAAGTGGAAGGAGGCCCTGCGCACCGTGGTGGAGGAGGTTCGCCGCGCCGCCAAGTACGGATTCTCCAAGCAGGAGCTGGACGAGGTCATCACCTCCGCCCGTGCCGGGCTCACCCAGCTGCAGAGCACCTGGACCACCGTCTCCGCCAAGGAGATGGCAAGCAACATCGTTGACTGCCTGGACGAGGAGGAAATCATCACCGCCCCCGCGGAGGACCTGCGCGCCTTCGAGGAAGGCGTGAAGCTCGTGCTCGCCCACCCGGAGCTCTGCCAGCAGGAGCTGCAGAAGGACTTCGAGAGCGGCCGCGCCAAGCTCATCCTCACCGGAACCGTGCCGGAGGGCGTGGACGCCCAGCAGCTCCGCAAGGCATACGATTCCGCCCTCAAGACCGAGGTGGCCAAGCCCGCCGACCAGAAGGAGCTCAAGTTCGCCTACGACAAGGTGGGCGAGCCCGGCTCCATCATTGTGCAGGACACCATCGAGGACATCGGCGTCACCACCCTCACCCTCTCCAACGGCATCCGCGTCAACCTGAAGCCCATCGACTTCAAGAAGGGCAGCATCTCCGTGTCCGCGGCGGTGGACGGCGGCTCGCTGCGCCTGGCGAAGACGCCCGGCCTGAACACGATGGCTGGCGCGGTGATGCAGATGGGCGGTCTGGAGGCGCACTCCGCCACGGACCTGGACCGCCTGATGGCCGGGCACGTGGTGGGCGTGGGCTTCGAGGCCTCGCAGGACCGCTTCATCTTCGGCGGCGGCACCACGCCGCAGGACTTTGAGCTGCAGTGCAAGCTGGTGGCCGCCAACATCATGCACCCCGGCTGGCGCAAGGAGGGCGAAACCCTGCTGCGCCGCGCCCTGCCCGCCACCTACAAGCGCGTGCTCACCACCCCCAACGGCGCATTCTCCATGCAGTCCGGCCGCGCCATGTTCGGCAACGACCCCCGCTTTGTGATGCCCGAGCAGAAGGAGGTGGAGGCTTGCTCCACCGAGATGGTGAAGAAGGCCATGACCCCCTACCTGAAGGACGGCGCCATGGAGGTCACCATCGTGGGCGACTTCAAGGTGGCGGACGTGCTGCCCGTGATTGAGCGCACCTTCGGCGCCATGCCCAAGCGCGCCGCCGAGTTCACCGCGCTCACCGACGAGGAGCGCACCGTCAACTTCCAGCCGTGGGGACAGCGCAAGTTCCTGCGCTACGACACCGAGCTGGACAAGACCATCGTGGCCCAGGTGCGTCCCGCCGGAGACGGCATGGACCTCAAGCGCAACCGCCGCCTGGAAATCCTCTCCGACATCGTGCGCGAGAAGCTGTTCGACGGCCTGCGCGCCGAGCTGGGCGAGACCTACTCCCCCAGCGTGGGCGTGACCGGAAACCGCAACTTCAAGGACGCCGCCTTCATCACCTGCGCCTCCGCAGGCGTCAAGGGCAACCGCGAGAAGGTCAACGCCGCCATCGATATCATCCTCAACAAGATCGGTCAGGGTGAAATCACCCAGGAGGACGTGGACCGCGCCGTGCTGCCCATGATTGCCGGAACCGAGAAGATGTTCCGCGACCCCGGCTTCTGGGGCAGCATCCTCACCAAGCTGCAGAGCGACACCAAGCCCCTCCAGACCCTCCGCGAGATCCTGCCCGACCTCAAGTCCATCAAGCTGGAGGAAATCCAGCAGCTCGGCAAGGAAGTGTTCAGCACAGACAAGACCAACTACTTCTTCACCGTGCCCAAGGACTTCGACAAGGACAACCCCGTGAAGGAGGAGCAGCCGTCCGTCACCAAGGGCCCCAAGTGCCCCGCCACCAAGGGAGCCCCCTACCACATCGTCGTCACCAAGGCCACCATGGCCGCGGAAGGATGGCCCGCCGTGGTGGAGGCCCTCCAGGCCAAGCATGAGGGCGCCACCGTGCATGAGGTGGCCGACCTGAAGCAGGACACCCTCAAAAACGCCCTGCACGGCACGGAGGCCCACTACGTGGCCTTTGTGCTGCGCCCGCAGGAAATCACCCAGCCGCAGGTGAACGTGTTCAACCGCGTGGCACGCCAGATAGACGACGACCCGTGGGGCGACTGCCTGTGGGGCATGGTCACCGGGTACGAGCCGAAGGACGCGCTGCGCATCGCCAAGGACAACACGCCGCTGGTGGTGAAGCGCATCCTGGGCAGCACGAACGTGGACCCCTCCCGCTACGAGCACAGCTACTGCATCACGGACTGGGGCGGCTTCCCCATCCTGGAGCAGAGCGGCTACACCAAGCCCAAGGAGACCAAGTACGACCCCAACACGCCGGAAGGTAAGAAGGTGTACGAGGAGGGCGTGCAGGGGCTTTTCGCCAACCAGCTCGCCACCCAGAAGCCCCAGATGATCGTCTCCGCCAGCCACGCCACGGAGTTCAACCTGGAGATGCCCTTCAGCAAGGGTATCATCTTCCCCGCCAACAACCGCTTCTACCAGCTCCCCGCCAACCGCTTCCGCGACTTCTCCCGCGCGCTCGGCCAAGCCATGCAGGGGCACCCGGAGGCGCTTGCCAAGCTCGCCGCGGACAACAAGTTCCCCGTGATTGAGCCGGACGGCGAGACCCGCATCTGGCTGCCCGTGGGCAACTGCCTGTTCGGCGACGCCTACGGCACCAACCAGAGCATGGCCATCACCGCCATCTCCGCCTACACCGGAAACCAGCTCGTGGGCTACACCGTGCCCTCCTGGTACGGCAAGGGCGGCTGGGGCACCCTCGGCACCTTCACCAACAGCGTCGCAGGCATCACCCTCGCGGAGGCCGTCGCCATCAACAACCAGTTCATCCTGAACGAGACCATGCAGCTCAACCCCAAGCTCATGGAGGTCTCCTTCGACGAGCCCCAGTTCTCCCCGCAAATCCTCATCGGCAGGATGATCAACAAGGGTATCGCCCTCAACCAGGAGAAGGTCCAGGACTACCTCGGCCTCGTCCATGACCGCGATGTCATCGCCTTCTACGGCGACCCCGCCTGGAGCGCCACCGTGGACGAATCCCACGTGCAGTCACCCTATACCGTGGAGTGGACCGGGCAGCGCCAGTTCACCATCACCGCCAACCGCGACACCAAGGACCGCTGCGCCGTCTGGTTCCCCAACACCAGCATCGGCCACACCGGAGCCAAGGGCTGCGACGCCAAGGATGCCGTCTACACCAACGATTTCATCCTCTTCCCCACCATGGACATGAAGAAGGGTGAGAAGAAGGTGGTCAACATCCGCTGACGCCCCGCGCAACCGCATTTGACAATCAAAAGGCCCGCCGGAAGGCGGGCCTTTTTTCGCGTACAGGCTACAAGATTCGAACTTGTGACCCCATCCGTGTGAAGGATGTGCTCTACCACTGAGCTAAGCCTGCGTGGTTCTGGTTTTTTTTGCCCCTGCAAGGCAGGTGCGGCAGGATTATAAGGGAAGGCGGGCGGGTATGCAAGACTTTTTTTAGCACTCCGCCAGATTTTATGATTCAGCGGGTCCGAGCGTTTTTTATGGGATGGCAATGATTTACGATTTACCCGTCTTCGCGCGAGCGCTACGTTGACTCGGGCGCGCCTCACGCGCCCTCGCCCCTATCGGGGCCAACACGCTTCGCGGTTGGTCCAATCGCCCTTACCGCACGCTGCGCTGCGCGTGCGCCCTATACGGGGCCATCGGGCGCTTTGAGGCAAGCGATTTGGAAAATTCGCGCGCCGCAGGCGGCGCGGCAATATTCCTGATTTGTACATTGTACTTTGTACTTTGTCCTTGCTGCGCGGGGGTGGGGGGTGTATGATGCACGCAAACCATTTCAACCATGAAAAAATCCCTGTTCATTGCATTGTTGATGGCGGCGGCGAGTCCGTCCGCTCTGGCCTTTGTTGTCGGCACCACGCATGTGGAAGGCTACGCGGCGAGCGACCCCGACCCCGCGGAGGGTTCCACCACCTTCTACGGTGTGAAGGCTGAGGAGGGAGAGGCCTCCGGCGCCACGGTGACACTTTCTATCGGCGAGGAGCGCTACTTGGTGAAATCGGTGTACGGCGGCTGGACCGACTCCGGCAACGCAGCCCGCAACTTTGTATACGCCGAAGGAGCTATTTCGCAGGGGATTCCAGTGGATGGCAAGATAGTCGGCGGGCAGTCGACCAGTGGAGAGGCAAGCGGGAACACCTTGGTGCTGTATAACGTGCAGGGCGCGCATGAAGGCGTGTACGGCGGACGGTCCGCCTCCGGTGCAGCCAACGGCAACACCGTCACCGTGGCCGGCGGCAACCTGGATAAGGTTGTGGGCGCGTACTCCGACACGGTCTCCAGCAACAACCGCATCATCCTGGTGGGCGGGGGACCCTCCATCCCGGACAGCAAAAACACCTTGGGCATTGACGTGCCTGAAAGCCTGAACCCGCTCCGCATCTTCGGCAAGAACATGACACTGGGGGAAGTGCGGGGCTTCGAGGGGAACTCCCACCCGGAAAGCTCCGCATCGCTGGATGTGTACGGCACCGGAGTCTCCGTGCAAAGCATAGGCAACTTCACCTCGGTGCAATTCGACCTCTGCCCGTGCCTGGAACCGGATATGACCATCCTCACCATTAACGGGGACGCCGACACCGACCTGGCCGGCGTGGCCGTCTCCCTGGAACCGCAGTGGGGGATTCCCCATCTCGAATACGGAGACCAGGTGACACTCATCAAGACAACAGGAGAAGGCAAGCTCACCGGGGTGGACACGGAGAGCATCACCTTCAAGAAAGGCCGGTACGAGGGCTTCAAGGGCACCGTAACACTTTCTGAGGACGCAACAGCGCTCATCCTCACCGTGGATTATATCGGCAACAACCCCGTCACCTCGGCGGATGCCGTGAAGAGCGTGCTGGAGACGCGCGCCCAGGCCACCGCCATGGTGAACGGCGGGGCGGACTTCCTGATGAGCAACGGCATCTGGCACGCCCGCCATGCCGCGCAGGACGCCGACCGCCAGGACCGCGGCGCCACCGCGCCCTTCGTGGCCGTGGGCGGCTCCCACATGCGGCACGACACCGGCTCCCACATCAAGGGCAGCGGCCTCAACCTCGCCACCGGATTCTCCGGCATGGTGGACGGCCACGCCATGGGCCTCGCCTTCGAGTACGGCGACAGCAGCTACGACAGCTACGTGAACGACATCCACGCCAACGGCAAGGGCCGCTCCTGGGGCGGCGCACTCCTGGGCGACTGGTACCTGGGCGCGGGCTGGCACATGGACACCGTGGGCCGCGTGGGCAAGGTGCGAACCACCTACAACGCCAACCTCTGCGGCCCCGTGGACTTCCGCACCAGCTCCACCTACGCCGGGGCATCCATCGGATTCGGCAATGTCCAGAAAGCCGGCGCCCACGGCGAGTTCGACACCTACCTGCGCTACCTCTACACCCGCATCAACGGCGGCAACGCCCGCATGAACACCGGTGATTCCGCCCGCTTCCGCAGCGTGAACTCCAACCGCACCGTGCTCGGCACACGCTACCTCTATGCCGTGGCCGAGAACTCCCGCGTCTACGCCGGAGCCGGCTGGATGCAGCAGTACGGCGGCGGCTCCCACGGCACCGTGGACGGCGTCACCGGGCCCTCCCCCTCCCTCAACGGCGCCAGCGGCTTCTTCGAGCTCGGCACCCAGCTCGCCTACCCCGACAACCACAACTTCGGCTTCGACTTCAATGTCACCGGCTGGGTGGGAACGCAAAGGGGCGTCAGCGTGGGAGCAGGGGTACGCTACGCGTTCTGATTTACTAGGTACTATGTACTAGGTACTATTTTGGAATACGGCGCGCCAAAGGCGCGCGGGCTTTTGGGTGAAGGGTGGCAGCGGGCCACGGAGAGGAACGACCCTTGGCGGGGCGTATGAGCGCCAACGCCCGCCTACCAACCGCGTCAGTTATCACAAATCATTGCACGCCAGCCTATGCCAGGTCATAAAATCCCGGCGAGTATCCAACAATTAGCCCCAAAAAATTGAAAAATAACTTGCAAGGCGGGAGAAAGGGAGATACAATGCCCCCGGCCGCAATCAGGCCGCACAGATACATCATTCCCATTATTGTAACAGTATGAAAACGCACATGCCTGCATCATTGAGGAAGGCGCTGCTCGCAGCCCTTTTCGCCACCGTCTCCATTGCCTCCACCACCTACGCCAAGGATGTGGATTACGCGCTGGATGTCATCAACTGGTCCGATGGCTACGGCGAGACGACCTTTGGGCACAACGAGCACTCCACCGGCTACACGGACCTGACCTTTAGCGGCACAGACCCCTCGCTGGGCACCGTGGACCACTGGTGCCACGACTACAACGTCATATCCATTCCGTCCCACTTCACCGACCGCAAAGGCGCTGACACGGAAATCTGGGTGGAGCCGGACTATCATACGGGCAAGTACATCGTCCATTCCATCACGGCCGACCAGGGCAAAGCCGATCACACCAACTTCAACCTCGATGATTGGCATGACCACGATTCCCACGACGAGTACGGCTACTCCTACTCTTGGAGCAACGGCGGCATCAACGTGAAAGGAGAGGCCGTGCTGGAGGTGACCACCAACATCAGCGCACACGGCACCATCGCCATCATCGACAGCAGCCAGGTGACCGCGGGAAACAAGGTTTCGGCAGGCGAAATCAAGGTTACCGGCGGACAATTGACCGCAAAGGACATCTCCGTCACCGCAAATAATCTTTGGAACCCCGGCGAGGCTGATTACGACAGCACGGGCGAGCTGCTTGTCAGCGGTTCCGGCGCGGAGGTGACGGCAACGGGCACCGTGTCTGCGGCCGGTGGCGTGAATGTGTCCGACGGCGCCCATCTGAACGCCGGCAAGATTACCTCCAATGTGACCGGCAGCAAGGGCTATGTGCATGCGCTGCCGAACCAGAACCTGGTGATTACCGACGCCGTTGCGAGCGAGAAGACCCAGTACATCGTGGACAACGGGAGTTCCATCACCCTGAGCGGCATCGGGTTGTTGGTGAACGCGGGAACTCCCGAAGAGCCGCAGATGGTGATGCACGGCAACGGCAACCGCTTCGGCTACGGGGCCGACACCAACAACATCAAGGCTGACAGCATCTACGTGCTGGGCAGCATCATCAGCGACAACAACGATTTGGCCGCGCTCGGCGGCGCTGTGGGAGAATACAACAACGCCATCCAGGTGCAGGGCTCGATCACCGGCTACGGCAACAAGCTGCTGGTCCGCAGCCTGGACTCCGCCGGCATCGACATTGGCGGCAGCATCTCCGGCAACAACAACAGCCTGTCCTCCGATGCCGACGCCTTCATTCGCGTTGGCGGCACGCTGGGCCGCAGCCAGAACGACGAAAAGGGGATAGCCAAAGGCAACACCCTTGAAACGGGCGGCGACATCACCATCGGGAAGCTTTCCGACAACGACGGCCTCAACATCGATGCCATGGACGGTGAGGTGACTATCGAACAGGCCGCCAAGGCCATCCTCGTCAACTCCAACATCTCGGCGGACGACGATATCACCATCGCCAAGGACGCGGCCTCCACGGCCGTGCTGCAGCTCACCAATTCCCACGTCGTGAGCGATAACGGCGACATCGCCATCGGCCAATACGTGGTGGCGGATGCCACCTCGACCATCGAGGCGGAGGAAGGTGCCGTCAACATCCACGGCCTCACCGCCAACGGCGCCACCGTGAAAGCCGTGTCCCTGGACGGCACGCAATTCATCCGCCTGGACGGCACGGGAACCACCGACACCACCATCTCCGTGGAGGAGGACATGACCAGCTCCAGCGGCAGCATCTTCGTCCTCAACTACAACGGTGAAGACCCGCGCATCACCGTGGGCGGCGACATGCGCGCCAAGCTCATCATGGACATCTGCGAGGCCAACATCACCGTCGGCGGCAACCAGGCCACCGATACCCGCGACATGAGCATCTCCGACACCACCCTCACCGTGGGCGGCAGCCAGACCTCCGGCAAGAACCTCATCATGGCCTTCTCCAATGTGGACGTGGCCGGCGACCAGTCCGCCGTCGGCAGGGCGGAAATCCACTCCACCACCCTGAATGTGGGCGGCAACCAGACCTCCGGCAAGAACCTCGTCATCGACTCCGCCTGCAAGGTCACCGTGGGTCATGTGGACGAGGAGACGGGAGAGCTCGTCGGCGGCACGCAGTCCGCCGGCATGGACCTCCAGATTGCCAACTCCATTGTGGATGTGCTGCGCGACCAGGAGGCCACCAACGGCGCCATCACCATCAACGGCGGCAGCACCGTCACCGTGGGCTCCTCCCGGATGGCCGTGGTTGCCGACTACACCGACTCCAGGGGAAAGAACCTCACCTTTAACACCATCATCGTCAGGGGGCGCGTGCTCGCGAGCCCTGAGGCGCTCAAAGAGGCTGCTTCCACCGCCATATACGGAACCAGGGGTGCCAACGGGGCGATTCTTGTGACCGCGAACGATGCGCAGACCGGCGGCAACCAGACCGCGAAGGGCGACATCACCATCGATGCCTCCACGGTGAACGTGTTGAACAGCCAAACCTCCCTGGAGGGCGCTATCACCATCACCGGCGGCAGCACCGTCACCGTGGGCACTGCCGGCAGCCAAGTTGGTCATGTCAATGACAACCCAATTTACAAAATAGATCCGAACGAAACAATTTACATTGGAATAATAGAGCCGGGCGACATCTCAACCGAGGAGCGGCTCCGTCTCGCCCAGGCCCTTCCCAACGATGCGCAGGCCGGCGGCAACCAGACCGCAAAGGGTGACATCACCATTGCTGATTCCTCTGCCACCATCTATGGTGACCAGACCTCCCTGGAAGGCTCCATCTCCATCACCTCCGCTCCGGATAGCCAGACCCCGAGCGAGGTGCATGTGGGAGGCAACCAGACCGCTGCCAAGGATATCGAGATTGCCAACTCCATTGTGGAGGTGCTGGACACCCAGGAGGCCACCAACGGGAACATCTCCGTCTCCGGCGCCAGCACTGTCACCGTGGGCACCAAGGCCGTGGCCAAGGCACTGGCAGTCGAGGGCACCTCGCAGATGACGGTGAACGTGGCTACGGAGGATCTGGCGGAGGGCGAGACCTCTGTGCTGAAGGTGGAGGAACTGACGGTGGGCGCGGATGCCACCCTGCACACCGGCAACGTGGAGCTCACCGCCGCCAAGGAGACCATCCACGGTGTCGTGGAGGCGGGCGTGAAGGACTACAGCGACCCGACCAAGGACATCGCGGCCGACTGGAAGGTGACCGGTTCCCATGACATCAGCGGGGCGAACGCCCACCTGATGGCGAACGGCGATATCGAGATTGTAGCAACCGAGGAGGGCGATACCATCAGCATCGCGGATGGCGCCAAGGTGAGCGCCACGGGCGACGTGACCATCCAGGGCCTGGCCGCCGCGCTGGCCGAGGTGGACGGTGCCACCGTGCGCGCCACCGGTGACATCATCCTCGACAACGCCGAGCTCAAGCACAACACCGGGACGGACATCACCACCAGGGGCGGCGACATTGTGCTCAAGAACCGCGTGGAAATCTCCGACACCATCCTCAACGTTCTTCCCCCGGAGGAAGGCGATGAGGGTGTCATCAACGTGGCGGAGGGTGCGGATGTGCAGCTGTACCAGGGCACGGTGGACGTGCTCAACGGCAAGCTCGCCGGCATGGGTGCCGTGACCGCCAATGATGAAAACCTGACGCTCTACCACGACGCCACCGCCTTCAACGGCACCATCGACCTGGTGCGCGACAACGAGCAGGCCATCAACATCGCCTGCGAGGGCGTGGGCGAGGATGCCACCATCAACCTGCGGGAAGGCAGCTCCCTGTACACCATAGCGGGTGGCCAGGGCGCGCACCTGGGCAACGTGAACACCACGGACGGCTCCCATATCCAGCTGACCGCCGTGGAGAAGGGCAACACCGCCACCGCCACCAGCCTGACGCTGACCTCCGGCACCACCTACGATGTGCTCGCCGCCACGGATGAGAACGGGGCCATGGTCTCCGATAACATCACCGTGTCCGGCAGCGTGCTCGCCAACGGCGCCAGCGTGAAGGCCCACTCCAATGGTGTGGAGACGCTGAATGACGGTGCCCGCTTCTCCATTGTGACCGGCAACGTGGATAGCGCCTTCAACGAGGACGTGGTCTACGACATGGTGCGGGATGCCCACGGTGCCCTCACCACCCGCAAGCTGCAGACCCGCAACATGCACCTGGAGCACAACGCCAACGGCGTGGACCTGGTGGTCAGCGAGAACTACAAGGCCGTTGACAACAGCAACGCCAACGTGAACGCCGTGCGTGAGATCATCATGCCGCTGGACGCCGCCGCGGACCACCGCCCCGGCGTGCTGGCGCAGTCCACCAGCAACCTGGACCACATCCTGGATGCGCTGGACTACACCCGCAGCGGCGGTGATGCCAAGAAGGGCCTGCTGAGCGTGTCTGCCGCGGCCAACCTCATCGTGCCCAACATGATGATGGATGCCTCCCGCCACCACCTGAGCAACCTGCGCGACCACATGTCCACGCCCGTGTGCACCAAGAACTACAAGGGCAAGGGCAATGTCTGGGCTGCCTACGTCGGCGGTCACGACTTCATCGGCAGCGATGACAACATGGGCAAGTACAGCCACTCCTACAACGGCGCCATCATTGGCGGCGACTACGCCGTGAACTGCAACTGGGCCATCGGCCTGAGCGCGGGGTATCAGAACTCCATCGCCCGCACCGATGCCACCCGCGCCGATGCCGACGCCATCAGCGGCGACATCTACGTGGTGGGCCGCACCGGCAAGTTCGTGCACCGCTTCAGCATGGGCCTCACCTCCTACAACACGGATGTGAAGCGCGGCACGCGCATCGCTGCCAAGGGCCACTCCTATGACGAGCTGAGCACTGGCGACGCCGACGGCATGTCCTGGAACTTCGGCTACCAGCTCAGCCGCAGCTACGCCATCAACCAGGTGAGCGCCGTTACCCCGTACCTGACCGTGGATGTGGCCCTGCAGCGCATGGACACCCTCTACGAGAAGGGACAGGGCGATGCCAGCGTGGTGACGGACTACGACGACTTCGTGCAGACGGACGCCGCCCTGGGCGTGTCCTACTCGCACACCTTCGCGTCCTTCAACCAGCAGGCAGGCGTCTTCGCGGTTGACTTGGCCCTGCACGGCGAGTTCAGCGAGCACCGCGCCACCGCGCAGAACCACTTCGTGGATTCCCCGGCGGACACCTGGAAGACGCGCAGTGCCAAGCGCGCGCCGTTCTACGGTGAGTTGGGCGGCCACGTGCTGGTGCCCTTCACCCGGCACTTCTCCGGCACTGCCGGCCTGAACTTCGAGTTCTCCGACGACCGCACGTACATCGGCGGCCACGCCGGCGTGAACTACAGGTTCTAATCGGAGGCAACGCCTCATTCACAGGGCCGCCCGGCGCACGCCGGGCGGCCCTGTTTGCAATTAGGATTATCCGCCGACGCTCCCGTGGAGCTTTGGCGTGACAAGGGATTTATCCGTCTTGACGTGGATGCGTGGTTGGTAGGCGGGCGATACACCGGCACCACCCCGCCGTTCGGCGGGGTTACGTGGAAGGACACGCACGCGGGGATGCCCCCACGGTTGACACCGTGGGCTAACGAACCCTTCGGGTACGCACCACCGTTCGGTGGTGCTTCTTATAACTGCACCGGCCGGCGCGGAAACAGCAATACAGCTCAACCGAATGGTTGAGCGTACCCCCGCAAGGGGGTTACATAGCCACGGGTGTCAACCCGTGGGGCAACCACCTACGCCTACACACCACGGAACGCCGCCGAATGGCGGTGTGGATACACGCCAACGCATGCTTGCCAATCACCTCCGTTGCCATTAATCATTACAACCCCATTTTGCCCTTCCCCCAAAAATCTATGGGTCGCACATGTTCACTTGGCGGGTTTGCCGCGGCCGATGTAGAGGAGCGCGGCCAGGAGGATGGCGCAGCAAACGGCTCGGCAGACGATGTAGGCGGGGTAGGCGCCGCGGGCGGAATCGAAACCGGAGGGCATGAAGCTGCTCCAGAGCGGGTACGGGGCGCCTTCCGGCAGGAAATGCAGGCTGTGCATGCAGCTGACGCCTATCACCAGCATGAGCGCCAGCCGCACGCCCATGAACACCACGGGCCGCATGTCCGACTGCGCCTTGCAGCACAGCCCCATCACCGTGAGGCAGAACAGGGCGGCGTACGTGGACAGCAGCCCGCCGCAGGCCGCGGAATCCTCGGTGTCGGTTGCCCACTGGATATTGCCTTGCATGAGCTGCCCGGCCCAGGTGTCCACAGGCAGGCTGAGCAGGAAGACCACCACAATCCACAGGGCGGCGCCTGCCAGCCCCGGTGCCTGGAGCAGGCGGGGGATGCCGGGCACGGCCAGCTTGTCGTGCACGGGCATGCGCTCGGCGGGCAGGATGGCCTCCAGCACGGCGGCGTACGCGGAGAGCCCCAGGGCGATGTGCGCCAGGTCCAGCTGCGCGCCCCACAGCTTGCAGGCGGGAAGCCCGTTCAGGCAGAGCAGGGCCGCCAGCGCCACCGGCACCAGCATCAGCAGGCGCGGCACCCAGGATGAATTGACGGATGCCGGCGCGTAGTACCGCTTGCCGATTTCCAGGCACAGCCCCACCACCGTGCAGGCCAGCGCGGCAATGACGAACCACTGCACCGGGCGGATGACCGTGGTGCCCAGCTCACCCGTCAGCAGGCTGGGCAGCAGGCCAATGAGGAAGTTCACCAGGAAAAACACCGCGCCCACCAGAAACGCGATGCGCAGGATGACGTGCAGGCGCCCCGCCAGCATGAACACCGCCGTGCCCACCGCCCCCACGCCCAGCAGCGTGCAGAGGATGCGCCAGTCGTCCTCCCCGGTGCCGTGCGCCAGGCGCCACCACACCAGCGGCACGCACAGCAGCGTGAACAGTACGGCCTGCAGCACGCAGGAAGCCCATACGGAGTACACGATGCAGCGCGGGCTAAGCGGCGTGAGCATCAGGAAGTTGGTGCTCTTCACCATGGTGTCCGCCCGCACCACGGCATACGCGCGGTAGGGAATCCAGCCGATGAGGATGAAGCCCAGGATGGCGAAGACGTAGCCGGTGTTGGTGGCGGCGGTGTCCATGTTGAGCGTCTGCACCATCCAGGAGCCCGCCAGCGCCAGCAGCATGACCGTGACGTGCGGCAGGGTGCGCGCGGCCTGCCGCCATTCCTTCACGATGACGGCGGGTATGTAGTCTGAGGGGTGCCTATTCATGGTGCTGCTTCAGGACATTGACGAAAGTCTCCTCCAGCTTTTGGGTTCTGCGGTGGAAATCGGTGATGAGGTGAGCGGCGCACAGGCGGCGCAGCTCCATGGCCAGCGCCTCGTCGCCCTCCGCGGTGAAGCGCGCGGCCAGCATGCCGCCGGGCAGCTCCGCCACATCCTGCCAGGCGGCGCTTGCGCGCAGCTCTGCGGCCAGGGCGGGGGCGTCCGCGGCGTGCATCTGCATGCGCACGCCGCCCTCGCGCTGCGCCAGCTGCTCCTGGGAGCCCTGTGAGATGATTTTGCCGTGGTCCATGAAGATCATGAAGTCGCACATCTCGGCCAGCTCGGTGAGGATGTGCGAGCTGATGAGCAGGGTCTTGCCCTGGCGGCGCAAATCCGCCACCAGCCGCTTGAGCTCCACGCGCGCCTGCGGGTCCAGCCCGGCCGCCGGCTCGTCCATCACCAGCAGCTGCGGGTTGCCCACCAGCATGCGCGCGAGCAGGATTTTCTGGGTCTGCCCCTTGGAGAGGGCGTTCACGTGGCGCTTGGCCAGGTCCGCCACGCCGCAGAACTCCAGCACGCGGCGCACCTCGCCCACGCGGGTGTCGCCGGTCAGCCCGTAGGCGCGGGCGTAGAAGTCCATGAACTCCTGCACGGTGGTGTGGGCGGGCGGCGCGAAGGCATCCGGCATCCAGCCGAGCTCGCGGCGCACCTTGACGGGTTCCGCCACCACATCCGTGCCCTTGTAGGTGATGCTGCCGCGGTCCGGGGTGTCCAGCGTGGTGAGCATGCGCATGATGGTGGTCTTTCCGGCGCCGTTGGCGCCGATGAGCCCGGCGGACTGCCCCGGCGCGAGGCTGAAGCTCACGCCGTCCACGGCCTTGACCGTACCGAAGTGGCGCACGAGGCCGCGCACGGTGAGGATGGCGGGGCTATCCGGCATATAAGGGGGAAGGGGCGGAATTCAGTGTGCGGGGTAGGTGCGTTTGCCGAAGATGGCGGAGCCGACGCGCACGATGGTGGCGCCTTCCTCCACCGCCACGGGGAAATCGTGGCTCATGCCCATGGAGAGCTCCGGCAGCGGCAGCGGGCCGCGCGCGCGCAGTTGCTCCGCCAGCCCGCGCAGCGCGGCGAAGGCGGGACGCGCGCCCTCCGGGTCTTCCGTGGGCGCGGGGATGCACATCAGCCCGCGGATGTCCAGGTGGGGCAGGGCGGTGAGCGCGGGCCAATCATCCAGCAACCCCTGCGGGGTGAAGCCGTGCTTGCTTTCCTCCGCGTCCACGTTCACCTCCAGCAGGATGCGCCCGGTGGCGCCCAGCTCGCCCGCGATGCGGGAGATGCTTTCCGCCAGCCGCAGGGAATCCACGGCTTCGATGAGCGCGAACCCCTGCTCCAGGGCCTTGCGGACCTTGTTGCGCTGCAGCGGGCCGATGAGGTGCCACGTGCAGTCCGCCGGCATCTCCGGCATCTTGGTCATGGCCTCCTGCAGGCGGTTTTCGCCGAACGCGCGCTGGCCGTCGCGGTAGGCGTGCATGATGTCCTCCACGGGGAAGGTCTTGCTCACCGCCAGCAGCTGCACGCTGCCCGCGGGGCGACCCGCCCGCCGTTCCGCCGCCGCAATGGCCGCGCGTATCTCCGCCAGCTGATCCTGGATGTACATGGGTGTGGGATGGGAGAAAGTAAAAATCCCCCGGCGTCCGTGTGAACGCCGGGGGATGGGTGATGTTTACTGCTGCTGCTCTGCGGGCGGCTCCGTGACCTCCACGGAAACGCCGCTCTGCGGGGCGAAGCTCACCTCCACCACGGGCTCTGCCGCGGCGGGCGCGGGCGCGGGTTCCGGCGCGGGCGCGGGGGTCTCAACGGGAGCCGGCGTCTCCGCAGGTGCGGGGGCGGGCTGTTCCGCAGGGGTCTCCTGCTTTTGCTCGGCGGGCTGCTCGCCTTCCGCGGGGCGCTCGTTGGCGGCGCGAACCAGCAGCTCGCGCCCCATGAACGGCTGACCGTGCAGCACGTCTACGGCGCGCTGGGCGTCCTCCTGGTGGCGCATCTCCACAAACCCGAACCCCTTGCTCTTGAAGGTGTGGGAATTGTAGACGATTTCCACCTTGCGGACATCGCCGAAGCCCTTGAACAGGTCTTCGATCTCGGATTCCGTGGCCTCGAACGCGAGGTTGCCGACGTAGATGCGGCCGTTCTGGACCGGCTTGTTGTTGAGCTTGCGCTCGCGGCGGGGCTTGTCCTTCTTGGGTGCGGCGGCGGGGTTGCCGCCCTTGTTGTTGCTGCGGGGCTTGGCCACGCGAACCTTCTGCGGAGGTTTCGGCTTGCTCTCGCCCTGCTGCTTGTTGTTGTTCTTGTGCTGCCTCTTGCTTCCCTCGTTGCCTTTCTTCTTCCCGAATCCAAAGAAATTGAGCACCTTGTCCACAAACGACGTCGTGCTCTCCTTCGGTTCCTCCGGGCGAGGCATACGGTGGCGGGAACCATAACTCCTGCGGTTCTTGTGGCGTCGACGCGCCCCTTGGCCGTCTCTGCCTTGCGTGTAATGTTCTGCCATGTCGTATTATTTGTTGAATATGGCCAACGCGCCCGCCTGGCTGGCAATGCGGCGCTTGGCCCCGTTTTGCTGGTGGAAAGTTGTACGGGCCGCCTGTCTTTTGCATTCCTGCGGCGTGTACAACCTTCCGCGAACATTCTACCCCCTTTCCCCCCGCACGCAAGCTAAATTCGCGTCAATGGCAGGGGGAAATTCGCATGTGTGGGGGAACGGGGAACGGGCCACGGAGAGATGCATGCCATGGCGTGAACAGGCGCGGTGGGTTAGCGGGCGTTGGCGCTCATACGCCCCGCCGCAACGCGGCGGGACTCTCTGCCGAGACGTACCAACGTGGTCAATCCCCACCCTTACGGGATGGGGCAAACTTTGTGTCGCCATCGGGATGGCTCAAATAGAGCGCGCCTAGCGGCGCGGTGGAGCGAGTGAAAAGGGGCATTTGACATGGCATGCCCGATTTGTTACGATATCCACCCTATGAGTCACGCATACTACATCAACAACGCGCATGTGGTTTTTCACACGGGTAGGAGGATAATCAGGGATTCCGAGCTTGAACGCCTGCATGCGTTCATTGCTGCGCTGGCCCGTGAATGCAAGGTGCGGCAGGTGCTTGTGGGCGGCGTGGCGGACCATATTCACCTGTTGGGTGATTTCCCGATGGACAAGGCACCGGCCGATGTGATATGCACGCTCAAGGCCAATTCCTCACGCTGGCTCAAGGGCGTGCACAGCTATTACTCGGATTTTTCATGGCAGCAGGGCTACGGCTATTTTGCCGTGAGCGCATCCATCCGTCCGGACGTGGTGCGCTATATCAACAACCAAGCCATTCACCATCTGAAGGAGAGCGCTCCGGCAGAATTCGAGCGCATGAAACGCTTGCACGAAATCGCCGCCTATGGCGAGGCCTACAAGGTGTGAACAACTCATACATCCATCCGCGCCCACGGGCGCGGTCGTTTCTCGCCCCGCGCCGAACGGCGCGCTCTATGTGAGCCATCCCGATGGCGACACAAAGTTTGCCCCATCCCGTAAGGGTGGGGATTGTCCCCCTCCGCACTTACGACTAAGAGAGTCCCGCCGCGTTGCGGCGGGGCGCATGAGCGCCAAGGGTGGCTCCTCTCCGCGCGGGCTTTACAACTTCGCATAATTGTTTGAACGGTTGGGGGAGAATGGGTGTCATTACGGCATGAACACGAATTTCACAACGAAAATGATGGAGGCTCTCCAGGGGGCGGTGCAGGGTGCTGCGGCCGGGGGGCGGGCGCAGGTTTACCCTGCGGAGCTGCTGCTGGCCTTGCTGAAGCAGGAGGGCGGCTTGCTGCCGGCGGTTCTGCAGAAGGCGGGGGTGGAGCCGGGGCGGGTGGAGCGCGAGCTGGCGGCGTGGCTGGAGAGGCAGCCGCGGCAGCGCGGGGCGTCGGTTCAGGGCGCGGGAATCTCCGCGGAGCTGGACAAGGCGCTGGCGGCGGCGGAGGAGCAGCGCAAGCGCATGAAGGATGATTTCCTGAGCGTGGAGCATTTTGTGCTGGGCGTGCTGGAGACGGACGCGGAGATGCAGCGCCTGCTGGAGTCCTGCGGGCTGAACCGGAAAAAGTATCTGGACGCCTTGAAGGAGGTGCGCGGCAACCAGCGCATCACGGACCAGGACCCGGAGCAGAAGTACCAGACGCTGGAGAAGTACGGCACGGACCTGACGGAGCGCGCGCGGCAGGGGAAGATCGACCCCGTCATCGGGCGCGATTCGGAGATCCGGCGCGTGCTGCAAATCCTTTCCCGCCGCACGAAGAACAACCCGGTGCTCATCGGCGAGCCGGGCGTGGGCAAGACCGCCATCGCGGAGGGCCTGGCGCGGCGTATCGTGGACGGCGACGTGCCGGAGGGCATGCGCGGCAAGCGCCTGGTGAGCCTGAACATCGGCTCCATGCTGGCGGGCGCCAAGTACCGCGGCGAGTTCGAGGAGCGTCTCAAGGCCTTCATCAAGGAGGTCACGGCCTCCGAGGGCGAAATCATCCTGTTCATCGACGAGCTGCACACGCTGGTGGGCGCGGGCGCCGGGGGCGACAGCTCCATGGATGCGGCCAACCTGCTGAAGCCGGCGCTGGCGCGCGGCGAGCTGCGCACCATTGGCGCCACCACGCTGGACGAGTACCGCAAGTACATCGAGAAGGACGCCGCGCTGGAGCGCCGCTTCCAGCCCGTGTACGTGGCGGAGCCCAGCGTGGAGGACACCATCGCCATCCTGCGCGGCCTCAAGGAGCGCTACGAGGTGCACCACGGCGTGCATATCACCGATTCCGCCCTCGTGGCCGCCGCCACCCTCAGCAACCGCTACATCACCGACCGTTTCCTGCCGGACAAGGCCGTGGATCTGGTGGACGAGGCCGCGGCGCGCCTCAAGATCGAGCTGGATTCCATGCCGAGCGAAATCGACGAGCTCAACCGCAGTGCCATGCAGCTGGAGATGGAGCGCCAGGCCCTCGCCAAGGAGAAGGACGACGATTCCAAGCAGCGCCTGGAGAAAATCACCCAGGAGCTGGCCGACACCCGCGAGAGGGTGGACGCCATGGTGGCACGCTGGAAGAGCGAGAAGGACGTCGTTGTCCGCGCGCGCGGCGCCCAGAAGCGCATCGACGCCCTGCGCACCGAGGCCGAGCAGGCCCAGCGCGGCGGCAACCTCGCTCGCGCCTCCGAAATCCTCTACGGCGAAATCCCCGCCGCAGAGGCCGACGCCAAGCAGGCCCGCGAGGCCCTCGCACAGCTCCAAAGCTCCGGAGACGGCCTGCTCAAGGAGGAGGTCACAGAGGCCGACATCGCCAAGGTCGTCTCCACCTGGACCGGCATCCCCGCCGCCCGACTGGCGGAGGGCGAGCGTGAGAAGCTCGTCCACATGGAGGAGCGTATCGGCGCCCGCCTCATCGGCCAGAGGGACGCCGTGAAGGCCGTGGCGGACGCCGTGCGCCGCTCCCGCGCGGGGCTGCAGGACGAGCACCGCCCGCTGGGCTCGTTCATCTTCCTGGGTCCCACCGGCGTGGGCAAGACCGAGCTGGCCAAGGCGCTGGCGGAATTCCTGTTCGACGACGAGGCGGCCATGGTGCGCATCGACATGAGCGAGTACATGGAGAAGCACAGCGTGTCGCGCCTCATCGGCGCGCCTCCGGGGTACGTGGGGTACGACGAGGGCGGCCAGCTCACGGAGGCCGTGCGGCGCCGCCCGTACAGCGTGGTGCTGTTCGACGAGATCGAGAAGGCCCACCCGGACGTGTTCAACGTGCTGCTCCAGGTGCTGGACGACGGCCGCATCACGGACGGCCAGGGCCGCACGGTGGATTTCACCAACACCGTGCTCATCATGACCAGCAACATCGGCTCCCAGTTCATCCTCAGCGAGAGCGACGCCGCCGCACGCAACGAGAAGGCGCTGGACGCCCTGCGCGGCCACTTCCGCCCCGAGTTCCTCAACCGCGTGGATGAAATCATCATCTTCGACCGCCTGCAGGCTGACGACCTCAAGCGCATCGTCCGCATCCAGCTGGAGCGCGTCCACAAGCGCCTGGCCGCCCGCGGCCTCCGCATGGAACTCTCCGATGCCGCCGCGGAGCTGGTCGCCAGCCACGGCTACGACCCCGTCTACGGCGCGCGTCCCCTCAAGCGCGCCATCCAGCACGATATCCTGGACCCCCTCAGCCTCGCCATCCTGGAAGGAAAGTACAGGGAGGGGAGTGTGATTAAGGTGGATGGCGAGGATGGGCGGATTAGGTTCCGCTGATTTACAATTGACGATTTACGATTTACAATTTGGGAAGTTAGGCGCGGCGGTTGCCGCGCGGGCATGAGCCCCTGCGCCTTTCAAGGCGCAGGGGTTTTGCGCGCTTGGCGGGGGATAGGCCACGGAGAGGTGCGACCCGTGGCGTGAATCCACACCGCCGAATGGCGGTGTGGTGCCGGTGTATCGCCCGCCTACCAACCACCTAATCTTAATCCTCCTCCTAATTCGCCGCGGTCAGCGACGCAGAAGCGCCGCACTTCCGTGGAAGTGCGGCGCTTGAAGTAATGCGCTGTTCAGCTATTAGAACGCGTACTGCGCGCCGAGCTGGGCGTTCAGGTTGTGGGAGTCGCCGCGGAAGATGACTTCCGCATTGCCGTAGACGGCCCAGTGCTGTGTCACCGGGATGGTGATGCCGGTGCCCAGGTCAAGACCCACGCGGTCGCGTTCGGCGGCCTCCACGGTGAAGTGGCGGTCGGCCGAGCCCACGAAGTTGCAGTCCAGGTTGCTGTCCACATCGCCGGCGGTCACGGCCACACCCAGCTGGAAGTACCAGGTGGCGTCCGGGGCGTCGGTCACGCATGCGAAGTCGCGGATGTAGCGGCCGCCCACGGTGAACTCTGCGATGAAGGCATCCTGCTTGGCCACGTGCGTGGCCATGGCCCAGTATTCAGGATTCGCGAAGGAATCCGTGAAGCCCTTGATGCGGTTCCAGCTCAGGTCAACGGCTGCAAACGGCTGGATGGTGGTCTTCTCGTTGACCTTCCAGTCGTAGGAGATCTCCTCGGAGATGTTGAGGGAGAGACCGCGCACATGGTCGTTCTTGGCGGTGTACTTGTCCCAGCCGCGTTCCACCTTGAAGTTGTGGATACCCATGCCCACGGCGGTGAGGCTGCGCCAGTTGCCCTTGCGGATCTGTGCGTACACGTCCCAGTAGATGGAGTTCTGCTTGAGCTTCATGTTGTGGCTCGGGGAGATGTTGGACCAGCCGAGGGCCACGTCCGCACCCAGGCGCAGGTTCTCGTTGATGCAGGTGTCGCCGCCGATGAGGCCGCCCCATTCGTTGCGGCGGTAGCCCTCACCCTTGCTGCGGTCGCCCTTGAGGCGCTGGTTGTCGTAGAAGCCGGCGGCGTACAGGTCCGTGCAGCCCTTGCCGTGGCGCAGGTTGCGGCCCACCATGCTGCGGTTGCGCAGCATGCGCTGGTGGCTCAGGTTGCCCTCAATCTGGTTGTGCATCATCACGGAGTAGTTCACGGCGCCCAGGAAGTCAAGGGCTTCCTGAATCTGCCCGGCCTCTGTGTTGCCGTCCATTTTGAGCACCTCCTCGATGCGGTCTTTAAGTGCCTGGGGAATCGGCACGCCATCGTCCTCCATCTGCTTGATGAGGTCGTACACGGCGCGCTGGTTGCGGTTGAACGTGGGGTATGCGGCTTCGGCGGAGTACTCCGTCCTCGCAACGTAGAAGCCGCGGAAGCCGTCGCCCGCGTTCTTCGTGAGCACGCCTTCGTCGGAGAAGCGCACTTCATAGCCGGCGCGGTCCAGCTTCAGCGTGTCGTCTTCACTGAGAATACCAGTGACGGTGCCGCTATTGTCAAGGAAGTTGCTGACATCGATCAGGGCCACCTTGTCGTGGCTGCCGCTCTTCTCGCTGCCCATGTCGGTCAGCCAGTAGTTGAGTTCATCGTTGCCCGCCACGCTGATGGTGCCCGAGCCGGTGGTGGTGATGGTGCTGGCAGAACCGCCGTCACTGTCAATGTAGGCGATGCCGTCCGTCAGCCACAGCGTGCCGTCGTCGAAGGTGAGGGTGGAGCCGCCGCCCACGGTGAGGTGGGCGTCGCAGCACGCCTTGAGCGTGGTGCCCTCCGTCAGGGTGAAGTTGTCGATGACAACACTGCCGTGGCGGTTCTCCGGAACAATGGTGAAGGTGAGCTTGCCGCCCTGGTTGTCCGGGCTGCCGGCCAGGATGGCGCCGTTGTACAGGCGCACGCCCTGGATGCCGTATGTATCCGGGGTCTCGTCCACCGAGAGCGTGCCGTCCACGAGAATCTTGGAGCCCGTGGAGACCTCCACCTTCTTGAGATTGGCGGTGGCGCCTTCGGCGATGGACAGCAGACCCACGCCGTAGTTGGGATCGCCGGTCTCCTCGTTCGAGGTGCCCGTGTCGCCCACGTAGATGGTGCCGGCGCTGTGGTTGAGGGTGCCGCCATCCTTCACGTCAATCTGGGCCTCCGTCTTGTCGCCTTCCACGGTGGTGGAGCCCAGGCGCACATCGACCCTGCCCAGGTTGACTGTGCCGCCGTCAACGATCCGGAGCATTCCGGAACCGCCGTTGAGGCCGATGATGGTTTCGTGATTATCCTGCCTATCCTGCTCAGAGGCGGTGACATTGAGCGTGCCGGCCACGTTCACGGCGCCGACGGACGGAACGCCCGCGGCAATCGTGCCGATGCCTATTTCCAGGAATCGCGTGTTCAATGTGCCGCCATCGTAAATGTTCAGCGCGCCTTGGCCGCCGGTAAAGGGGGTTCCTTCGGAATCCACGCCGGCGTAGCCGATGGAGGTGGAGCCGTTCAACACGTCAACACGGCTGCCGTCGTAGATGTTCATCTGGTTGTTTATGTCTGCTCCGGTCACGTTGTTGACGCCGATGGCGAGGTTGCCGTTCAGACGGAGGAAGCCGGTGGTGGCGCCGCTTCCCTCACCCACAAAGACCTGAGCCTTGCCGCCGCCGCTGGAAACCTGCATGTCGACGGCATAGACCTCGCTGTCGCCCTGGATATAGAGGTAGGACTCTGCGCCCGTGCAGGTGCCCATGGAGATGTGCGTGGTAACCGCCAGCGTGGCGCCATCGTCGATGGTGAGGGTGCCTTTGGACGCCTCGTAGCCCTCGGTGCGGGTGTGGGGCCAGCCGGGACCGCCGATGAAGAGCGCGTTGGGCGTGGAGAAGTCGCCGCCGCTCAGCGTGAAGTTGGCATTGTATGCAACGCCGCCGTTGTCGCCGTAGCCGATGCTGACGGTGCTGTGGGGATTGTCGCTGATGCCGGAGCCGAATCCAGCCGCATCTGTAATGACGATGGGGTCGCCCTGGTAGTGCTGGTGGACACCTTCGAGAGTCACGTACGACGGAAGGTCGGCGGCGTACGCGGAGGTCATAGCCGCGAGAAGGGCGGCCAGGAGCATTTTGGGTAATCTCGTTTTCATAGTATTTCTTTTGTTAACAGAAGATTTGGTTACAGGACGTTCATGACACGTCTGCGGGCAATTTAGCCGTATGCGGACGCAAAGTCAAGCAAAAAGCATAAAAAATGTGGAAAAAAGATAACGGTTGGGGGGAGGTGTCCGCCCGGGTCCGCCCAAATGACTTGATTACGGCATGGAAGCGTGTATAATGCGCGCATGCCAGATGCACGCTTTCAACCGCTGCCGGGATTCCGCGAC
>JAKSOT010000026.1 GCA_024405455.1 Akkermansia sp. | reverse complement strand
GGGGCAGGACATCCCCGTGCGCGGCGAGGCCACCGGCGGGGGCGACGTCACCCTCACCTTCGGCGGCACCACCGTGAAGGCCAAGAAGAGCGGCAAGCGCTGGGAAGCCGTGCTGCCCGCCATGAAGGCCAATGCCAACGGAGAGAGCCTCACCGTGCAGCAGGGCGGCGACTCCGCCGAGCTGAAGGACGTGGTGGTGGGCGAGGTGTGGTTCGCCTCCGGCCAGTCCAACATGCTGCGCCGCATGGACGAGATGGCGGACAAGGGCACGGCCATCCCCGCCTCCGGCAACAAGGACATCCGCTTCTTCCATGCGGAGCCGCAGGTGCACACCGACAACGCCGTCTACAGCGCCAAGCAGAAGGATATCCTCAACAACAACGCCATGTATGTGGGCAAGTGGGCCGTCAGCGCCCCGGAAACCACGCCCCGCATGTCCGCCGTGGCCTGGTACTTCGCTCAGGAGCTTCAGAAGCAGCTGGGCGTCCCCGTGGGTATCGTCCACGCCTCCCTCGGCGGCTCCGAGATGATGGCCTGGATTCCCGAGACCGTGCTCAAGAAGAAGTACCACGACTGCATGAGCGCCAAGTGGCTGGACAGCCGCTACATGAGCGACTGGGTGCGCGGACGCGCCCGCAGGAACATCGGCGGCGACCTCAACATGCCGCACCCCTACAAGCCCGGATACCTCTTCAAGACCGGCGTGCAGGATTGGGTGGATTTCCCCATGAAGGGCATCATCTGGTACCAGGGTGAATCCGATGCGGAAATCCAGGACATGAAGCAGAACTACGAGCTGCTGGCCGACCTCATCGGCGGCTGGCGCGCGGAGTTCAAGAAGCCCGACATGCCGTGGATCCAGGTACAGCTGCCACGCATCAACGACAAGACCCCGCTGCGCGCCTACTGGCCGGAGTTCCGCGAGGTCCAGCAGCAGTCCCAGGACAACATCCCCGGCGTCTACACCGTCGCCACCGTGGACCTCGGCTCCACCAACAGCGATGTCCACCCCGCACGCAAGACCGAGGTCGGCCAGCGCCTCGCCTACGTGGCCGCAGCCAAGGTATACGGCAAGGACGTGGAGTACAGCGGCCCGCAGGTGGCCTCCGCCAAGCCCGCCGGCAGCACCCTCAAGGTCACCTTCAAGCACGCCAAGGGCCTCACCACCACCAACGGCTCCGCCCCCACCGGCTTTGAGATCGCCGGCAGCAACGGCAAGTTCGAGGACGCCACCGCCACCCTCAAGGGCGACACCGTGGAGCTTACCGCACCCGGCGTGAAGAAGCCCGTCAAGGTCCGCTACGGCTGGAAGGTCTTCTTCGAGCCCAACCTCGTCAACGAGGCCAAGCTCCCCGCCGTCCCCTACGCCGGCATGGACAAGAAGTCCAAAAAAGGCAAGAAGAATTGACAATTTACGATTGACAATTGACGATTTTGAAAGAGAGCGCACGCTCCGCGCGCGGCAATTTCAAAGCCCATCTGGCATTCTGCCAGATGGGCTGAATTGTATTGCGCCGCCAAGCGCACTAATCTATACAATTGTAAATCGTAAATTGTAAATTGTAAATCACTCTCCCTGTTACGCAACGCCCATGCGCATGCGGATGTCCATGACTCCATGGACGATGAAGAAAACACCACTATCGGAGATTTCAACCGCACGCTGTTCCGCGGATGCCCCGCGGGTTCCCTGCAGCTGGCGGGAGAGCTCACCGAGCGTTCCTTGGGCTATCCCCTCAACGTGATGAGCCTCCTCTACTACGAGTGCGGCGACACCCTGACCACCGGCGATGAAAGCGCTCCCCACCATTGAGCCCCGCTGGATGCGCCGCGTCTTCGCCCGGCTCATCCTCCGCCTCCCCCGCTCCCGCCGCATGGGCAGCCCCTGATAGATTTACAATCTACAATTTACGATTTACCCGTCTTCGCCCCTGCGGGGCTACGCCGAGGCAAGCAATTTGGAAAGTTCGCCGCGCCGTGCGGCGCGGGAGCACATCGGCAGCAAGAAGGCCCAGCCGAAACGGCTGGGCCTTGGTGAATCTTGTGCCGCAAGGCACCTAACTTACAAATTGTAAATCGTAAATTGCTTGTCTCGGCGTAGCTTTGCGAAGACGGATCAATTGTAAATTACTTGCGGCGCCTGCGCGCTGCCAGCGCGCAGAGCGCCAGCAAGGACAATGTGCCGGTGGCCGGCTCCGGAATCATCACAAGAGCCACGCGGCCGGTGTTTTCTGTATCCCAGTTGTACACCAGCGCGTAGGTGTTCTCATCCAAGTTGGTGAACACGCGGCTGGCATCCATGTCGAAGTCGAGCCAATTCACGAAATCAAGCTCGGTATACCGCTTGGGCGCGGCACCCTGCTGGATGTAGAGGTCCTCCACGCTGTCGTACAGGTAGTAGTAGGGGTTGTTGCTGAGGTACTCGAACAGGAAGGCGTTCATATCCTCACTCTCCACCCCGTTCTTGCTGTCCTGCAGCAAGGCTCCCATCTTCAGCGTGACGCTGGAACCCATGAGGAGGCCGTAGCTGTTCTGCGCGAAGCTCACGTCCAGCTTTGAGCCGGCCTCCATCACCAGGTTGGCGTTCAGCGTGGCACCTTCCAGAACGGTGAGCGAGTGTTCTTCCGTGATGGCGATGGAACCTTCCGTTCCCGTGCTCGCGGTGGGGGTGGCACCGCTGTACACGCCGAACACGGCATGCTCGCCGATATGGACATCCTTCACGGCCAGGCTCCCGGCGTTCAGCACGTTGAGCGTGCCCTTCTCCGCAGAGACGGAGCCGTTGAAGCTGCTCATGTCACCGCTGAAGGTCTGGGTGCCCTCGCCGGACATCTTCAGGTTCACCCCGCCAAGCACCTTGATGGCCGTGGAGTAGGATTCCGTCGCGGTCGATCCTGTGAACTCCAGGGTGCGGAATGTGCCGTCCGAGGCGTTGTCAAGGTACTGGTTGGAATTGCCGTTCGTATCGGCAAGCCTTGAGGCGCTGCCGGAGGCCAGTGCGTAGGAATTCGCGGAAGTGATACCCGAACCGTCGTTCAAGCCCTTCATCTGCACGACATCGCTGCTGATCAGGATACCCACCGCTTCGCTGCTGTGTTTTCCAGAGAGGGAAGCCTGCACAACTGCACCCGCGGCAGAATACATATCTTTGAACTCCGCCAACAGCACACGATTGCTCCCTGTCGCGCGCTCAAGGGCAATCGTGCCGGTGAACTTGGACTCGGTGGCGTCGTCGCCAATCGAGAAGGTGTTGCGGACCGTGGAGTCGGCATTCGCTTTCAGCGTGAGCGTGCCGGTGCCGGCAATGGAATCCAGCACCACTGTGCCACCCCAATGGGCGGTCTGGATTGTGGTGGCGGCTCCGTCCAGCACCACTGCACCCAGACCAAACTCCATGATATTCGGCGTATAGGCACCCGCGTAAAGGTTGACACGAGCATTGTTCCCCAGGTGGATGGTGCCGCCATTGCTCGAAGCACCCGTAAGGGACAGGTGATTCGCCACCGTCAGCACAGAGCCGTTCTTCATCTCAAGCGTGCCGTTGCGGTCGCCATATGAGGAGGAGTTCTCCATATCATACACTTTCAGGGAAGCGTCGGCATCCAGCACGATGGCGGCGTTGGCGACAGCGCCAATGCTCTTCCCGGTCAGGTTGCTCGCGCCGCCAAAGTGCACGGTTGTGTTGGCACTCGTCACCAGCGCGTAGCTATCCTCCCCGGAATAGGCGAATCCGTTGTTGAAGTACACCGTGCCGCCGGAAACGCTCATGCGGCGGTCGTTGCCGGAATAGTCGGCCGCGGTTCCGGTCACCAGGCCGTTGAACGTGGTGGTGCCCCCGCCGATGGTGAAGCGGTCCACGGTCACGGGGCCGTTGATGGTCTGCGTGCCGGCACCGGTCTTGTTCAGCAGGTGCGCGCCCGTGATGGCGCCGGCAAACTCATAGGAGCCACTCGCGCCGCTCAGCGTGATGCTGCCGGTGGAGGCAATGTCGCCCTCGCCCGTCAAGCCGTCGAAGGTGGCGGTGGCGCCCAGCGTGGCGGTTCTGCCATTGCTGACGGAGAGCGTGTTGGCGGTGACATTCTTGCTGAAGGTGGCGTTCGTGTCCACCACCAGGTTCATCTTGTTGGTGTTGTGCTGGCCCGCGATTTCCGCGTTGATGGCTTGGGCGTTTCCCGTAAAGGTCAGGTCGAACGTATTGTTATAGCTACTCACGGTCTGCAGCTTGCCGGTCCATTGCGAGATATCGCCGGAGAACGTGTAGTTCAATTTGTTGGGGGCAATGGTCATGGTGCCGTCGCCGCTCCAGGTGCCGCTGTAGGTTGCGGTGTTGTTGGCATTCTTGGTCGCGGCGCCCGTTGCATTCCACGCCACGCCGCCGCCGTCCGGTGTCGTCAGCTTGATGTTCTGCACGTTTGTGCCGTTCCAAGCGTTGCTGTACCCCGTGAATCCGTTGAATTCAATGGTGGATTGCGCGCCATTGACCAGGTTGTCGAAGTGCAAGTTGTTGTATGAAGCGTTCGTGAGGCGCACGGTGCCGGTCCAGTCGTTTCCGAGGGTAAGGCTGCCGGTGAGCGCGGTGGCGGTGGCGGCCAGAGCGTACGTACCGGTGCCGTGCAGCACCTTGGCGCTGCTGAAACTCGTTGTGGAGCCGGCGCTCAGCACGGTGCCCTTGGCAATGCTGAAGCCGGAGGCTCCACCCATCACGTCCTCATTGTAGGTGAAGCTGCTGTTCGTGTAATAGGTGGTGTCTTCGCCCGCGAGGCTAATGGTGGCCACCAGGCTCTTGCCGTCCACAATGGTGGCGTTGCCGCCGCCGGTGACGGTGGTGGGCAAGCCGGAGAGGGTGCTGCCCTCACCTCCCTTGACAATATAGTATTTGGTGGCGTTGCCGGTGCGGTAACCGCTGCCGGCGTAGTCATCCGTGCCATTGAAATCGCTCGCAGCCGCTTCGTACACCTCGTAGCCGCCGATGCCACCGCTGATGTTCAGCGTGGTCGGCAGGGTCAGGTTTCCGCTGTAGTAGGCCGTTCCCTGCGTCTCCAGCACATTCGACATCGTCACGGTTGTGCCGGAGGCCACATTGAAGTGCGTTCCCGCACCAAGCACAAACTTGGCCGTGCTGGCCAAGTCGAGCGTGCCGCCGCCCGTTACATTCACCGTGAGATTCGGCCGGATGGTGACCGCATAGGTGTCGGTGTCGAACTTCAAGGTCTTCCCTTCGGCAATCCTCCACTCGCCGCCCTTCTCGAAACGAACGCCGGAGTTCCCAGCCTTGTCGGTGCCTCGGGACAGAAGAGTGAAATCACCCATGATGTTGAGGTTGACATTGCCGAAGCCGTTGAAGTCGGTCGCGGTGTTGGCGCGCCCCAGGGTGTACGTGCCATCCTCCACAATGAGACCGCCCAGAGACAGGGGCGTAAAGTCCGTGTTCACCGTCTTCCCGGTCACATTGTCCGTCAGCCGCAGGGTGTGCCCGTACGTCGGGCTCTGGTTGTTTGCGAAACTCTGCCAAACCGTTGAGGTTGCGGTTTGCTCCATGTGGTCGCCGATTTGCTCGTACCTGTACAAGGCTCCCGAGTGGAACTGGGTTGTGGCGTCCGCGTTTGCCGGGACAAAGTTGTAGATGTACCCGTTGTAGGCGGTGTTGTCATCCAGGTTCAGCGTGTTGTGCTGGTCAATGTTGCCAGCCTGTGTCTGCTGGGCGGTGAAAGCCACGGCAGTGAAAGCCGCAAGGAGCGCGGCCTGGAGTTTGTGGGGGAGTCTAAGTTTCATGATGGTTGCTTAGGTTCGCGGTTGTTTTCGATTGATGTCGAAGTGTGTTCCACGTGCTACTCACACGCGAAGGTGCGGGTGGTATACAGTATTCCCAAACCTTATGCAAGCCAAATTTTGCAAAAATGTTGAAAAAAATGCAAATTGCAGCAAATTCCGCAAAAATCCGCCAAATTCCGCAACGGGGCACTGCGTGCGGCGGAAGGTGCATTTTCAACGCGTTGCGCGCCCCAACAGACCTACAGCATTGGGAATACTGTAGTTGGATTTACCCGCCGCCGCCCTGGCGGGCTTTGGCGTGAACGGGCGTGGTTAGTCTGCGAGCGTTGGCGCTAATCCACCCCGCGCAAGGCGGGGTTCCGTAAGTTGTAAGCGCGGAGGGGAACACCCCCCAGGCTCCCGCCTGGGGCTAAATTTGAGTTCGCCACCGGGTGGCTCAAAAGTTAGCCGCGCCTACCGGCGCGGAACATAGACGATGTCATTGACGCAAGCGTCAATGACGGAACGATACGCCTCCGCATCCTCAATGTAGATTTCATTGGATGCCGTTTCGTGAAAGCGTTTCAACCGCTCTAGCTCCTGCTCCGCGGTTTCGCGGGTGTGGTGTCGCGCCTGATTGGCAATGTAATGCACCACATCCTTGCGGATGGACGCGCTCACGGAGAAATAGCCGTAGCCCTGCTGCCACGAAAAACCGGAATAGCAGCGGTTGGTGGTCTTGAGCCACCGTGATGAAACGGCCTTGAGTGTGCGTACGATATCCGCCGGTGCCTTGTCCAAGGGGAAATTGCCGAGCAGATGGATATGGTCCTCCACGCCGCCGACCACCGGGCATTGAATCTTGTTTTCCCTCGCCAGGGTCGCCAAATATGCGTGAACTTTATTCAAATCGCACGGCCTGATGGTTCGTTTGCCCGTATGGAACACGATATGCACATGGTTTTGGTAATAGGTGTGGCTCATGCCCTGAATCCTACCAAACAAGCCCCTCCCGGTCAACCGCCCAATTCATCCTTCCTCCTCCCCGCGCGCCCCTCGCCTGACTCAACCCTCCCCTCAGGGAGGGTGTCCCAAATTTAGCCCCAGGTGGAAACCTGGGGGGTGTCCCCCTCCGCGCTTACAACTTACGGAACCCCGCCTTGTGCGGGGTGGATTAGCGCCAACGCATGCCTACCAACCACCCCTGTTGGCACGAATCATTGCATGCCAATCACGCCGTCCCCCGCCCCGTGCCCGGGTTCAATCCATTTGGCCGAGCATGGTTTGCGCCATGCGGTTGCCTTGTGCGGCGGCGTGTTGGAGGGCGGTGAGGGCCTTGTCGGTGTCCTTTTCGATGAGACGCCCTTCTATCAGGCACATGGCGAGGACGAAGAGGGCGACGTGGTCGCCGGATTGGGCGGCGGCCTCCAGGTCCGCCACATCGGCGCGGGATTTGAGCTGTGCGAAATAGACGCGGGCGAGCTGGTCCTGTGCGGCGGAGTGGCCGTTGAAGGCGGCGTTGCGGAGGTGCTGGGCGCCCTGTGCGGCGTTTCCGGCCTTGAATTCGGCTGCGGCCAGTTCGTATTCCTCATCGGGTGTGGGCATGGCGGTCAATGTTTCTTGGGGGTTGGTTTGACGGAGACTCCGTGCGTGGCGTCGCCGATGGTTTGGCGGAGCTTCTGGTGGTCCTCGAAACTGCGGGGCAGCTCCTCCGGCCCCCAGGCCTTCTGGGCGAACGCGGCGGCGGTTTCGGCAATCATGCCGCGCAGGTCCTCATAAGTGTATCCGTTGGAGCGGAGGTCGATCATATCGTTCCACACGGCGAAGGCGGCGCCGAGCAGCTGCGGGTGGCCGGCGGGAAGGCGCTCGGCCAGCGGACGCCCCTGCGCGCCGATCTGGTTGGGCACGAAGTTCTCGTACAGCCCCTTCAGGTTCTTGTCCATGCGGTAGTAGTTGGCGAAGGGGACGATGTAGAGCTGGCTGTCCATGGTGTTGATGATGTCGTACCCCTCGTTGATGGCGGGCCGGGGGAGGTTCCAGTCCTTGCTCCAGATGTTCATCTGCACGCCTTCCGCGGTGACGGGTGTGCTGCCCTTCTTCATGGTGAGGCTGCCCCACAGGCGCGGCGTGTAGCCGCGGGACTTGATGTGCTTCAGCATGGCGTCCGTGAACCTGCGGTAGTCCTCGTTGTTGCCCTTGAACTCGTCCGCGCCGATATGCACGGTGCAGCCCCCGAACACCGCGCGGCCGGACTTGTCCGGCAGCAGGTACTCGTCCCACAGCCCCTGGATGAAGTCCAGCGTCTCCGGCTTGGAGGCGTCCAGCTCCTCGATGCTGCGCGGGTCCTGGGTCTTGAGCATGAGCTCCGGGCGCACGCGGGTGAGAGCCAGTGCGTGCGCGGGGGCGTCGAACTCCGGCACGATGTTGACCCCGCGCGCCTTGGCGTAGTCGATGAGCTTGCGCATCTGCTTCTTGGTGTAGGATACATCCCCGGCGGTGAGCGGTGTGCCGTCCTTGCCCTTCACGTTGGATTCCATGCGGAAGGCGGCGTAGGCCTCCTTGAAGGGATCGCGCCCGGCCTTGGTGTACTCGTCCAGGAAGATGAAGTTGTCGTTGAGGTGGAGCTGGAGGTCGTTGAGCTTGTACCAGGCCATGGTGTCCACCACCTGCTTGAGGAACTCGTACGGCACGGGCAGGCGGCCCACGTCGAACACGAACCCGCGCACGGGGTAGCGGGGAATGTCCGTTATGGAGCCGGCGGTGAGCTTGTGGCCCTGGCGCAGCATCTGCAGCAGCGTGCGCGTGCCCCAGTACAGCCCGGCGAGGCTGTTGGCGGTGATGGTGACGCCGCCGGGGTTCAACTCCTCTTCATGAATGGTCAAATTGTACCCCTCGCTTCCCAGCCAGGGGTCCGGCGTCGTGTTGAGCTCCAGCTTGACCGCGGCGTTCTTGGCTTCCGCAGCGGGCATGTTGAACTCCTTGATCAGGTCTTCCTGCACGCCTTTCATGCACGGCGGTATGGAGATGCCGCGCTTTGCCACCTTGGCCAGGTCCAGCGTTTTCGGGCGCTCGTGGAAGCAGCCCCAGCCCAGCACCTGGGGGATGGTTTGCGGCGCGTTTGCCCTGCCTCCCTTGGGCTGCACGGGGTCCACCTGCACCACGTACTCGCGGCTCACGGCTTTCTCGCTGCCGCGCGTGAGCTCGAAATTGAGGCGCACTTTGGCAGGCAGGCCGTGCACCTTGCCGTCCAGCCCGATGATTTCCTCGTAGTCGGAGTGGATGATGCGCACGTTCGTGCCGTCGATTTGGGGAATCTCCAGCTGCTTGGCGAGCATGTCCAGCTTGGCGGGAATGTTCAGGTTGTCGGCCTCCTCCTGCAGGGTGGCGTGGAGGGGGCATGCCGCCAGCGCGGCGGCCAGCATGATGATGCGGTGCGTTTTCATTGCAGGAATTGTCTGGCAAGGGATTCCCCGCTCACCGTGGGCACGATGAACAGGCCGAACTTGGCGCGCGTGGCGCCCACGTACAAATCGTCCATGTCGAACCCGCGGCTTTCCTGCAGCCCCGGTATGTCCGCCAGGATGACGAAGGGCGCCTCCAGCCCCTTGAAGCGCTTGATGGTGTCGCCGTAGATGCGGGTGGAGCCGGGGGCGGTGCAGCGTGCCAGGCGCGCCCACATCTCCCCGCTGGTCTCGCCCTCCTCCGGGCAGGTGTCCAGCACGTCCGCGAGGAAGCCCAGGCAGCGGCGCTTGTTGCCCACGCGCCACGGGGTGAGCACCGCAATGTCGCTCGGCGCGGCGTGGATGTCGTCACGCGCCAGGATGGCCTGGATGATGGAGCGGACGGCATCGGCGCGCGCGGCGGGGTCGTCGTTCCCCGGGGCGATCTGCACCTGCGCGCCGCCGAGCTTCAGCGGCTCCATGGTCTCGCCCTCCGGCAGCATGGCGGCGCTGAACGCGGCAATCTCCTGAGCGTTTCTCAGGTTGCGGCGCAGGCGCACGCGGGTGGGCAGCTCCGGCAGCGGGCTGCGGTGGTCGTAGATGCTCTGGTTGGCGTCCGCGAAGATGTAGAGCTTGCCCTGCGGTGCAAGGCACGCGCGCACGATGTCCCACCACGCCTCCTTGAAGTCCTGCGCCTCGTCCACGAAGATGTAGTCGTACGGCGGCTGAGCGGAGAGGTACTCTTTAATGGCGGGGTAGGCGGCCTCGCCGAAGAAGCGTGCCTTGTCGGCGGTGGAGATGAGGTCCTGCCGCCCTGCGGGGATGAGGGCGTGCTCGATGCAGTACTCGTGGAAGTTGGAGATGGTGAGGTTGCGGCCCTCGAATTCGTGCAGGGCGGGGTCGCGCCGCAGGGAGTCGCACAGGTTCAGGTTGTAGCAGAGCATGAGGAAGCGCTTGTCCTCCCCGTGCAGCGCGGCCAGGCGCGCCAGCTCGCGGCACGCCATCACGGTCTTGCCGGACCCCGCGCATCCCTCCACGCGCACGCCGCCCGTGCTCTCCTCCAGCAGCGGCAGCAGGTTCGCTATGTCCGCCCCCGCATCCTCCATGATTTGCAGGTAGCTCTCGAAATCACGCCGGAACATGATGGACGGCGCCAGGTAGTTCTTCAACGCCTGCATCAGCTCCGGCGTCATGTTCTTGCCATGCTTCCCCTTGTGCACGAACAGGGAGTCGATGCGCGCCTCCAGGTTGTCGTGCAGCGCCGCCGTGCCGCACACGTAGAGGGTGTCCAGCGGCACGTTGCTCTTGCCGCTGATGACCTGATCCTGCTCGATGGCATCCTCCGCGAAGTTGACGGGCACGCAGTTGGTGAGCACAGCCATGCAGCGGAACTCCGGCTGGTACTTGGAATCCTCGGACACCACCTTGGATTCCACCAGTCCCTTCATCAGGCGCTTGCTGCACAGGAACGCCTGGTTGAGCGGGCTCTGCTTCTTGCCCAGCGACACCCACGCGGCGCCGTCCCCGCCGGGCTGGTGCTCCCAAATCCCGTTGCGGATGCGCGCGTTGCGCCAGTCCTTCACCTCCACCGTCACAATCCCGCGCCCGGGCACCAGCACGATGAAGTCCGCCTCGAAATTCACATAGTCGTCCTTCACCTGGTATAGCGCCCAGTAGTCGTAGAACACCATCCAATCGTCCGGCAGCTTCTGCAGGACGTCGAAGACGATGCGCTCGCCGCGCTGGTCGCCCAGCGACTTGAATGGTGGAAACATCTGCGCCATGTTCCACACTCTACCAAATCGCCCGGTGAATGTCCAGCTCGCGCATTACGTGCTTGTCTCCATACGCACGCCATGCTAGAATGCGGGAGAATGAACACGGCGGCGCACAGGCTCCGCGCGGGCTGGAAGGGCCTGCGGCGGTTCGTGACCCAGGGCATGGTGGACCCCCTGCCCGCGCGCCACGCGTTGAAAGGCTACACCTGGGGCATGGCGGGGCGCGACCTGAAGGCGGCCACGGATGTGGCGCTGGTGGGGCTTCCGCAGGGCATGGCGTTTGCGGCCATGGCGGGGCTGGACAGCATCTACGGCATCATGGCGGCCACGGTTGGCACGTTCGTGGCGCCGCTGTTCACGCGGTGCAGCCTGACGGTGAGCGGGCCGAGCAACGCCACGGCGTTCATGCTGGCGAGCTTCTTCCTGGCGGCGTCGCCGCTCATCCAGCAGCAGCCGGCGGTGTTTGTGCCGCTGATTGTGTTCCTGGCGGGCGTGCTGTGCGTGATAGGCGCGTTCGTGAAGGCCACGGAGATGCTGCAGTTTGTGAGCCGCAGCGTGCTGGTGGGCTACATCACGGGAGCCGCCACGCTCATCATCGCATCCCAGCTGCGGTACGTGATGGGCATCAACGACGTCTATGCCGGCAGCTCGTTCTTCTCCATGACCATGGCCATCTTCCGCAACCTGGACATGGTGCAGTGGCAGCCGATTGTGCTGGGGGCGCTGTCGTTCCTTCTGTTCATTCCGCTGCGGCGGCATTTCCGGTGCCTGCCGACGTTTGCTGTGATACTAGTGGTGATGAGCGCATTGAACTGGGTTCTGAGCCAGCCGTGGGCGGGCGGCACGTTCGCCGGGGTGCGGATGCTGCGCGACTTCACATTCAGCGACCTCACGCTGCGCGCGCCGGAAATCACCGCCCTGCCCGGCAACCTCGCGGAGATTTTCCCCATCGTCATCGGCATCGCCTTCCTCTCCACGCTGGAGCAGACCGTGATGAGCAAGACCATCTCCGCCAAGACCGGGGAGCCGCTCAACCTCAACCAGGACACCTTCGCGGTGGGCATGGCCAACATCGCGTCCTCGTTCACCACATCGCTCCCCTGCTCCGCGTCGCTCACGCGCTCCGCGCTCAACTACAACTCCGGCGCGGCCACGCGCTTCTCCGGCGTGTACTGCGGGCTCATCTGCCTGGGCATCACCTTCGTGCTGGCGGGATTTCCGCTGATTTCGCGCATTCCGCACAGCGTGCTGGCGGCGCTGGTGCTGGCCAACGCGGTGTCGCTGTTCGACCGCAAGCTGCTGCGCATCTGCTACCGCTCGACGCCGGGAGACGCGGTGGTGCTGGTGCTGACGTTCCTGGCGGCGCTGATGCTGCCGCTGCACTTCGCCATCTTCGTGGGCGTGGTGATATCCGTTTCCCTGTTCCTGAGGAAAGCGGCCAAGCCGGAACTGGTGGAGTACACCATCGACGGCGAGGGCACGCTCATGAAGCTCGGCGACAAGGCGGACCGCCTGCCGCAGGTCTCCATCGTGCACGTGGAGGGCGACCTCTTCTTCGGCGCGGCGGATTTGTTCCGCAAGCAGGTGGCGCGCATCGCGGAGGACCCCTCGCTGGCCGTGGTGGTGCTGCGCATGCGCAACGCGCGCAACCTGGACGCCACCTCCGTATGCGCGCTGGAGGAGCTCATCAAGTTCATCCGCGAGAAAGGGCGCCACATCATCATCTCCGGCGCCAGCCGCGAGGTGTACCGCATCCTGCGCAAGAGCGGCGTGCTCGCGCTGCTGCAGGAGGGCTGTGCCAAGGGTGAGAGCAACATCTACCTGGTGGAACCCCGGAACCCCAACATGTCCACCCGCCGCGCGCTCATGCGCGCCCAGCAACTGCTCGGCGGCAGCAAGGCGGACATCTCCATCTACACCACCCGCACCTCCGAACCCGCGTGAACCCGCAGGAACGCCAGCATATCGCACAGGCCCTGGCAGACTGGTTCCACGCCAACGGGCGCGACTACCCCTGGCGCCGCACCACCGACCCCTGGGCCATCCTGGTGAGCGAGATCATGCTCCAGCAGACCACCATCCCCACCGTGCTGGGGAGGTACGACGGGTGGATGCGCCGCTTCCCCACGCCGCAGGCGCTGGCCGCCGCCACGGAGGAGGAGGCCCTGCGCTCGTGGGAGGGGCTGGGGTACTACCGGCGCGTGCGCTCGCTGCGCGCCGCCGCGCAGGCCATCGTGGAGCGCCACGGCGGCGTGTTCCCCACGGAGGAGGCGGACATCCGCGCCCTGCCTGGAATCGGCGACTACACGGCGGGCGCGGTGCTGAGCTTTGCGTTCAACAAACCCGCCCCGCTGGTGGATGCCAACGTGGCGCGCGTGTTCGCCCGCCTGTGCAACAGCCGCACCCCCGTGGACTCCCCCGCCGGGCGCAGGGAGCAATGGCGGCTGGCCGCGCAGATGCTCCACCGCACGGACCCGCGCGCGTACAACTCCGCGCTCATGGAGCTGGGTCAGCTGGTGTGCACCGCGGGCGCGCCGCAATGCCTGCTCTGCCCCGTCCGCGCGTGGTGCCGCGCAAAGAACCCCGCGGAGCTGCCCGTCAAGCTGCCCAAGAAGCAAACCACCGCGCTGGAGCACTGGGACATCCTGCACGTCACCAAGCGCGGCATCCTTCTGGAACTCCAGCCGGAGGGCAAGCGCCACGCCGGCATGTGGCGCCTTCCCCGCCGCAGCCAAAACGAGGTGCAGGTGCTGGAGCACATCGCCGACCAGACGTACAGCGTCACCCGCTACAAGGTCACGCGCCACCTGCACCGCGCCGCGCCCTCCACCCGCCCGCGCAAGGGAGAATCCTACATTCCCCTGCAGGATTTGGAGCAAATCCCCATGGCCTCCCCCGACCGGAAAATCATCTCCCGCGCACTCGGCATTTGAACGGCAAGCAATGCTTGAATGGTTGGGAGCGCCATGGTAGAATAGAGGCATGGAGATAACGCTTGAAAGCCCGCTGGATATGCATTTGCACCTGCGCGACGGCGAGATGCTGAAGCTCACGGCGCCGCTGTCGGCTGCGTTTGCGGGAGCGGTGGTGATGCCGAACCTGGTGCCGCCGGTGACCACGCCGCAGATGATGACGGCATACGCGGCGCGTGTGCGTGCGGCGCTGGAGGGCGCGGCGTTCACGCCGTACATGACCCTGTTCTTCACGGCGCTGGACGAGGCGGCGCTGGCGGCGGCCAAGGCCACGCCGGGGTTCTTCGGCCTCAAGCTCTATCCCGCCGGAATCACCACCAACAGCGAAGGCGGCGTGGCCAACATGAAAGAGGCCGACCGCACGCTGCACCTCATGGAGGAAATGGGCATTCCCCTGCTGGTGCACGGGGAGAGCCACGGTTTCGTGATGGACCGCGAGCAGGAGTTCCTGGCCGTGTACCGCGATTTGGCCACGCGCTTCCCCAAGCTCACCATCAGCATGGAGCACATCACCACCGCCGCCGCGGTGACGCTGCTCGACGAGTTCCCGAACCTCTGCGCCACTGTGACGCTGCAGCACCTGCTCATCACGCTGGATGATGTGGCGGGCGGCGCCCTGCAACCGCACCTGTTCTGCAAGCCCATCGCCAAGCGCCCGGAGGACCGCGAAGCCCTGCTCTCCGCCGTTCTGGGCGGGCACGCGCGCATCATGTTCGGCAGCGATTCCGCGCCGCATCCGCGCCACAGGAAAGAGGCGTGCGGCTGCGCGGCGGGCGTGTTCACCGCGCCCCTGGCCCTGCCCAAACTGGCGGAGCTGTTTGCCGCCCACGGCGCACTGGACAAGCTGCAGGGGTTCGTCTCCGGCAACGCGCGCCGCATCTACGGCCTGAACCCTGTGGACAAAAAGGTGACGCTGCACGATGCGCCCATGTGCGTCCCCGCCGCCTACAAGGGCTACGGCGAGACCGTGGTGCCCATGTACGCCGGACGGGAGATAGGCTGGAGCGTGAAGTGAGCCATGGAGCCTGCGCCCATACCGAGTGCCGACGAGCTGCGCGCGCTGCTGGCGGAGATTGCCGCCATGCACATGCCCTATGGCATGTACGGCCCCAAGAAGTACCCGCCCCAGGGCTGCCCGCTCATGGACCTGCCAACGGAATACCTGGACTGGTTCTGGCAGCACGGCTGGCCCAAGGGCAAACTCGGACAGCTGATGGAGCAGACCCTGCTCATCAAGAACAGCGGGCTGGACAAATTGTTCGAGCCTTTCCGCGCGGCCAACGGCGGGCGCCGCAAGTGCCCCCGCAAATGATTTTCCCCTTTCATCCATGAACAAGTTGACATCCATCTTCCTGGCCGCACGCCCCAAGACCCTGCCCGCAGGGTTGGTGGCGGTGTGGGCCGGCTGCCTCATCGTCTGGAAGTTCGAGCACTACATGCCGGCTCTGGGCATCACCCTCAACTGGACGCTCGCCGTCTTCACCGCGCTGAGCTGCATGTGCCTCCAAATCGCCAGCAACATCTTCAACGACGCCATCGACACCCTCAAGCACGCCGACACCGAGAGGCGGCAGGGTCCGCGGCGCATCACCGCCAGCGGTGATTTCTCGCCGCGCACGGTGCTGCTCATCGGCGCGTGCTTCCTGGCGGCGGCGGCGGGTTTCGCCATCCCGCTCATCTACCAGCAGGGGCCGGCCGTCATCGCCATCGGCCTGCCGTGCATGGCGGCATCATACTGCTACACGGGCGGGCCGTACCCGCTCTCCTACCACGGACTGGGCGAGCTTTGCGTGCTGCTGTTCTTCGGGCTGGTGGCCGTGGCGGGAACCGTGTTCGTGCAAATCGGCTGGATGCCGGAATGGATTCCCGTGTACCGCTGCGCCTTCATCGTCGGCGTGCAGTGCGGCATCCTCTCCTGCCTGCTCATCGAGGTCAACAACATCCGCGACCGCGTGGAGGACGCATCCACCGGCAAGCGCACCCTCGCCGTGCGCCTGGGCGACAGCCGCGCGCGCGGGCTCGCGCTCGCCTTCCTCATCCTGCCCTACGCCACCATCCGCTGGACCGGCATGTTCCTGCCGGGCTTCCATTGGAACATCTGCTGGCTCGCCGCCATCATCGTGGGCGGCGTCATCCTGCTCAAGCTCCACACCACCCCCGCTAACAAGAAGATGAACGTCATGCTGGGCCTGGCATCCCTCCACGCCATGCTCTTCCTGCTGGCCCTGAGCATGTAAGTCTCGCCGGGCGCCCTGCTATTCCAGCTCGTGGACGCGGCGGGCGAAGTCCGGCACGGCCTTGTAGATGAACTCGCGGCCCACCTTCTGGACGGTGAAGAGGCCGCATTCGGCGAGCTCCGCGAGGTCGGTGCGGGCGGTCTGGCGCACGGTGCCGTGCTCGCGGCAGTGGGCGGTGACGGTGGTGGCGGCGCCGGGGTGGCGCATGACGGAGGCGATGAGGGCCTTCTGGCGGCTGTTGAAGCGGGGGTTGTTGCGCAGCCCGCCCAGTAGGTCGTTCTGCTCGCGAGCCTTGCTTGCCACGTAGGCGTGGAGCTGGTCGATGGCGCGCACCACGGTGTGGAGCTGGTCGGAGATGAAGTAGTTGAGGTCGTTCTCGTCCTCCTCCGTGTCGCGGAATGCCTTGTAGTACGACTTGGGGCGGCTCAGGATTTCATGGGAGATGGAGATGTACTCGAAGAGCCAGAAGCCTGCGTGCAGCATGGCCCAGTAGAACAGCGCGCGCGCCGTGCGCCCGTTGCCGTCCGTGAACGGGTGGTCGTACGCCATCCAGAAATGCAGGATAATAGCGCGCAGCACGGGGTGGATGAACTGCTCTCCCGCGCCGTTGGCAAAGTCGCACAGGGCCTGCATCTGCTGCGGCAGGGTGGCGGCGGGCGGCGGCACGTGCACCACCTCGCCCGTAGCGCTGTTCTCGATGCGCACGTTGTCGCTCTCCCGGCGGAGCACGCCGCAGCGCTCCGGCTCCAGCGTGCCCTGGGTGACGATGCGGTGGAGCTCCAGGATGCGCTCCACGGTCATGGGCTCATCCCGCCATTCCAAGATTTTCTGCATGGTGCGGTAGTTGTTGATGATCATGAGCTCATGCTCGTTGGCGGGCTTGCGGTTGCTGCGCAGCAGGGACTTGGCCTCCCGCCGCGTGACCGCCGCGCCCTCCAGCATGCTGGACATGATGGATTCCTCCATGATGGACGTGATGAGGTAGCGGTTGCGGTCCTCCGCAGACACGCCCGTGCCCTCCCCTCCGCCCATGGTGCCGCCCGCCGAGAGGTCGATGCGGTGCAGGTTCTCCACCAACAGGTTGGTGTAGGCATAATTGAAAGGGTCACCGTTGGCGGCGATGATGGGCGTGTCCCGCCGCGCCTGCATGCGGTGGAAACGGATGCCCACCCACCATTCCTCGCAGGTGATGCCCTCCGGCACATGGCGGTAGCGGATCTCGTCCCAGTTCAGGTAGCGGTCCGTGCGGTTGGCCTCCGCTCCCGCCGCCTGCAGCACCTTCATCAGGTCGAACCCCGGCTTGCCCAGGTAGTCCTGCACTTTCGGCGGTGTCTGTCTCGGTTTCATGCCCGCCATTGTGGTGTTTTTTGCACCCCGCGTCAAGCATTATCGGCTAATTAGCCGATAATTAGCCGCAGATTAGCCAATTAACGGCAAATATGATATTCGGAGGAACCGTTCAAGGAATGACACGGGAACCCGACCTGCTGACGCTAACATATATATCTTTTAGGTTATTACGGATTGAAATGCACAAATTCGGATTGCACGGATGATGGTTATATAAGAGAATTCTGCACCCCTTCGGCGCGTCAAGCAAGCGCTGGCGGGAAAACAATACATCAATCGAATGAAAACACTGGTAACCACCATCATGGCACTGGCCTCCCTGGCGTATGCGGAGGGAGGGGCAACACCCACGCTCAACATCGGCGATGTGGGCATGGTCAACTGGAACATCGGCGTGCCCGGCAGCACGCCGGTGATGAGCGACGACGATGAGGTGCTCACGTTCACGTACTACCGTACGCGAATCTACACGGACGAGCAGCAGGACTGGACGAAGAACCCGGTCTCGTTCCTGGATGCGGGCGAGGCGGACGGCAAGTACGTGCCGGACTTCTTCATGCGCTCCGCGGACTCGCCCTCCCAGGATTTCTTCGTGCTGGACTTCTACATCGGCAACAACTCTGACGTGGCGGTGCAGCTCAACGCCATCACGTTTGACGTGACGGTGCTGACGGAGGACGGCGAGTACGTGAACATCCCGGTACTGAGCGGTCCCGGGCTGGTGATCCGCCCGCAGGGCGGCAGCGATGTGGACGCGGGCGTGCTGGCCACGCTGGCCTACAACGGGGAAACCCACGTGGGCACCGCCGCGTTCAACTTCACGCCCTTCGAGGGCGTGCTGGAGGGCAGCACCATCATCGCCCCCGGCGAGCAGGTGCGCATCTCCTACACCCAAAACAACATGGGCGGCGTGCAGTACTACTACGGCATGGTGGGCGGCACCGCCATGTATGAAGCCGTGCCGGAACCCGCAACTTGCACCTTGTCCCTGCTGGCGCTCGCAGGGCTTGCCATGCGCAGACGCAAATAATTTACAATTTACAATTGACGATTTACAATTTGTAAAGTTAGGTGCCTTCTGCACAAGATAGGCAAGGGCCATCCGGCTTGCAGTCGGATGGTCCTTTTTTCTCGCCATGGAAGAAGGGGTGTGGTAGAATTGCGGGCGATACAGAGATGCCATGAAACGCCAATCGTACATGTACACAATCCTGGCCGGGGCGGCGGTGCTGCTGGGCAGCTGCACGCCGGAGCCGTACCCGGTGCATTTCCTGACGGAGGCGGACTCCGCGGAGGCGGGGATGCGCTTCTCCATTCCGTACAACGGGCACCACTACAGCCGCATGCCCGTGCTCACCCTGAAAAACTTTGAGAAGTTCAGCTCGTTCATGGATATGCAGGACGGCTCGTACGGCGTGCGCCTGTACACCAAGCCGGAGTTCCGCAACCGCCTGGCCGCCATCACCATGCAGTACCGCGGGCGCCGCATGCTCCCCGTGCTCAACGGCCTGGCCTTCCAACCCATGATGGTGGATGTGGTCAACGACGGCCAAATCGTCATCTGGGGCGGTCTGAACGGGTGGGATCTCAAGAAGCTCGGCGAGAACCTGGACCCCGTGAACCCTGAGGTGGAGAAGAAGCGCTACCTGGACGAAAACCCGCGCCCCATCCCCAAGAGCGGGCGCGACCCGCGCCAGCTCGCCCCCGCCGGTGCGCGCCACTAAGCCGCAAACACCATTGAACCTCCCGTGATGCACCCGCTCCGCCACGCCCTGCCGCTGCTCTGCGCATGCCTGTGCGCGGCGTGGGGTGCGCAGGACCCGGTGTTCCGCCCGCCCACGGACAACCACGCGCTCTTCGAGGGAAGGATGGATGATTTCTACATGTACTGCGACCGCACGTTCGAAGGCGAAGTCACCAAGCCGTGGGAGGCGGGTTCCTACGGCATGGTGCGCAACCCGTTCCGCACGGGCGACGGCAGCGTGATGTTCAGCCGCCTGCACGAGGGCATCGACATCAAGCCCGTGCGGCGCGACGCGGCGGGCGAGCCGCTGGACGAGGTGCGCCCGATGGCCCCCGGCCGCGTGGTGCACGTGAGCAATGTGCCGCGCAACAGCAACTACGGCAACTACGTGGTGGTGGCGCACGACACGCCCGACGGCACCGTCTACACCCTCTACGCCCACCTGTCAAAGGTGTGCTGCAGCGTGGGCCAGCAGGTGGGCACCGGCAACGTGCTGGGCATCATGGGCCACACGGGCGCCGGGCTCAACCGTGAGCGCTCCCACGTGCACGTGGAGGTGTGCCTGCTGCTCAACACCGCGTACGACCAGCTGGGCGACCCGCTCAACAAGCACGGCATCTACAACGGCATGAACCTGGCGGGCATGAACGCGGCGGAGTTCCTGCTGGCGTGCAAGGACGGCGCGCCCATCTCCATCAAGGCGTACCTGGCCTCCCTGCCGGAGCACTACCGCGTGCGCGTGCCCTGCGTGGGCACCATGGACCTGCTGCGCCGCCACCCCTTCCTGTACAAGGGTGATTGGAACACGCGCCCGCGCTCGCTGGAGATAGCGTTCACCGCGGAGGGCGTGCCGGTGGCCGTCTACCCTGGAAAAGAACCCGCATCCGCACCCGTCCTCGTCTCCTGCAAACCCATGCCCACCGTGCAACAGAACTGCACCGTCAACCGCGGCAAACACAGCCCCCAGAACGCCGCCCTCACCGTCTCCGGCATCAAGTACGTCAACAACATGCTCTTCATCCCCGGCGTGACCGCAGCCCCCGCGCCCCCGCCCGCACCGCAGGCCGCGCCGGCGCGCACTCCCGCACGCAAGGTCCCCGCCAAACCCGCACGCAAACGCCGCAAATGAAACTGCGTTCCCTCCAGCTGGCCGTGATGCTGCTCCCGCTCGCCGCAGGCGCGCAGGACGAATCGGCACGCGCCGCCTACACGCTGGGCCACCGCCTGGCGGAGGAGGGGCATTACGCGCAGGCGGCGGCGGAGCTGCGCAAGGTGCCGCAGGGGGACGAGCTGCACCCGTACGCCGCGCGCGCCCTGCTGTACAGCGCGTGGCATTCCGGGCTGGCGCAGCTCTTTGTTGAGACGGCGGAGGCCCTGCTGGACTGCCCGGATGCGGAGGTGGCGAGGCTGGCCGCGGCATCGCTGGCGGAATACCAGCTCTGCGTGCTGGAGGAGGCGGATTCCACCGGCATGGCAGCCCTGCACAAAATCGCCGCCAAGGATGCCTCCCTGCAACCCACCATCGCATTGCTGGAAGCGCAACAAATGCTGCTGCGCGGCCAGCTGGACGCCGCGGACGCCGCCTGCAGGCAAATCGACGCCAACCGCGACTTCCCGCTGGAGGTGCGCCACCGCGCCCGCCTCATTCTGGCGGATGTTCTTTACGCCCGCGAGGAACAGGCCAAAACGGATGATGCGGCCGGGGGACCCGCCGGGAAACCGCAGGCCAAACCCGCCGCAGCTGCCGCCACCGACGATGACGAGGACGCACCCGCCGCGGACGAGCCGGAAACCCTGCAAACGCTGGAAGGCAAGGGCGAGGAAACCCTGCTCGCCTTCATCACCGCCAACCCGGATTCCCCGCTGCTGGGCGAGGCCTTCCGCCGCCTCAAGGCGCACCAGGCGTTCCAAACCAGCGAGTACGCCCGCGCACGGCTCAACGACTGGATTAACGACCCTGAGCGCCACCCGCGCCGCGCCACGCTCTCCCTGCTGGTGCTCCAGCACCTCCTGAACCGCGACGACACGCCGGACGCCCCGCTGGACACCACCTGCGCGGACACCGCCGCCACCGCCTACCCGCAGGAGCCAGCCACCGGCATCATCCTGCTGGAGCAAATCCGCAGCCTCTACCTGCGCGGCCGCGTGGACGAGGCGCGCCGCCTGCTGCCCGCCCTGCCCTCCACCATGCCTGGTGCGCGCGCCAACGCGTATGCCGCCCTGTGGCGCGCGATGCTGGCCGAGGACGACACCGGCGAAGCCTGGCAAAAGCTGCTGGAGGAAACCGCATCCACCGGCGGCAGCCTGCCGCGGCTCGTGCGCCGCAACGCCTACATCCACGCGCTAGAGCTTAATCCCGATGCCAGGCCAGACCCCGCCGCGCCTGCCGTGGAGCAGGCCCGCATGCAGCTTCTCTCCGCACAGAGGATGCTCTGCTCCCCCGTGTCCGCCGCCCCCGCGCGAGCCGAGCGCGAGCTTCGCACCCTACTGGATTCCCCGCAGGTGGACGCCCAGACCGCGTTCCGCGCACGGCTCCTGCTCTGCGAGGTTGACGCCGCGCGCGGACACGGGGAAGAAGCCCTGCACCAGGTGCAAAGCTTGCGCGATGAGGCATCCACCATGCCCGCCGAGCTGCGTCTTGATTACTACCGCACCCTGGAGCACGCCTACCGCGCCGCCAAGTCCCGCAAGGAGGCCCCGGAATGCATCATCGCAGAGCTGCGGAACGCCCTCGCAAAGGAGGACATGCCCGCCGAGCTGGCCGACCCGCTGCGCCTGCACCTGGCATCCCTCATGACCGTCTCCCGCCATCACCGGGAAGAGGCCATGGCGCTGCTGCGCCGCATCGTGGCAGACCACCCGCGGGGCGACCACGAGCCGCTGGCGCTCATGCTGCTGGCGGAATGCACCGCGCAGGGGCATGCGCCCTCCGCCCTGCGGGACGCCATCGCCCTGCACGAGCGCGCCGCCGCCCATGCCGACAAGGCCACGGCGCAGCATGCGCGCATCCGCCGCGCATCCTACCTTGTGCGCCTCGGGGACTTGCAGGAGGCCGCAGACGACATGCGCCGCATCCTGAACGATGAATCCCCCGCACCCAGGGAAGACGCCCTTGCGCGCATGGTGCTGGCCAACGCCCTGTCCACCGGGGACGACTCGGCACGCGCGGAGGCAATTTCCTGCGTGCAGGAGCTGGTGGACGGCAGGCTTTCCGAATTGCCGCGGGACTGGCAGTTCATGGTGCTGCTGGCGCACGGCATGCGCTGCTCGCGCATGGGGGAGGCCCAACCCGCCACCGCCGCCTTCAAGCGCATCATAGCCATGAACCCCGCCCTCCACACCCGCAAGGCGGACGACGAGGAGTGGCTCTACCTCTACCGCGCCGCCACCGGGGCCATCCTCCTGATGCTGGAGGACGGCTCGTACGACGAGGCCCTGGAGCTCACCGAGCGCGTGGCCAAGTGGAACGCCGCCCACGCCACCCCCAAATGGGCACGAGCCTTCATGCAGTGGGCCGACGAAATCCGACAGGAACACATCCATGCCTCCCGGAAGGAAGGCAAATAATTGACGATTTACGATTGACAATTGACGATTTAAAAGTTAGGCGCGCGGTGCGCGCGGAATTTTTTCATTGCAATTGCCGCGGGATTGGCGCACAATGCGGGTGGAGATGCACCCGCGGGTGAAGCTCCGCAACTGAAACAATCGACATGAAGACTCTCAAGAGATTCGTACTGGTGGGAGCCCCCGCCTCCGGCAAGGGCACCCAGTCGTCCTTCCTTTCGGAAACCTACGGGCTGAAGCCGCTGAGCACGGGCGCCCTGCTGCGCGCGGAGATTGCCGCGGGCTCCCAGCTGGGCATGGAGGCCAAGAAGTACATGGACGCCGCCATGTTCGTGCCGGACGAGGTGGTGAACGGCATCGTGGCCAAGTGGCTGGGCGAGAACAAGGACTGCGGCTGCCTGCTGGACGGCTATCCCCGCACGGTGGCGCAGGCGGAGACGCTGGACGCCAACCTCACCCAGCTGGGCATGGAGGTGGACATCGTCATCTACCTGAACGTGGCGCTGGAGCTCATCCAGGCACGCATGCTCAAGCGCAAGGCCTGCCCGAAGTGCGGCGAGACCACCCGCAACGGCGAGGAAACCTGCCCCAAGTGCGGCACCCCCATGATTGTGCGCACGGATGACAACCCGGAGGCCTTCGCCAAGCGCTGGAAGGACTACGAGAGCCTGACGCAGCCGGTCATCGAGCACTACCGCGCCCAGGGCAAGGTGGTGCAGATCGACGTGGTGGAGGAGGGCGAGCCGGAGGACGTCTCCGCCCGCATCGCCGCCGCCGTGCGCGCCTACTGCGAGAAGTAATCCCCCCTTCCCCGCAACGGATTTTCGCCGGGACGCCCGCCATCGGGCGTCCCGTTTTTTTTTGACATGCACGCACGCGCGCGAAGAAAACCGCTTGACTACACGTTCGGCGGAAGTAAAATTGCATCGTTATGAAGAAACAAGCACTTCTGATACTTGCCGCGTCCCTTGTGCTGCCGCTCACGCAGTGCACGGACAAGAACGCCACCGCATCCAACACGGACGCCTCCGCCTCCATGGTGCAGCAGCGCACCGCCGCCTACGCCACACTCGCCGCCATTCCCGCGGACGTGGAGGCCGTCATCTCCATCAACCACGTCGGCCAGATTATCCAGGGCCTTGCCGCCAACGGCATCATCCCCGCCGAACAGGTAACCGGGGACATGACCATGTGGGACGGCGGGGCCGTTGCCTTCAGCTCCAAGGCCATGGGCACGCTGGAGAAGCTGCTGCCCGTGCTCAAGCAGGTCAAGGTGAACGCCGCACCCGGCGCGCAGCCGCAGCTTAGCGAGCAGGACGTGCAGGCCATCGCGCAGGCCATCGACTCCTGCGGCCCCATCGGCCCCATCTACGCCACCATCGCCGTGAACCCCGGCGCGGAGGCCAAGCTCGCGGAGATGTACAACAAGTGCATGGCCGACCTGGTGCAGAAGAAGGACGTGTACGCCGAGTACAACGGCTACAAGGGCATCCACAAGAACCTGGTGGATGAGAAGCACCTGGCGCAGCTGCCCGCTCCCATTGCGGAGGCCCTCAAGAAGCACAGCTTCTACGCCGTCTCCAAGCTGGTGGGCAACACCATCCAGATTGTGGTGTGCGAGGACGTGGCCGACATCCGCCACGCCGCCTCCCCGGAGGACTCCGTGCTGGCCACCGACAAGCTGAAGGCGGGCGACGCCCACCTGGGCGGCAGCAGCTACGTGATTGCCTACGGCAGCCAGAAGCTGGCCGACCTCTCCAACCAGATGAACTCCATCAGCGAGCAGCTGGACTCCCTCACACCGATGCTGGACTCCCTGGGCGACGCCCCGGAGGCCGCACAGGTGAAGGAGGGCATGGGCAAGGTGCTGGCCGAGCTCAAGAAGCTGGACAACACCGCTCCCGTGCAGCATGCGGACTTCATGCAGATTTGGAGCGACGGCACCATCCACATGGAGGCGCGCGGAGATGCCAGGGGCTACACCTTCCAGCCGGCCAAGCTCGTGGGCGCGCAGCATGCCGCCAATGCCGCCGTGTACGTGGAATGGACTCCCGGCACCTGCGGCTCCGACTTCTCCATGGCCAAGCTCTGGGAAGGCGTGGAGCAGACCCTGCCCGCCATCGCCAAGGCTGCCGGCGCGGAGGGTGAGGCCTACCTCGCAGAATACAACAAGGCCAAGCCGGTTATCCAGGGCGTGGGCAACGCTCTCGGCACCGTGGGCAGCGGCATGGGCGGCTCCAGCTTCGTCCTGGTGGACGGCAACGGCAGCATGCCCTCCGACAAGCCGGAAGGCATGGCCGTGCCGCGCGTGCTCTACGCCTCCGGCGTCACCAACCGCCCCGCCTTCGCGCAGGGCTGGGCACAGCTCAAGGACGCCGTGGCGCAGGGGCTGACCGCCTACGGCCAGGACCCCGCCATCGTGAACATGCTTCCCGCCCAGGAGGTGCAGGAGGGCAACGCCACCGTCACCAGCCTGGTCACCCCGCTCAATGGGCCGGACTTTGCGGCCAACGTGGCCATCAGCGACCAGGTGATCGCCTTCGGCACCTCGCCCAAGCAGACCGCCGTGGTGGCCAACTCCGACACGGCCTCCGCGGAAACCTTCGCCGGTGTGAAGTTCTGCGTGAACATGGACGCCCTCTCCAAGCTCGGCGCGGAGATTTCCGATCTCACCGCAACGCCGGAAGTGCAGCAGCACACCCAGAAAGCCGCGCAGTACATCCAGAGTGTCAGCGGTTCCATCACCGTGGAAGGCGGCGAGTGCATCATCAAGATTGACACCGTCTTCAAATAAAGACACCGTTTGAATAACGATTCAACGCGGCATGCTGCATTGCGGCGTGCCGCGTTTTTTTGTCCTGGATTGCGGGAAGGGCAATTGGGAATTTAGGACACCCCCACGGCGGGAACCGTGGGGGTGTCCTCTCTGCGAGCGTTTCGTCCGCCCTTAAAATCTGACGGAGTGCCGAATTTGATGGGCCGGCAATGAGCGCAGAGTGTGAATTATTTGCGTGTATACTTCTTCCAATCGCCGATGACGGCGCCGGCATGGGCGTTGATGATTTCCTTGCCGTTGGCTTTCACCACGGAGGCGTTGGGGATGCCTCCCGCGAACTTGAAGGCGGGCAGCTTGCCGGACTCGCCGGAATTCGCCAGGATGCACGGGAAGTCCGCGCCGTACTTCTTCATGAAGTTGATGGCGGCGTCCGCGCTGTTGTCGTGGCTCACCAGGATGAGCTCCACCCTCTTGCCCACGGTCTTGTACTGCTTCACCACGGTGGGCATCTCCGCGTTGCACGGACCGCACCAGCTGGCGGATTGCAGGTAGATGTAGTACTTGGCGTCGGGGTTGGGCTTCTTGTCGGTGAGGAAGGTCATTTCCTGCAGGGCCTTGCCGACCACGGAGGGCTCCTTGGTGGCTTCCTTCTTGCCCTTGGCGGCCTTCTTGGCGAGCGCGGGGGTATCTGTGCCCTGCGCCATCACGGCGGGCGTGGCCGCCATCAGGCCCAGCGCGAGCACGGCATGGAAAACGTTTTTGATGTTCATGGCTTGAGTCTACTCTTGAAGAGTTTGCTAGTCAACAGCTCTTTCCTAATCTTAATCTTAATCCTAATCGCCGCCGCAGGCGGCGCGCGTCACTTGCCGGCGGCGGAGGTGATCTGCTTCCCCTTCA
>JAKSOT010000025.1 GCA_024405455.1 Akkermansia sp. | reverse complement strand
CCTTCACCAGCTCGTCCAGCGCGCCCGCCTTCTTGGCGGCCGCCACCAGCTTGGCCATGTCCTTGCGGAGATCCAGCAGCAGCAGGCTCTTCATGCTCTTCAAGGCGCGCTCGTGCAGGGCGGCCCTACCGGGGTCTCCCGCCTCCGCAGGATGCGTGAGGGCGGCCACGGTCTGCTTGTAGAAGTCCTCGCGGGCCTCGGAGAAGATGAGGGTGTACTTCCAGTTGTCGCGCTGCTTGTAGGCGTACTCCTCCTCCTGTGCGAGCTGCAGGGCGGTCTTGCCGTCCTTGTTCGCCAGGGTGGGATCCGCGCCCATCTGCAGGAGCATGCGGGTGACCTCCGCATTGCCGCGGCGGGCGGCGAGCATGAGCGGGGTGTAGCCGTTGCTCTCCGCCTGGTTCACGTCAAGCCCGGCCTTCACCAGGGCGTAGGCGGTGGCGGGCATGCCGCTCCAGGCCGCCCAGTGCAGCGCGGTGAAGCCGTCCTTGTCCACGGCTTGCAGGTCGATTCCGGGGATCTTGATCAGCTCCTCCACGTAGGGGATGCGCTCCAGCAGGTCCTTCTTGAGGGCCTTGTTGGGGGCGTTGAAGTTGGCGTAGGCGGCCCACATGAGCACCGTGCGCCCCGTCTGGTCCGGGATGTTGATGAAGAGCTTGTCCGGCGTGCTGGCGGATTGCGTGCCCTCGCGGAGCTCCTTGTGGAAGGCGGTCCAGTCCTTCTCGGTGTTGCCGCCCTTGCGGACGAGGGAGATGAGGGAGTCCGTGGGGTTGACGGTCTCGAAGGGCATCATGGCGAGGTTGCAGAGGCCGCCGATGGCGCCGGTGCAGGCAATCAGGATGAGCATGTCGCCGATGATGGCCTTCCAGTCCGTCTTCTGGGCGGGGGCTGCTTCCGGGGTCTTGTGATCGTTGTCAGACATGGTATGAAAGATGGTTGGTGGTTATTCGTTCTCGAGGGCGGCCTCCTCGGCCACGGCCTCGGCGGCCTGTTCCTTCTCCTCCTCGTCGGAGACCTTCTTGGCGTCCGCCTCCGGGTTCTCGGTGACGAACATGTCCTTGGTGAGGATGATGGCGAGCGGGGAGATGACCGCCATGATCAGGTAGATGGTCCACATGAACTCCGGGGAGTGCCAGAAGTCGATGTGCATGGTGTCCATCTTGGCGGCGATGCCGTCATAGCAGAGGTAGGAGACCAGCAGGCCGCCGATGACGCCGTTGATGGGCTTGGCGATGAACATGGGCAGCGCGGAGAGCGACATGTAGGAGGCCACCTTGTCCTTGGGGGCCACGCGCGCCACGTATTCCGAGAAGCGCGGGCTGAACAGCAGCTCGCCGAACGCGAACACCAGGATCTGCAGGAAGATGGCCACGTAGTAGGCCTGGCTGATGGTGGTGATGCCGGGGACGATGAAGTAGCACTGCGGCGGGATGGCCATGAGGATGAGCGATGCGGCGGAGATGGACATGCCGGAAATCATCAGCTTCACCGTGGAGAACTTGTTGATGATGGGGATGATGACAATCAGGCCCGTGATGATGACGAACGGGTTGAGCGAGTTCATGAAGCCCAGCTGGAAGTCGTCGCCTATCGTGCGGGTGTAGTACTGCGGCATCACCAGGAACTGCAGCGTGAACACCAGGCGCACGCCCAGCGTCAGCAGCAGGAACACGATGAGCTTCTGGAACGTGCGCTCCTTGGCCACCTCGCAAATGAGCTTGAGCGGGCGCCGGTTGGAGGTCTCGTGGCGGGAGACCTTCTCGTCCGGCTCCGCAAAGAAGTCCTCGTTGATGAAGCGGGTGAAGATGAACGCGCAGAGCGAGCTGCAGGTGCCCAGGTTCACCACCCACTGCAGGCCGTCCACGTCACCCTGCCACGCCAGCAGCGGGTCCACGATGGCGAAGCCCGCCAGCAGGGCGCCGATGTTCATGAAGAGGTAGTAGAAGTTGAAGCCGGTGGGCCTGGCGCGCTTGGTGGTGAAGCGGCGGATGGAGGTGGTGATGCACGGGCTCATGAACGCGGAGCCGAAGGACATGATGGCGATGCCGCCCATCACGATGTAGCGCGAGGAGTCTTGCGAGAGCCCCAGCACGTGCATGCCGAAATCCGACCCCAGGCCCAGGATGGCGCGCCCCGTGATGAGCAGGGCGAACCCGATGGCGTATGTCCTCTTCAGGCCGATGATGTCGCAGATGGTGCCCACGGCGAACACGAACATGGAGAGGAACAGCGTGTACATGCCCACCCAGAACGGCGCGTCCGCGTCTCGGAAGCCGCAGTACTTGTTCAGGAAGAGGGCAAACACGATGATGAGGGTGAAGTACGCCAGGCCGTCGAAGAACTGGATGAAGTTGGTCAGCCAGAAGTTCTTGCCGCACTCCTTCAGCACGCCGAACTCCGAGAAGTAGCGGGTGATGGGGTTCCCTGTCTTGGTATTGGTATCGCTCATAGTATGATGTTGTGAAATGTGGTTATTGGAGGACGGCGCCGCGGCTGGCGTTGGCGGCCATCCTGCGGTAGCGGTTGAGCCACTTGCCGGGTATCTCCTGCATGGTGGGCCGCCACACCGCGCGGCGCGCCGCGATTTCATCCTCTCCCAGCTCCGCGGTGATCGTGCGGTTCGGGATGTCGATGCTGATGATGTCGCCGTCCTTCAGCAGGCCGATGAGCCCGCCCTCCGCGGCCTCCGGGGACACGTGGCCGATGCACGCGCCGTGCGTGGCGCCGGAGAAGCGCCCGTCCGTGACGAGCGCCACGGAGTTGCCGAGGCCCTTGCCCATGATGTAGCTGGTGGGGGCGAGCATCTCCTGCATGCCGGGGCCGCCCTTGGGGCCCTCGTTGCGGATGACCACCACGTCGCCGGGCTTCACGCGGTCCGCCAGGATGCCGGCGCAGGCGTCCTCCTGGCTCTCGAAGATGACGGCGGGTCCGCGGTGCACCAGCATTTCCGGCAGCACGCCCGCCTTCTTCACAATGGCGCCCTGTTCCGCCAGGTTGCCGAAAAGCACGGCCAGCCCGCCGTCCGGCGAGTAGGCGTTGTCCACGGTGCGCACCACGGCGGGGTCCTGCGTGTGCAGGCCCTCCATCTGTTCGCCGAGGGTCTTGCCGCTCACAGTGGGAACATCCGTGTGCAGCACGCCGGGAACGGCGTTCGCCTCCGCCAGCAGGGCCATGATGCCGCCCGCGCGCTGCAGGTCGTGCATGTGGTAGCGGGAGCTGGGGGCAATCTTGCAGATGTTCGGGGTGCGGCGGGAAATCTCGTCGATGCGGCGCAGGTCGTAGTCCAGCCCGGCCTCCGCGGCGAATGCCAGCGTGTGCAGCACGGTGTTGGACGAGCCGCCCATGGCCATGTCGCACGCGAACACGTTGTCGATGGACTTCTCCGTCACCAAATCGCGGGGCAGGGGGGCGCCCTGCAGGGCCATCTCCACGGCGCGGCGTGCGGCGGCGCGCCACAGCTCCTTGCGCTCGTCTGAAAGCGCGGGCAGGGTGCCGTTGCCCGGCAGCGCCAGGCCCAGCACCTCGCACAGGCAGTTCATGGAGTTTGCCGTGAACAACCCGGAGCACGAACCCGCACCCGGACACGCATGGCATTCCACAAAGTGCAGCTCGTCCTCGGAAATCTTGCCCGCCGTGCAGGCCGCCACCGCCTCGAACACGCTGTTGAGGTCCAGGTCCTCGCCGTTGCGGCCCTTGCCCACGGCCATGGGACCGCCGCTGCAGAAAATGGTGGGGATGTTGCAGCGCAGCGCGCCCATCACCATGCCCGGCACAATCTTGTCGCAGTTCGGAATGCAGATGCAGGCGTCGAACGCGTGCGCGGAGAGCATCGTCTCCACGCTGTCCGCTATCAGTTCGCGGCTCGCCAGCGAGTATTTCATCCCCGTGTGCGCCATCGCAATGCCGTCGCACACGCCGATCACGTTGAACTCGATGGGCGTGCCGCCCGCCTTGCGGACCTCCTCCTTCACCAGCTCCGCCACCTTGTTCAAGTGCACGTGCCCCGGTATCACCTCGGTGAAAGAATTGCAAATCGCGATAAACGGCTTGCGGATGTCCTCGTCCGTCATCCCCGTCGCACGCATCAGGCTGCGGTGCGGCGCCCGCTCGATTCCCGCCTTGGTCCTATCCGATAGCATTGCGCCCGCATGCTACCACAACCCCTTCCGCTTTTCCAGCATAAAACACCGTCCAGACCGCGCGCCGTACGTCATACCCCGCCAAGGCGGGGGGATTTACAAATTACAATTTACAATTTACAATTTGGAAATAGAGCGCGCCCGTGCGGGCGCGGGTTCACACAAGGGGTGGTTTCGCCTTCGCGCCCTGCGTTTTGCGTGCTTTATGACACGCACGCGGAAATTCCTCTTGACTTCTCTCCCCCGGTGCGCTAGTCTGCATTCAGACATTCCTCCCCCGCTTAGGATTAGGGTCCGTTGATTCTAAAAACCGCGCACATGGGGAGGTTTTTTTATGAAATATACCAAGCAGCATCTCTCGTTGGAGCAACAGGCGGAACTTTTGTTGTCGCGCGGTCTCGTTGCGGACAAGCAGAAGCTTATGGAGTGCCTTTCCAACATCGGCTACTATCGCCTGAGCGCGTATTGGCACCCATACCGTGTACGCCGGGATGGTATCATTCAGGACGAAATCGTGCCCGGCACCACCTTGGAGCAGGTGTGGCTCCACTACCGTTTCGACCGCAACCTTCGCCTGTGCCTGCTTGATGCCATCGAACGAATCGAGATAGCCCTCCGCTCGCGTCTGGCGTACCACCATACGGAAAACGCCTCGCCTTTCGACTACGCCCGCTCCTCCTATTTCCCCCACTGGAAGGATTACGACAAGAAGTTGGCGCGTTTGGGACGCCCTGCGGGCAACAAGTTGAACGCTATCGATTTTGTGGAGCATTTCTTCAACAAGTACGGGGATTGCCACAGCATCATGCCGTTGTGGATGGCTATGGGTGTCACGGAGCTCGGCTTTGTCGTTCATTTTTTCGAGCATTCTGAAAAGTCAGTCCGCTCGCGTATCTCCCATGCGCGGGGGCTCCAGAACAAAACCCTGCCCTCACGGTTGGAGGCCAGCAATGCCTTGCGAAACGAATGCGCCCACCATGCCAGGGTGTGGAACAGGACCTTCCGTGTCGTGCCCGCCATTCCATCCTTCACCGAAAACAAGTTGTGGAGTTGCTCGTATTCGGTGGAGCTTGGTCGCTGGATTCGCAACGTCTCTCCCTCTCCTGATCAGGAAACCCTCTTTTTTTCATCCTCACGCACCGCTGCTCTCATCTTCGTTTGTCGCTGCATCATGCGCCATGTCGCTCCTGCTTCAAAGTGGCACTGCCGTATGCAAGAGCTCATCGATTCCTTTGCTGCTCAAGGAGTCGACATGACTAAAATGGGCTTGCCTCCTCATTGGAAATCCCACCCCCTCTGGCGAGAAGACTAAGTGCACTGAACGCCCACAAACCACGCCCTTTCCTCACCAATCCTCGTCACGGCGGGAAGCCCGCAAGAAGGCCCAGCCGGAACGGCTGGGCCTTGGTGAATCTTGCGGCGAAGCGCGCCTAAATTTACAAATTGTAAATCGTAAATCGTCAATTGTAAATTAGCTGCGCCTCCGGCGCCTTGCTGCCAGCGCGCAGAGCGCCAGCAAGCTGAGCGTGCTTGTGGTGGGTTCCGGGAGGAGCGTGATGGCAACCCTGCCCACGTTATCGCCGTTCCAGCTGTAGACCAGCGCGTAGCGCTTCTCGTCCAGCTGCGTGTAGACCTTGCTGGCATCCATGTCGAAGTGCTTGTAGTCCTCGAAGTTCAGGGCTTCGTACTGCGTGCTGTTGACGGTCAGGCTATCCACGCCGTTGTACAGGTAGTAGTACTGGCCGAACTGCAGGTTCTGCACGAACCCGAGGTCGTCCGTACCCAGCAGGTCGCCCGTGTTCAGGGAGAGGGAGCAACCCATGGTGAGACCGTGCGTGGCCTGGGCTAGGGAGACCTCCAGCGTGGAGCCGCTTTCCATCACCAGGTTGGCGTTGAGCGTGGCGTTGTCGCCGCCGGCCTTCAGGTGGCTGCCGCTCTTCATGGTCAGCGTGCCCTCGTGGTCGGTGTCGGCCGTGGCGGTTGCACCGTTGTACACGCCCAGGGTGGCGCCGGAGGCAATGGTGACATCCTTCACGTTCAGGCTGGTGCTGGCTGCAATGTTCATCACGTTGAGCGTACCCGCCTCCACATCGATGGAGCCGTTGAACTGGGTCATGTTGCCGGAGAACACCTGGGTGGCGCTGCCGGTCTTCTTGATGTCGATGTCGGCGCCCACCTTCACGGCGGTGGAGTAGCCGTTGGCATCATTGCCGTCCAGTTCGAGCGTGGCGCGATTACCAGCGGCACTACCCTTGGAGATGCTCCAGATGCGGTTGTCGGCCACGGTGCCCTCCGCAGCATCGCTGATGCCGCCCACCTTCACCGTGGCCGCATTCAGGACCACGTTGTTGTTCATGGTCTTAGTCGCGCTGCCGATGGCTGCGTTCTGCAGCTTCACGGTTGCGCCGCTGAACATGCCGGCATTGTTGAAGTTGAAGTAGACCGCGCGGGCGGTTGCGGTGGTGCCGCTGTCACCGGCCTGCAGCACGAGCTCGCCTGCGCTGAAGCTGCCGGAAGCCGCGGTGCCCAGGTTCCAGGTGGCGGGGTCGGAGCTGTGGTTGCTGAACAGGGTGACGGTTGACCCCGCAGTTCCGGTGATGGCACCCAGGCTGATTGTACCGCGGTGGTTGGTGTTCTCGATGGTGGCGGTTGATCCCAGCACGTTCACCGTACCCAGGTTGTACTGCTTGTTGGAAACCTGGCCGTACAGCGAGAGGGTCTTGCCGTCCGCAATGGAAACGGTGCCCTGGTTGTCCAAGCCGTTGTTGGTGGCGGTGCCGTCACCTTTGATGGTGAGGTTCTGGCTCACCAGGAGGGTGCCCGTGGAAGCCACGGTCACATTGCCGGTGCCCAGCGCGGAGGCGTTGGTGGTCTTGACCGTGCCGGCGGATATGGTGGTGCCGCCGGTGTAGGTGTTGGCGCCGGAGAGCGTCAGCGTGGTGTTGTCGCCGGTCAGGGTGACGGACCTGCCGCTGCCGTCGATGACTGCGGAGAAGGTGGAGTCCTTTGTGGTCTCAATGGTTGTGTTGGCCGCCAGGGTGACCGCGCCGGCCACCGTGCCGCCCGCCATCTCGAAGTTGGAGGCGTAGGTGCCGCCCTTCTGGAAGTGCAGCGTACCCTCCGACACCTTGAAGCCGCCATTGCCGGTGACGGTGGCATTGGACACCCAGAAGGTGCCGTCGCCGGTCTTGTTCAACTCGGCGCCGTTGCTGAATGTCACGGTGATGGCGGTGTGGCCGGCCGTGCCGAACCCGAATTCGTGGTCGTCGGCATTGCTAATCTCGGAATCCGCGGTAATCGTGGCAAAGGCCACGAGCTGGCGGCTGCCGTATCCGCGCTCGGTACCAGTGTTGGTGAGCTTGCCGCCTGCGAACTCCACGGTGTAGCCGGTTCCGGTGCCCTCAAAGCCGTGCACATCGAGCGTGCCGCCCTTCAGCGTGATGGTGTGGCTGCTCGCGGCCATGCTGCCCAGGACCAGGTCGTTGCCCACAATCACCGTGCCGCTGTTGATGACAACGTTGCCCGTGTAGGCGCTGTTGTTGCCGTAGAGTGTGACGGTGGGGCCGTTGAAGGTCAGGGACCCGGTTCCGGAAATGGAGGCGGTTGAGGCACCGCTCGTTCCAAGCGTCAGCGTGCCCTCACCGGTGAGGGCGAGGTCGTTGCCGATGGTGAGAGCCTTGACGGTGGCGGCCTCTGCAATGGCGAGCGTGGAGACTGCGGGGGTTTCCGCGGTGCTCGCGGGAGTCGTCACATTGTCAAGGGTGGTTCCTGCCACGTCCATGGTGAACGAAGCACCCTCGGCGATCTGCACGGCCGTGGGGTGCTGGCCACCTTCGCCCACGGCCAGGCTGTACTTCTCCAGCTTTTCGCCCTCCTTGTTCACGAAGAAGGTGGTGTAATCCACCGTGGTATCGGCCAGGTAGAACTTGCCGTCGGCGCGGAGCTCACCGGCCTTGCCGTTGTAAGAGATGACCGTTTCGGGATTCACGCTGACGGAGCCGCCGCCGGAGATGTCCACCACGGTGAGGGCGCCGCCGAACTGCTTGAAGCCGTTCCCGCCATCCTGGCCATTGATGAAGGAGGTAAGCTCTGCGTCACTCATGCCGTTGATGTCGACGGCACCATTGAAGGTGATGTCGGCATTGGCGGCAATGACCTCCGAGATGGTGGCGGTACCCTCCACAGAGGTGGTGGCGCTGGCCCCGATGGTCAGTTTGCCGCCCCGTTCAATCGTGAGGTCGTTGAGCACGTTGCCCGCAACGGCGGTGATGTTCACATTGCCGCCATCGGCAATCGCCAGGTTCACGTACTTGCCGTCACGGCTCCAGTTCACCCCGCCGTTGAGGTTCAGGGTGGCTCCGGCGCCCACGGACATGTTGCCGCGATTGTTGCCGCAGCCGGTGATGATTTCAGCAACGGAAGCCTTGCCGTTCACCACCAGGATCACGTTCTGCAGGGCAATCCCGGTGTTCACGTTGGCAATGTCCAGCTTGGCGGTGGTGAGCGTCTTGGCGCTCTCCACGCCGTCGGCGGACTTGATGGTGAGCGTATGCTCGGCACCCATGGTGGACAGGGAGTCCGTGATGTCGAAGTCGTCCGCCAGGACAATGGTGGCGGAGGAAAGGTCTTCCACCTTCACGGTGTCGGCAGTCACATCGGCGCCGGCCCCGATGGTGAGGTTGGGGGCTCCGCCGGTGGACTTGCCGAGCGCGACCGCGCCCAGGGTGTAGGTCTTGTCCTGGCCGCCCAGCGCCACGGTGCCGTTCTCCGCGTTCAGGGTGGCGGTGGTGGCGCCGCCGCTCATGTTCACGGTGCCGGCCATCACGTTCAGGGTGGTGATGTCGGCCGCGCCGCTCATGTTCACGGTGCCGGCGTTGTTGTCATAGCTCAGCAGGTAAACACCGCCCTGCAGGTTCAGGTCTCCGCCGTTCCTCTTGCTCAGGTGGCCCTGCTTGGCGCCGGCGGAGTTGATGTCGCCGGTAAGGGTGAGGGCATTGGAGGTGTAGAGGTCGACCGTCTCGTCTCCCTTGACCTCCACAAGCACACTCAGGGTGAGGGCGCTCTGGTTCCAAAGCCCGGTGGTGTTCGAGCTGCGGTCGCCGTTGAGCACCAGCTTGGTCATGCCGCCAAAGTTGGAGGCGGAGGCGGCCAGGCGGCCGCGCAGCTCCAGCGTGCCGTTGAAGTTCTCCAGCGTAACAGATGCGTCGTGCCCATTGGTCGAGACGACGTCATACACAAGCGTGCCGAGGAAGTCGTTATGGCCGTTGAAGGTGGCTGCGCTGCCCGGCACGTTGTGGAGGTGCAGCGTGCCGCCCTCTGCGGCGGTCACCACGCCGGGCTGCGTCTTGCCGGCCGTCATGTCCACATCCATGCTCGCGCCGGAGAGCAGCTTGATGGTGCCCTCGTTGGAGAAGGACTGCAGGCCGCCGTTGTCCCTGATATCCAGGGCGTTTGCGGTGTTCCAGGTGGCGCCGGTGCCCACGGTGATGAACTGCAGGCCGTCAATCGGCATATCCGATGTCAGGGTGCCGTTCACCACCAGGGAAGTAGCGGTGAGGGTGTAGGCCTCCTGCGCGTCCTGCGCCACATGCACGTTGGCCCCTGCAGCCACCGTTATGGAGGCGGCCTCCACGTTCCCGCCCAGGGTGGCCGTGGCGGCGGTGGAATAGGTGCTGTCAAACGTCACCTCGTCGTCGTTCCTGAAGGCGGAGGGGGCCTCGCCGTTCAACCAGGGCTGGTTGTCGGATGCAGTGTTCCACACGCCGATGCCGTTCTCGCCCTTCCAGACGAGTTCGCTGGAGAGAAGCACGTAGCTGATGGTGCCGTCGTTGCCGAAGGTCCATTCCTTGCCGGCGGTGGAGATGCCGATGATGTTGCCCGCGGCGGTGAAGCCCTGGGTGCTCAAATCCGCTCCGGCACCGGTGAAGACGCTGTAGACGAATCTGTCATCCACCTGCCGGGCTTCCATGTGCTCCAGGTTGAACACGGTGGTGTTGCTCACTCCCAGCACGCCGGAGGTCACGATGCCGTCGGCGCCCAGCGTCAGGATGCCGTCCAGCGTCAGGCTGCTGCCTGTGGCCACTTCAACCTTGCCGGTGTAGCTGGCAGCCTTGCCCGCGGTGCCCAGGGTGATGGCGCCGCCGTTGGCGGTTTCGGCGATGATGTTGCCGATGGACATGCCCTCGTATGCCAGGGACCAGGACGTGCCGTTGGCCTTCAGGGTGACGTAGTTGTCACCGGTTCCGCCGATGTTCACGTCGCACACGGCGCTGTTGTGAATCTGCAGCACATTGCCGGTGCCGGTGAACTCCACCGTGCCGCCCGTGATGCTGACGGGAATCTGCGGGGAGGCGCTACTGGAGTAGGCGTCAATCTGGGTGGCCTTGAGGGAGCCGCCGGTCATCTCCAGACCGGTGGGTTTGTTGCCGCCGCTGTGCCCCAACAGGAGCTTGCCGCCGACGGTCACATTGCCGCCTGAAATGGCAAGCTTGTTGCCGTGGTCCATCCACAAATCGCCGCCGACCTGCAGGGCGGAGCCTGAACCCACCGTCCAGACGTGGTTGTTCTGCCAGTCGTTGAAGCGCATGGCGCCTCCCGTCGTGAAGGTGGTGTCGGCCAGCGTGAAGTTGCCCGTGCGGCCTTGATTGGCCAGGTTGGTCTCCAGAGCGGTCTCCGTGCCGGCGGGAGTCACCGAGTTGCCCTGGCTCAGCAGCTGCACTGTGCCGCCGTGGATGTTGGTGCTGGTCAACAGGTCCAGCAGTTTGGTGCCGCCGGTCACCGCCGTGGCGTCAATCGTGCCGGTCCAGGGGGTGGTTGCGGTGGTTTCGGCGGTGCTCAGGCTGCCGAGGCCGACACCGCCGTTGAGCTTGTACTCGCCGGCTCCGGAGAGCTGCAGCGCGCGGTCCGTGCCGTCTGCCAGCACCTTGTTGCCAACCTGAATCTGCAGGTTGGCGTAGCCGGTGCCGTCCTGCACGTGGATCTTGCTTGCGCTGAAGCCGTCCGCCGCGTTGTCGTCCACCACCAGGGTGGCCCCGCGGGCTATGGAGATGTCGGTGGCGGGGTAGTCGGTATCCGCCCTAAAGATCCAGGCTGTCCGTTCGGAAGCCTCGTTGATGTAGAAAGTGGAGGAGAAACCTTCCGAGACCAGGTGGAGGGTACCGGCCTCGCCAACGCTGCCCTTCATGGTCTGGCTGTCGTAGGTGAAGCGTGCGGTATCCGTAATGCTCAGCGAGCCGGTGCTGCCCTCCGTGAGCAGCTGCAGGTCCAGCTGGCCGCCGCGCACGCCGTTGGTGCGGCGGGTTATAGGATCTTCTGTTCCCGTGTAATAAACGGTGGGTTCGCCCACCAGGTCCAGCCCGTCCACCGTGAAGGCGCCGTCCAGCGCCAGCGTGCCGCCGCTCATGGTGATGGCAGTGTCAATCACGCCGCCCTTGAGCGTCAGCGTGCCTTCGCCGGTTTTGGTGAGGGCTTCGCTGAAGTCGGTGGAGCGGCTCATGCTGCCGATTTCCAGCGCGCCGCCCGCAGCCACGTCAATGGTCACGGCCTTCCGCAGCGCGAAATCGGAGATGGTGTTGTTGGTGCCGGAGACGGTGATGGCGCCGTTAAAGCTGTTGATGGCCCCGCCGGAGATGGTGGAGTAGCCCTTCATCTCCAGGTCCGTGGTCATGGTCACGCTATTGCCGCTGGCGAGCCCGGACAAGTCGATCTTGGCCTGCTTGGCCTCGGAGCCCTGCATCACCACCTTGACGGTGGCCCCGTCATCGTAGCCGAAGATGTCCTTGGCGCCCGTGGTGGCCTGGAGGGTGCCACCGGCATTGATGGTGATGGTGCCGCCCACCAGGCCGGTGCCGCTGTTGTTGGCGGTTTTCACGGTGCCGCCGTCGTTGATGGTGAGGGAGGGCACTCCCGTGAACTGGTGGTTGCCCAGGGCAAGGGTGCCGCCGTCCACGGTGATGGCGCCGGTGTAGTTGTTCGAGCCGTTGACGGTCACGGTGTTGCTGCCGCTATCCACCACGAGCGCGCCCGCACCCGCGAGGGATGCAAGGGTCGCTGTATTCTCAAGAGTGGCGGTGGCGCCGGTGTTCACCGACAGGTTGGCGTTGGTGATTCCTCCGGTGAAGGTGGCTTGCGTGGTGTTGTTCACATTCACGTTCAGCGTGCCGTTGCCCTTGACAAAGTTGCCGGTCAGGGTCACGGGCGCGTTGTTCGTAATGTTGATGCTGAGCGTGCCGGAATTGCCCTTGGCACCCACGGCAATGGTGCCGCCGGGGTTGTTGCTCAAGGTGAATTCGGTTACACCACCCGCAGACTTGATGATGTTGCCGGTCCACTGGCTCAAGTCGCCCTGCATCACGAAATAGACTGGGTTCTTATCCCACGCGTGCTCGAAATCGCCGCTACCGGAGATGCTGCCGGTGAAGTAGGTGGTGCCGTTGGTGCCGGAGGAGCCGTTCGTCAATTTCAAAGCGGATGCAGATGCACTCGGATTGGTAAGGATGATATTGGCGTTGTGGTTTTTCGGCATCCAGCCGGTAACGCCTTTCAGTTCAACGCTGGAGATAGCGGTGGCCAGGGCACCGGCCGTGCCTGCGGCGGCATAGTTCAGGCCCAGGTCGGTAAACCCGGTGCCGCTTAGCACCACGCGGCCGGTCCAGTCGTCGCCAAGGCTCAAATTGCCATTGAGCTCCTTTCTGGCGCTGGCCAGGGCGTAGGTGCCCTCGCCGTGCAGCTTGGCGGGATTGGTGAAAGAGTCGCTGTATGAGAAGGCGGTGAGGGTGACCCCCTTCTTGATGTAGACATCCGTGGCCTTCGTCAGCAGGTTGTTGGTGCCGCCCGTCACGTCGTTGCGGGTGTTCATGTCCGCGTTCACATAATAGGACGTGGAAGGCGGCAGGGTGTTCAGGGAGAACACAATGTTGCCGTTCACGCTGGAGGCCTCGTCATAGGTGGCGGAGCCATCCGCAAAGCTGCCGCTCCAGGTTGCGGTGGAGGTTGGCTCCCCCGTCGCATGCACCAGGTAGTACTTGCCGGAAGCGGTGAGGAAGCCGCTCACATTATTATATGAATACTGCTGCTCGGTGGCGTCCGCCACCTCGTACGTGGTGAGATTGGCCAGGTCCAGGGTCACGGTGCCACCCACGCCCACGTTGGCTCCGGAGATTCCAACGGTGCCGGTAAAGGTGGCATCGTTCAGCTGCAGTGTGCCGGTGGAACCCTCCAGCGCGGTGAAGCTGCCGCTCACCGCGGCGTGGCCGATCTGGATGGTATTGCCACCCGCAATGTCCAGCGTGTTGGCGCCGCGCACGGTCACCGCCACGTCATCTATGCCGATGAGCGTCCAGCCGTTCTCACCGGAGCGCAGCGTGTTGCCCTCCAAGGTGACGGTGCTGCCGGTGTTCGCATAGGTGGTCCCCTTCTTGGAGAGAAGGTTGGTGGCGGCGTTGTCCGCAGTGCGGTTGAAAGTGAGATCGCTGCCGATGACGGTGAAGGCGTTGTAGCCGCCGTACAGGCCGATGCTGCCCATCTCCACGGTGCTGCCGGCAGTGGCCGTGAACTTGGCGGGATAGCTGCCCGCGGCAGTGTTTCCGCTGTGGCCCAGCACCAGGCTGCCCGCGGAGAACGTGCCCCCGCTCAGTGCCAGGTTCTGGTGGTTGGTGAGCCACAGCTCGCCGCCGATTGCCAGGCGGTTGCCGCCCAGGTCCCACGTGGTGCCGGCGCCGCTCACGCCACGAGTGTTGATTTGCACGTTCCCCGTCACCTCCAGGTCCGGAAGCACGGAGGTGACTGTCTGCGGCGAGTTGATATCGCTGTCGTTGAAATTGATGTTGCCCTGCAGCACAAGCTTGCCGCCCTTCGCCACGGTGATGCCCTCTCCCTTCCACAGACGGGAGAACGCTGCGGAGTCGCTGCCTATCTCGCCCGTGCCGTTATCGGCCACCATCTTCTGCCCGTGCATGGAGAATTTGGCTGTGTTCACCTTGAGCGTGGTGTCTTCTCCCACGTTGATGGTGGCACCGGTGTTGAGCGTAAGCGTGGTGGCGCTGGTCATGTCCACCACGCCGCCGCCGCTCAGGTCAAACACCTGGTTCGCCGCAAAGGAGAGCGTGCCGCTCGTCTGGAACTTCAGCGTCTTGCCGGAAGCCACCACCCAGTCGCCTCCCTTTAAGAACGAAATGCCGTTGTTGGAAAGGAGGGTGATGCTGCCCTCGATATTCATGTTCACATCGCCCACGCCGTTGAAATCGGTGGCCGTGTTCGAGCGCCCCAGGGTGTAGGTGCCCGCACCGGCCTCCACGATAAGGCCGCCCATGGAGAAGGGGGAGAACTGGGTGTTCACGGTGCTGTCCGTCGCTGTGCTCGTCAGCCTCAGGGTGTGGCCGTACGTGTACCCGGTCTGGTTGTTCGCGAAACTGTTCCACGCCGTCGTTTCCGAGGTCTGTTCCATGTGGCCGTCCTTCTCCGCATACTTGTACCGGGTGCCTTCATGGAACTGAGTGGACCCGCTCTTCGGGACAAAGTTGTAGATGTAGCCGTTGTAGATGACGTTGTCATCCAGGTTCAACGTGCTGTGCTCATCTATTGTGGCTGCGGCCTGCGCCGTGGAACCCGTGCTGAGGGTGGTGATGGAAACCGATGCCAGCGCGGCCATGAGCGCGGCTTGGAACTTGTGCGGGAGACGGAGTTTCATAACGGTTATCTGGTTTGGTTCTGTGTTTCTTTTGGTGAGGTTTCACTGCGCGGACACACTGCGGCACGCGCGGTACGGGGGAGAGTCTACAGTATTCCCAATACTGTATGCCTGCTTTTGGACACTAATATATTGAATTCTCAATAATAAAGTGTTTTGCGGAGGCGGGGTGGAATTAGTTAGGAAAAGTTAAACATGCTGGCAAGGCAAACTTTTTTCAACTTTTTTTGAAAAAAGGCTTGCATAAGGTTTGGGAATGCTGTATGCTTTCCCCCGAACGCGCGTGCCCCACTGTGCACGCCCCACCACTTAGCGAACAAGAATCCATCAAACCAGAAAAACCTCTAACCGATACCAAAGTCATGAAACTCCGACTTCCGAGCAAACTCCAGGCGGCCCTCATCGCAACCCTCGCCTCGGCAGCGTTCACCACCCTCAGCAGCGGCACTGCAACGGCAGCCGAGCTGAACAAGATCATCACCATGGGTGAGATGGTCACCGAGGCAACAAACCACGGTGCGACCGTGAACACCGATTGGGTGGCATCCATCGACGGCAGCGCCGTGTACGATTTCAGCGGCAGCAACTGCATCTACGGCATCAATGACGCCGACCTGCTTGCCGCGCTGACCAGCGCCGCCACCACGTCCTCCACCTATGTGACGGTTGCCGCGTGGATCAACCCGACCTCCCACGGCGGTTCCATTTTCGGCTACGGCGGTCAAAATAACGGTATCAAACTAATGGATAACGGAGGTGCATTGAAAGCCACCACCAAGGGCGTATCGGACTTCAACACCAGCTCAAACGGCGTCGACCTCAACCAGTGGCAATTGGTAGCCGTGACCTTCCGCAAGAGTGAGAACAGCAGCAAGCTGGAGATCTATTACATGCTGGATGGTGCGTACACATCCGTCATCACCCCCAGTGGCGGCAATGGCAGCATGAACACCGCCAACCCCGCTACCTTCGGCATCGGCACCGGTAACAGCGACGGCTCCCGCGAGAACTTCACCGGTTCCATCGGCGGGTTGACCGTGTTCACGTCCGACGGCATGGTGACGGCGGACCAGGTGATATCCCAGATGGGCAACATCGGCCACACGGCGGGCAGCAACCTGGCATGGAACGGCACGGCCGGGGATAACGTGTGGAACACCGAGAACACGAATTGGATACAGAACGGCGCCGGCACGAACTACACTGACAACGCCTCTCCCTTCTTCGGCGCTGGCGCCAAGTCCAAGGATGTGGTGCTGGGAACCGACATCAACGCCGGAACCGTGACCGTTGAGGCCGCATACACCTTCAACACCGACAGCGGCAGCCTGAACGCCACCAGCCTCAACCTCGCCCTTGCCGGCGCCTCCCTCTCCCTGGAGGGCGGCTCCGCGGAGCACAAGAGCACCATCGGCAACATAACCTCCGTGGCCGGCACCGCGGTCAGCCTCACCAACGCCAATGTAAACATCTCCGGCAGCCAGAGCTTCAGGTCCAGCCTCGCCATCGGCCAGGGCGCCACGGTCACGGTGACACAGGGCGACTCCATGCAGTATAGCGGCCTCACCAACACCATCACCCTGCTGGAGGGCGGCGAGCTCGCCATGGGCAACAAGCGCTGGTCCGTGGGCAGCGGCACCACGCTTGTGATGGCCGGCGGCACCGTCACGGGTGCGGGCGATGGCAACGGCGCGCTGGACTACCACCAGAGCGGCGCCACCATCCGCGCCATTGAGAATTCCACCATTGCCGCCAGCGTCAGGCTCCGCAACGCCAACCAGACAACGTATTTCGACATTGCGCCGGACAAGAAGCTCACCATGAGCGGCACCCTGCGCGGCGCCGCCACGCTCTACAAGACGGGAGCAGGCACGCTTGACTTCACCACCAAGATTGGCTCTGAATTCTCCGGCAGCATTGTCGTGGCGGAAGGCACGCTGAACGTTTCCAACGGCTTGGACGGTGGGTTCCGCACTGTGACCGTGAACGAGGGTGCCACTGTGGATCTGAAGGGCAAAGACTCTGTGGACTACCGCATGCGCTACACGCTCGCGGGCGGCACGCTCACCAACACCGGCAACAATACCAGCACAGGAAAGGTGCAGAACGACCAGATCACCCTGACCCGGGATTCCTACGTATCCGGCACCAAAACCTTCTACGTTTTGGGTAACCAGCATGGTGCCACGTACCTGAACCTGAACGGCAACACCCTGCACAAGACCGGCAGCAACACGTTTGGCCTTATCAGCACGCGCGTGAACGCGGGCGTGTTGGATATCCAGGGCGGCACGATTGACTTCAACACAGCGAACGGTGAAAAGCAGGCGCAGGTGGCGGCAGACATCATCCTGGACGGCGGCAACATCTCCGGCAAGGCCAAGTACACCGGCGACACCACCCTCACGGTCAAGAAGGGCGTCTCCACCGGCGTGGTTGTGGACCTGAACGGCCACAACCTCGCCCTGAACGTGGCGGATGCGCAGACGCTCACCATGACCGGCGCCATCACCGGCACCGGTTCCCTGGGCAAGGCGGGTGCCGGCACGGCCACCCTCAGCGGCGCCAACAACATCTCCCTGAACCGCACTATCATGGTGGACGGCGGCACGCTGAACTACAGCGGCTCCCTCTCGGTGGCAAGCATTCCTGCGAACGGGTTCGAGGTGTTCGAGGCTGCGGAAGGCGATTTCGACGGCACGGATGAGTACGCCGGCAGCGGCTTCCGCACCGGCAACGCCACCAAGTACTACCTGGTGAAGGTGGCGGACGGCGCGAGCGCAACGGGCATCACCAACATCACCGGCGCCACCAGGGTGACGGAGGGCACCCCCGCCAACAGCTGGGTGGGCACCATCGATGTGGCCCAGGGCGACACCATCTACTACGTCAACAAGGACCTCACCTACAACAACGACGTCATGGGCACCGCCAGCGGCATGGCCGTTGCCAAAGGTGTCACGCTGACCTCCGGCGGCATGAACGTCGCCACCTCCGCCAAGGTGCTGCACGGCGCCGGCTCCTACGCCATTGCAGGCAACAACAATTTCACGCAAGACAAAGGCTGGGGCCTGGGCGCGAATGTCTCCCTGGGTACGGATTGGACCGGCACCGTGGTGGTCTCCGGCACCTCCACCTCCAACATGGTTGATTTCGCCCACCTGGTCAACGGCACCCTCTCCACCATCGAGGTTAAGGGCCTGAACGGCTGGACCCAGGACTGGGACGGCGAAATTGAGCAGGATATCAAACTCACAAACACCGCAAGCGCCTCCGCCTGGTATATCACGGCATCATCCTCCCGAACTACGCCTGAAGCCAAATTCAGCGGCACCTGGAGCGGTACCGGCACCTTTGAGCGAGCTGGCAGCAACCGTATGGATTACAAGTACCTGGGCGACATCAGCCAGTGGACCGGCAAGTTCCAGGTGAGCGCGGGCACCACCCAGCTCACCTTCGCCGGGGCCGCGCACGAGGTGAATGCCCAGGTTGCCAGAACCGGCGGCACCCTCAACGTGGTGGCCGACACCGATGTGGACTTCAAGGCCGCGCTGACCGGCATCAACGACTTCACCGTGAACGCCGGCAACACCGTCACCTTTGCCTCCGCCCCCGGCTTCACCAACCTGAAGGGTGCCGGCACCATTGCGCTGGATCCCAGCAAGATACAATCCCTGGGCAGCAACCGCAGCAACTGGACCGGCACCGTGGTGCTCACGGGTGACAAGGACAATCTCAACTTCGGCAACCTCTCCAACGGCGCAAACTCCACGCTGGAGCTCCGCGGCTATAAGGGTTACTCCACCAACTGGAACAAAGCGGGGAACGTTCAGAACATCCGCCTTGTCAATGGCGAGGGCAAGGATTATGCGTGGATGATGAACGCGTGGGGGTCATCCATGCCGACCGAGGGCGTCTACAGCGGTTCCTGGACAGGCGACGGCACCCTCTTGTTCGATACAAGTGCCGGCAAGAACGTCAATCAGAAATTCACCGGCGACACCTCCCAGTGGACAGGTTTGCTCACCCACAACAGCACCGGCAAGCTGAAGCTCACACTGGCGCTGAGCAATCCGCTGTGGAGCGCGGAAATCGACCGCGCCAACGGCACGATCGACATGATTGTGCAGAAGAAGGTGGAGTTTGCAGAGTCCGTAAATGCCAACACCTTGGAGATCCAGAACAATTCTGCCGTCACGTTTGACTCCGCCGCCACGTTCAGCGGCAACATGAGCGCCACGGGCGGCACGGTGAACCTGGGTGAGCACGGCACGCTCTCGCTGGGCGGCCTGACCAAGAGCGGCGACGGCACGCTGACGCTGCACGGCTTCTCCCATCTGGGCGCGGCTGCGAGCCTTTCCGGCGGCAGCCTGGTGTTCGGCGCGGGCACGTATGACCTCACCGGGCTGACCTACACGCACACCGAGGAGCTGTCCGGGGGAACCAAGGGTTACGCCACCGCCACGGATGTGGTGCGGCTGGCGAACGTGACCGGCGGCACTGTGTCCTCCACGGAAGGCGCCACCTTCAACTTCACCAGCGGTGGAGATACCTTCACCGCCACCGCCGTGAAGGCTGACGGCACCGTGGAATACCTCCATGGAGAGGACAAGACCACGTACGTGCTGACCAACGGCACCGATGTGAACTTGAGCAGTGAGTGTTACGACAACTTGGAACTTGCCACTGTGCGCGTACAGGGCGGCAACGGCACCATTTACGTGGACTATACAACCTTCTCTCCCGCCGGCTTGGGGCTGGATGTGCGTGACGATTCCACCGCAATCGTCAGCGGTAACGCCGCGGGCATTATCCTTGACGGAGCATCCACTTTCGGCAGCAACGCCCATGTGCAGATAGGGGAGGGTGCCATGCTTGCCCTGAACCACGAGGGCACCGCCGCTGCGGTCCTGCAGGCCGCCACGGGTGTGGGCGATATCGACCTGAATGTGAACGCCACGCTGGCCAACGGCACCACCACCGCCGCCACCGGCAAGCTCACCATCGGTGCCGGCAAAACCCTCACGCTCGGCGGTGGAGATAGCAACAACGTCAACATCTCCTCCTTCTCCCAGGTGGTGCTCAACGGCGGCAACATCATTGTGGACTCCGCCGCCTCCACCATTCAGGGCTTGACCGTGGGTACGGACAAGTCCGGCGTGTTCCTGGTCAACGACCTGAACACCGCTACCTACCGGTTGGCGGGAGTGACGCGTGCGGACGGCAACCTCACCGTGGCCAACAACTGGAACGCGCAGGTGCAGGTGGACGCGCTGGTGGGCGCCGGCACCTTCTCCGTGAGCGGCAATAACGGCGACACCGTGAGTCTGCAGCGCGATGCGCAGCAAAAACTGGAGCTCACCATCAATTCCCTGTCTTTCGGCAACGACTCCTTCACCGGTGACTTGGTGATTCGCCACAATACAACGTCGCCAAGCGACAACATGGATACGTTCACCATCAACACCGGCGACCAAGCGGTCACCTTCAGGTCCATGACGGTGGACTTCAACCAGGCGCGCGCCACCGCCCCGCTTGCGTTCAACCTGGGTGCAGACGCCACCATGACGGGTGCCATGACCCTGACCAGCGGCGATGTGAACGTGACCGGGGCGCACACGCTGACCGTGGGCGGCCTCACCGGCACCGGCACCATGAACGTGGCGGGCAGCCTGACCATCAACGTGGCAGCGGGCGGCAACTACACGTACAGCGGTCTCCAATCCCTGGGCGGCAAGCTGACGAAGACCGGCGACGGTGCCCAGACCCTAACCTTGGGGACGGAGCAAACCCCGTTCCTGCTCAACGAAGCCATCAGCCTGACCGGCGGCAACCTGACGCTGGGCGGCAACATCCTGCTCAAGGACGGTGCGTTCGAGCCCTCCGGCGAAGGCTCCGTCAAGTACATCGACCTGAATGGCGGTGAACACGAGCCCGGCACCGGCAGCGGCTACCAGGCCGCCAGCGGCACTGTGACCGTGGTGGACATCACGGATGCCACCCTCGACATAGCGGACGGCACCACCTTCACCTACAAGGGCAAGGGGGTGAACGTCGGTACGGACGGCACCTTCGAGCAGACCGGCTCTGCCGCCTTCAACGCCTACTACATCTTCGACGATGAAGTTTCCCTGGCGGCGGTGCAGGAGAGGTCGATGGTCGTTGAGGAAGATTTCCTGTCCGACGTCTACATGTACGGCGGCACGCTGGACACCAACGGTGCAGAAGAGCCCGTGACCACCCTCCATGTGAACACCGGGGAAAATACCGCATCCGTGACGGGCTATTACGCTTCTTTCGTCACCCTGCAGGGCAGCGGCACGCTGAACGTGGCTGAGGGCACCAGCCTGATCGGCACCAACCTGAACATCGCCGAGGGCGACACGCTCACCCTGGTGGGCGGTGGCAACATCTCCTACAACAACATCTCCAACCGCGGCACGCTGGGTATCGGAGTGGGCACCACGCTGTCCAACTACAACACCGCCGTTGCCGTGGGAGAAGGCGAGACCTTCATCACCACCGGTGAAGGCACCCTGGAAATCGGCAACCTGTCCGTGACGAACGGCACCGTCAACCTGGGCACCGCAGCCCAGATGCAGGCCGTGACCCTCAACGGCGGCTCCATCACCCTGGGCGGCACCACCACCGCCACCACCCTGACCGTGGGCAACGGCTCCCTGACCATCAACGCCGACACCACGCTGAGCGGCAACTTGAGTGTCGGCACTGGTGACGGAGCGCGCTTCGGCGACATCACGGTGGCGGAAGGCGCCATCCTGACGGCCAACGGCTTGAGCACGCCCTGGGGCTTCAACTCCATGACCATCGACGGTGTGTTCAACGCCACCAGCCAGTTCAGCATCAACACGGGCGCGCACGAATACGAGATTACCGGCAAGGGCACCATCAACACCGCCAATCTCGTGATTCAAAACCAGACCACCAAGGCCACGTTCAAGGGCGGCCTCACCATCAACATCGGTGACGGCGGCATCACGGGTGAACGCACCCTGGAGCTGCAGGATGTCACCATCGGCGTGCGCGCAGGCTCCAACGCCTGGACCGCCAACCGCGCCATCAGCCTGGGCAGCGCCGACACCGGCACCACCTTCTCCCCCGAAACCGGCGAGGCCATCACCCTGGGCGGCGTCCTTTCCGGCTCCGGCAAACTGGTCAAGGACGGCGAGGGCACCCTGACCCTGAATGGTGCCAACACCTTCACCGGCGACATCCTGGTCAGCGACGGCTCCATTGTCATGGGCAACAAGGACGCCCTGGGCGCCTCCAACGCCACCGGCGGCAGGACCATCACCATTGAAACCGGCGGTACCGTGGACATCAACGGCCAGGCCGACACCATCTACAAGTACACGCTTGCAGGCGGCAGCCTGGTGAACAACGGTGACGACACCATTGACCAGCATGTGCAGAATGCGGAACTCACCCTCACCGCCAGCTCCTCTGTGGGCGGCAGCGGCAAGATGTACATGATTGCCGGCGGTTGGGGCACGACCACCGCCAACCTGAACAACCACACCCTCACCAAGACCGGTGAAGGCACCTTCAGCTTCATCAACACGGATATCACACCCGGCATCCTCGCGGTGGAGGGCGGCACGGTGGAATTCAGCGCCGGTGCAACGCACAGCCGCGTGCAGGCGGCCATCACGCTCGACGGCGGCACCATCACCGGCGCCTACAGGTACGAGGATAGCGAAGACGCCGTCATCCGCACCCTGACCGCGCTCCAAACCGTGGAAGCCTCCGCCGCCATTGAGCTGGGCAGCAACGTGACCCTCGCCATCGGCGTGGATAACGGGCAGACCCTGACCCTCACCGGAGCCATCACCGGCCCCGGCGCCATCTCCAAGGATGGGGAGGGCGCGCTGGTGCTGGGAGGCGACAGCACCACCAACGTCATCAACCAGGCCATCACGCTGGAGGGCGGCACGCTCTCCTTCGGCGGCACGGTGGATATCACCGCGCTTGAGCCCACGGGCGAACCCGTGCGCGAGTTCGTGGGCGGCATGACGGAAGGCAGCGGCAACGGCTTTGCCAGCGATTCCGCAGCCTACCAGCTGGTGACCGTGAACGACGGCCAGATTGACCTGGCGGCCAGCGCGGGCGCCACGTTCATGCACGGCGAGATGGAAGGCGAGCTGAACGCAAACGGCGAGGTGGTGCTGGACGGCGTCACCTCCTACCTCACCTACTTCGTGAACAACGCCGTGGCGGAGGACGCGGACGTGGACACCCTGGGCCATGCCATTGACACGGCAGCCGCCCAGGAACCCGCCGTAACCCTGGCAACGCTGCAGATGGCAGCCGCCGGAACACGCCTGGCGGTGGACCGCACCGATTCCGTTGAGAACCTGACCGTGACCGCGGGCGATGGCTCCGCCAGCCTGGTGAACCTCGGCGAGGGCGGCAACACCCTGACCGTGACCAACCTGGCGCTGAACGGCAAGCTCAACGTGGGTGCGGGCGTGGCCCTCAACCTCGCCACCGCCCTGAGCGGCACCGCCCCCGACCTGGCCAACCTGGCCAACAACGGCGGCACGGTTTCCATCGCCCTGGCGAACAGCGACAATGTGCTGACCATGGATGCGGCCTCCACGGGCACGCTGGAACTCCGCTCCGGCGCCATCTCCTACCGCAGCGTGATAGGCTCCCAGACCCTGCGCATGGGCAACGGCACCAAGCTGCTCTTCGGCAGCAATGCCGACGGTCAGGTGGACGCCCCCGTGTTCGCCAACAACATTGTGATGGACGGCAACATGGAAATCGCGGTGTATGGCAAGAACTTCCATGAGTTGACCACCATCACCGGCGCCATCTCCGGCACCGGCAAGCTCACCAAGACCGATGGCGGCAACATGGTGTTCTCCAACTCCGTGAGCGTGGGCAGCTTGGAAATCTCCGGCGGCACCATAGACTTCAACGGCAGCACCCAGTTGGCTTCCACCGGATCCCTCACCGTGAACGGCGGCAGCACCGCCAACTTCAACAGCACGGAGGACATGACCTTCCAGTCCCTCTCCGTTGCCGGCAACGACACCAAGGTGAACTTCGCCGGACACGTGGAGGTGACGGGCAGCGCCCGCGCGGACTTCTCGTACAGCACCGTAGTCACCGGCCTGGTGGTCACCTTCGCGGATGGCTTCGACTACTCCCACGAGTACACCACCGCGCAGAAGTACGCCTTGGTGATGGGCAAGGGCGCGACCACCCGACTGGGCGGCGTTTCCAACATGAACAACTCCTGGTTCGGCTTCCAGTCCACCTCGGAACTCATCCTTGAGGAAAATGCCGTGCTCAACAACGTGGGCTCCGTTTACAATGCCAGCGGCAACAACGGCAAGATCACCCTGCTGAACGGTTCCTCCATGGATGTGAAGGGTAACTTCTACTCCGAGCTGTTGACCAACAACGGCGGCGCTCTCAGCATCGCGGGCTCCTCCACCGTCACCACCCTGAGCGCCAACGGCGGCACCGCCACCTTCAACGGCGCGGCAACGGTCACCACCCTGAATGCCAACGGCGGCACCACCACCTTCAACGGCACCACCACCATCACCAACCTGGCTGCCGGCGGAACCGGTGCCGTTGTTGCAGGTAGCGGCGCCATCACCGTCAGCAATGCTACACGGGACCAGGGCGTGCGGATTGCCAAGGGCAAGGATTTGACCCTGACTACGGCCAACCTCACCGCCACCACCCTGTACAACCTCGGCACCCTGATCATCGGCGACGGCACCACCCCCACCCTGGTCAAGACCACGTATTTCGTGAACGGCAACATGCAGGACAGGAGCGTGACCACCGGGTTTGAGATCAAGTCCGGCGCCACGGTGGCCATCAGCGGCGGCGACGGCGGGAACACCCATGAGACCGGCCTGGTGCTCAGCGAGTGGGAAAACGGCTCCACCGCCACGGTGGCAGGCAATCTGCTTGCCCAGAATGCCACGCTCCTGGGCGGCAATACCGACGGGTTCACCCTGAACATCAGCAACGGCGGCGTGGTTGCGGTGAAGGGAATCAAGAGCAACGGCAACCAAGACCATGCCGTGAACTTGAATGACGGCGGCAAGCTCGTCTTCGGCGGCACCACCAGCGGCAACCGCGGCGGCACGCTGAACGCACAGGCCGGCAGCACCATCGGCATCTCCGCCGACACGGCCTCCTACAACGGTGCCATTGTCACCACCGCAGCGGACGGCAAGGCCGTGAAGATCGACACCGCCAAGTATGCGTTCAACGCCGACGGCACGGCTATCGAGCAGGGAACCGATGGCGGCACGCTGAACCTCAGCGGCGCCGTGAGCGGTGACGCCACCATCCAAAAGGTCGGTGCCGGCACCGCCAACATCACCGGCAGCACGGCAAGCTTCAACGGCTCCGTTGACGTGGAGGCCGGCGTGCTCAACATCATGAACGCCGCCAGCGTGAACGTGCAGGATGTCACCATCGGCGCCGGCGCCACCATGGGTGTGTACACCGGCACCACCGCCGGCGGGGACAACGTGGGCTCCATTTCCATCGAGCAAGGCAAGGTCCTCACCGCTGGCGATGCGGCCCAGCTGAACGCCAACCTGACGATGAAGGAAGGCTCCGTGATGGATGTGTCCGCTGCGCAGGGTTCCCACGGCCTGAACCTGGGCTGCTCGCTCACCATCGAGCCGGGTGCCACGCTCAGCGATAAAGACATGACCGCCATCTCCGGCCTCTCCATGGAGAACCGCTGGTACTACATCTCCACCTCCGTGGAGCAGCTGCACATCACCGGTATCGGCGACTGGGATGCCACCCAGGGTGATCAGCTGTCCTGCGTGGACTACCGCCATGTGCAACTGGATGCCAGCGAGGTGTACACGAATCTTGAGTCCCAGAAGTACGCCATGGTGTACAACTGGAGCAATAGCGGTGAGAACGTGGGAACCTACACGTTGGCCATCTACCTCATCCCGGAACCCACCACAAGCACCCTCAGCTTGCTGGCGCTCTGCGCGCTGGCAGCGCGCAGACGCCGCAAGTGATTTACTAGGTACTATGTACTAGGTACTATTTAGAAAGTTCGGCGGCTACGCCGCAAGATTGAACAAGGCCCAGCCGTTCCGGCTGGGCCTTCTTGCGGGGCGATTTCCGCCGCAGCCCTACGGGCTAAGGCGTGGCAAGGGCGGAAAAATTTCACAATGTGAAAAATTCGGCTTGCATTTTGTTCACATTGTGATATATTGAAGCCATGCCGATAAAGATTCGGGAGATAGTGGCTGAGCTGACAGCCAGCGGCTTTGTGTTGACCAAGGGAGGAAAAGGATCCCACCGCCGATACAAGCATCAGGCCAGCGGCTTGTCCGCCACCATCTGCGGAAAGGATGGCGACGACGCCAAGCCGTACCTCGTCAAGCAGGTGCGCACGACAATCAGCCGTGCCACCGGGAAGGGGGAGTGACGCCACCCGAAGGCTCACCAAAATCAAAAAGGAGACACCAATTATGAACACACCGAACATCAAAGAACTTGCGCGCCGCTATCCGCGCTTCATTCGCTGGAGCGAGGAGGACAAGTGCTATGTGGGCAGCCTTCCGGATTTGGACGGAGACTGCACGCACGGCGACACCCCGGAGGAGGTGGCGGCCAATTTGGACGAATGCGCCGAAATCTACGTGGCCGACACCCTGGAGGAGGGTGGGCGGTTGCCGGAACCACATTGCTTCATCGTCACGCCCTCCCGCTACCGCCTGCCCCAGTCAGGCAACAGCATCGCGGAACTGCGCCACAGCTTCGGGCTCTCGCAAAGCGAGTTCGCCAAGGCACTGGGCATCACGCTGTCGTCCTTGAGCAAGTGGGAGATAAACGACCGGCGCCCGAGCGGCGCGGCCGCCAAGCTGCTGCGCGTGCTGGAAAAGAATCCGGAAGCGATAAAGGCATGATTTGGACTTACAATTGACCCGTCTCCGCTAAAGCTTCGCCGAGGCAAGCAGGGCGCGCGGAATTGAGCAAGGCCCAGCCGTTCCGGCCGGGCCTTCTTGCGGGGTGGGGCCGGCGTATCCGAATGCATGCACAAAAAGGGCGCTCCCGCGTGGGGAGCGCCCTTTGAAAGGGAATGTTGCGGTTGCCCTTAGCGGGCGGCCTTGACGGTGACGGCCTCCTTGCCGACGCGGTCGCGGAGGTA